>CAZUHN010000061.1:0-35266 GCA_964620535.1 uncultured Nitrospinaceae bacterium | reverse complement strand
GCTAATAGATGTTGATCGGTCCGAAATGTGGGAAGAAACTGTATGTCGTCAGAACATTTTGGACAAGACAGTTCCGATTACACAGGTTGGTCCAGCGTCTCTGCGGCGCGCAGCATGGTAAGGTGGTTGTCATAAAACCGTTACCTCTAGGGATTTTATGTCCCTTCTCTCTTAACCACTGAGCAATCTTACGATAACCCAATCCTTCATCCCGAAGGTCTTGGATGGTAGTAGCAAGAAACTGTTGGTACTCCGAATAAGGTCTAACTGGAGAGGAGTTAAACTTTAGGACCATTTCGAAACAGAAATAGATATCTACGTCGTTGCCGGATGCATAACACCTACGTTGGAAACTATTCGACAGTAGCCGGGTGCGCTATCGCTATGAGGTCGGATTCGGTTGTATTCCTGCCTTCATCGTTCCACCAGTACCGTAGCTTCATCCAGTGTGTAGAAGATTTTCCGCTTCAACAGTTCATCCCGCATCTTCCCGATGAATGATTCCACTCGAAATGTTGTCGAAAATCCTAACATTCAAGCTGGACCGATTTGGGGGGGGCAGATCAGAAGGTATATGTATGATTTTTTGGGTTTGCTGTGAAGCCCCTAACCACTTTGGGAACAGGGGGCTGGAGGTTCAAATCTTCTCGCCCCGGCCAGAGAAGCGGAGGGGGCCGGCAATCGCCGGTCTCTTTTTTCCGCTGTTCTCCAGAAGGGGTGGGCGCGCCCTACTTGCCAGGAGAGAGCAGACAGCCGCGGAAGGAATCCGCCAGGGCGCGCATGAGGGTGAAGTAGGCGGCCGCGTCGGGGGGCAGGGCGGCCCCCAGCGGGTCGAGGATCGCTGTGCGGGCGTGGGTTCCTCCGGCTGCAACGGAGACCAGATCGGCCTGAAACTGGGGCTCGCCGAATACACAGCGCGCCCCCGTTTCCCGGATCCGCTTTCGTATCGCGAAGAGCCGCCGGGCACCGGGCCGCCGGCCCGGTGCGGCCGCGATCGCGCCCGCTCCGCGCAGGCCGTAGTGTTTCTCAAAGTACTGAAAAGCGTCGTGGAGCACGATGTAGGGGACGGTCCGGACGGGGCCGAGGCGCGACTTGATCTCCCGGTCCAGCCCGGCGAGGCGTGCATCGAGCCGCATCCGGTTCTCCCGGTACTTTCCAGCGTTCGCTGGGTCGACCGCCCCCATGGCGCGGGCCATGGCGCGGGCCATGGCGCGGGCGTTCGCCGGACTGAGCCAGATGTGCATGTCGGCCCCTGTGGGGCTGACCCCCCCGCCGGGGACGGTTCCGCCGCTCGCCCGCGCGGGGTAGAGGGTGAGGCCCTCGGCTCTTGAGAGGTGGACCACCCGCGCGTTCCGGGCGAGGGCCGCGAGCGGCTTGACCAGGAATATCTCGAGTTGTGCCCCCACCCAGAAGACGACCTCCGCCCGCCGAAGCGCCAGCGCGCCCAAGGGGCGGAGGGCGAAGGTGTGGGGGGTGGCCGCCCCCCTGACCAAGAGGATGGGGACCCCGACCCCTTCCATCACCCCCGCCGCGAGGGAGTGCACCGGCATGATGCTCGCCACCACTCGGGGCGGCCGCGGCCCCGCGGTGGGGCGCGACCTCCCTGAGGCAGGCGATGCTCCGGAGGCAGCCTCTCCCGCGAGCCAAAAGGCAGCGAAAATCACCGCTATCCTGGGAAGGGTTCGCATCAAAATCGGGTCTCCGCACCGGAAAATGGCCCGTGCCATTGCCAGGGTACTTTACATGTTATAACATATCATATTTGTTTCCGGTCAAACAGAGGAGCGCGAGGATGTGCGCGCGAGAGAGCCGCGATGCGTTTCCCGCCAGAGGCCATGACCACCGCGCCTGCGTGGCCGGGGCGCTCGGGCGGGCAGAGGCGGTCTGCGCCCGGCGAGGGGCGCAGCTGACCCCGCTCCGCCGTCGCGTTCTGGAGTACGTGTGGAAGAGCCACGCCCCGGTCGGCGCCTACGACATCCTGGACCGCTTGAGCGCGGGCGGGCGCAGGGCGGCTCCCATCACCGTCTACCGCGCCCTCGATTTCCTGATGGCCAACGGGCTGGTCCACCGCCTCGCTAGCCGGAACGCCTACGTTGGCTGCGGCCTGCCGGGCGGACCACACGAGGCCCAGTTCCTCATCTGTAACGGCTGCGGGACCGTTACCGAGGTGCAGGACAAGCGGATCGAAAGGGCGATCATCGCCGGGGCGGCGGGGGTGGGTTTCGCGTCGGACACGGCGCTCGTGGAGGTCCGGGGCCTTTGCCCGGACTGCACCGGCGGAGGGGCAGGTGGTGACGAACGATCCGGGAAGTGATCTTCTCATCGAGGCGCGTGGGGTCCGGATCCGCTTGGGCCGGAACGAGATTCTCGCCGGGGTGGATATCGCGGTCCCCCCGGGGGAGATCGTCTCCCTCATCGGGCCGAACGGGGCGGGCAAAACCACCTTGGTCCGGGTCCTGCTCGGTCTCCTCAAGCCGGACGCCGGGACGGTGCGGCGGCGCCCGGGCCTTGCCGTGGGCTACCTGCCCCAGCACGCGGAATTCGACCCCGTTCTCCCGCTCACGGTGCGCCGCCTCCTCGGCCTGACCCGGCGGGGGACGCGGGGGGAGAGTGAAGGGGCGCTCGCCGAGGTCGGAGCGGCGGAATTGGCGGACCAGGGCGTGCACGGCCTCTCGGGCGGCGAGCTGCAGCGCGTCCTCTTGGCGCGGGCCCTCCTCTGCGGCCCCGACCTCCTCGTTCTCGACGAGCCCGTTCAGAGCGTCGACGTCACCGGACAGGTCGAGTTCTACGACCTCATCTCCCGCATCCGGGAACGCCGGGGCTGCGGCGTCCTGATGATCTCGCACGACCTGCATCTGGTGATGGCCGCGACGGACAGGGTGGTGTGCATAAACCACCACATGTGCTGCTCCGGAAAACCCGAGACCGTGAGCCGGCACCCCGAGTACGTGGCGCTGTTCAGCGCGGGCGCCGCCGGGAGCCTCGCGGTCTACACCCACGCCCACGACCACCGGCACGGCCTCGCGGGGGAGGTGGTGCCTCGCGAGACCGGGGGCGAGGAATCCGCAAGTCCGGGTTCGCCCTAAAAACCAAACACGCTGCCCGGTGGCGGGGATGCGGGAATCCCCCGCCCCATCTGGGGGAAGACTGGGAAAGGGGAGGGCGGGCGAGGGCTGGCCCGGGAAGGGGTTCGGCGTGATTCCGGAACTGCTCCTTGAGGATTTCGTCTGGCGCGGCCTGCTGGGGGGGCTGGGGGTGGCCGTGGTGGCCGGCCCGCTCGGCTGCTTCGTCGTCTGGCGGCGGATGGCCTATTTCGGCGCCTCTCTCTCGCACGCCGCCCTCCTGGGAATCGCCCTCGGCTTTCTTCTCGGGATCGATCTCACCCTCGGGGTCATCGCGGCCTGCCTGACGATCACGGTCCTCATCGTCGCACTCCAGAAGCAGAAGCGGATCCCGGCCGATACCCTTCTCGGGATCCTGGCCCACGCCGCCCTCGCCCTCGGCCTGGTGGCCATCAGCTTCTTGGAACAGCTGCGGGTGGACCTGCTCGGCTATTTGTTCGGCGATATTCTCGCTGTCACCGGCACCGACCTGCTTTGGATCTACGGCGGGGGCGCCGCCGCCCTGGCCGCCCTGGCCGCGATCTGGCGGCCCCTCCTCGCCGCCACGGTCCACGAAGAGCTCGCCGGCGCGGAGGGCGTCCCGGAGTTTCGGGTGCGGCTGGTTTTCATGATACTGATTGCGCTCGTGGTCGCGATCGCCATGAAGGTTATCGGCATATTGCTCATCCATGCCCTTTTGATCATTCCGGCGGCGGCAGCGCGGACTTTCGCCAAAACGCCCGAGCAGATGGCCGGGCTCGCGTCCGCCTTTGGCGCCCTCGCGGTATTGGGAGGGCTTTCCGCCTCCCTCCGATGGGACACGCCCGCGGGCGCCTCAGTGGTGGCCGCCGCAGCCGCCCTCTTCGCCCTCAGCTTTGCGTGGGGGGCGCTGGCGGGGCGGAGCGGGGTTTGAGCGGATTCCGGCGGGGCTTGCGGCTCAGCGCTTTATCCGCCGCAGGAAGAGGGTGCCCCCCGCCGCGGCCTCAGCCCGCCAGCCGGGGAAAACCTGGGTGATCGAGCCCTCCTCCTCGATGACGGCGGGCCCCTGGATCCGCTCCCCTCGGCGGAGGGATTCCCGCCCGTAGACGGGGCACTCCAGCGCCCGCCCCCGCATCACCACCTCCCGCGCGGCTCGGGGCGCTTTCCCTCCCCGTCCGGCCGCGCCGTTTTCCGCGAACCGGGGCCGCGGAATTTTTCCGAACGCCGCGAGGCGCAGATTCACCACCTCGGCTGGCTCGCCGGGCGAGGCGTGCCCGTAACGCGCGTCATAGGCTTTGTGAAAACGGCGCCCGAGCGCCGCGAGGGAGTTCACCCCCCCGGCCGCCACCCCGATCTCGAACTTCTGGCCCACGTACCGCGTGTCGAAGGTGAAGACGAATTTCTGGGCCTTGGGGCCGAAGCCCTCGGCCCGGAGATCGGCCGCCGCCTGGGCGCGCAGGGTGGAGAAGGCCTTTTTGACCTCGCCCCACTTCAACGTGTCCAGCCTTTTCAGCAGCGTCCGGACGTAGTCGTGCCGAACGTCCACGGCGAGCAGGCCTAGCGCGCACAGGTTCCCCGGGTGCGGCGGAACGAGCACCTCGCCGATCTCCATTGCCTCGGCGATCGGGATGCCGTGCATGGGCCCTGCCCCGCCGAAGACGGCAAGGCTGAAATCGCGGGGGTCGTGCCCCTTCTCGACGGAGATCTGCCGGATGGGGGTGACCATCTTCGCCACCGCCACCTCGATGACACCCTCGGCCGCCCGGACGGCGTCCCGGATGCCGAGGGCCACGCCCAGCCGGGCGACCGCCGCCCGCGCGAGCTCCGGCCGCAGAACGATCTCGCCGCCCAGCGCGTGGCTGGGGAGGCGGCCGAGGACGAGGTTGGAGTCCGTTACAGTGGCCTCGGTCCCCCCTTGGCCGTAGCAGGCGGGGCCGGGCCGCGCCCCCGCGCTCTGGGGGCCGATCCGGAGGATGCGCCCGTCGTCCACCCAGGCGACGCTCCCCCCGCCCGCCCCCACCGAGCAGATCTCGAGCTGGGGCGTTTTCACCGGGAAGGATTCGATGTGGCGGAGGTTCACCGTGCGGGGGGTGTAGTCCAGTACGAGACACACGTCCGTGCTCGTCCCCCCCATGTCGCAGGTGATGAGCCTGGGGCGGCGCGCGCTCCGGGCCACGAAGACCGCGCCGTACACTCCGGCGGCGGGTCCCGAGGCGAGGGCCTGGAAGGCGCGGCCCGAGACCGTGGAGGCGGGGAGCATCCCCCCACTCGATGTCATCACCATCACCTCGCGCGTGAAGCCGCGCTCGCGCAGGCGGGTGGCCAGGAAGTTAAGGTATTTTGAAAATTCGGGGGAGAGGTAGGCGTTGATCACAGCGGTGGAAAAGCGCTCGTACTCGCGGTACTCGGGCACCACCTCCGAGGAGAGGCAAACGAAGATGCCGGGCGCCGCTTTCCGCAGGGCGGCGGCGGCGGCGCGCTCGCCCGCCGGGTTCCGGTAAGCGTGGAGCAGGCAGACCGCCACCGCCCCCGCCTTCGCGGCGCGGATCTTCTTTCCGAGAGCGAGCAGGTCCGCCTTGTCCGGCGGCGTTTCCACCCTCCCGTCCGCCAGGGTGCGCTCGCGCACCTCAAAGCGCATCTCCCGCGCAATTAGCGGCTTCCCACGCTGGAACGTAGGGTCGAACATGCTGTTGGGGTCCATCCGCTGTGTACGGCCGATCTCGATGAGGTCGCGGAATCCCTCGTTCGTCACCATGGCGGTGGAGGTTCCGCGCCGCTCGATGAGGGTGTTGGTGGCTACGGTGGTTCCGTGAAATAGGTTGCGGAGCGTCTCGAGTGAGGCGCCGATCTTGGCGAGGCCCGCGAGGACTCCCTCGGCTTGGTTCGCGGGAGTGGAGGGGACCTTCGCGGTCCGGACTTCACCGGTGCGGTCGTCGAGCAGGACGAGGTCGGTGAAGGTGCCGCCGATGTCTACCCCGAGCCAGTGCATCGCGCCCCCTCACCTCGCCGAGGGGACGCAGCGGCCAGCCAGCGATCGTATCCAGGCCGTCCCGCCCCGTTGGAGTTCCAATATGCGGATGGCCTCCTCCGGAAGCCGGGCCTCGCCGTGTGGGACGGACTCGTCGAGGCGGATGCGGACAGGGAGGGGGGCGGGAGTTCGCCCCGCGGCTTCGGCGATCTCGCCCTCCCGGAGGCGGTGGCCCCGCGCGTCCCGGGGGTGGAGGGCGAGCGGAGAGACGGGGTCGGAATCCGGGCCGCCCGTCGGACCGGGGAACTTCCCCTTGCGGACCTTGAGCCGGAGCCGGCGGGCGCCGATGCGTTTCCGCTCGGCCGCGGTGGCGGCGGCGTCCACCTTTCCGCGCCGGAGGACCACGCCATACTCCTCCCACGCGTATTTCCGGGTGAGATAGCCCGCCACCACGTCGGCTGCCACCCGCCCGGGCGCGCGCCCCAAGGGGTCCCCGTAGCCCCCGCCGCCGCCTGTCTCCATCACCACGATGTCCTCCCGTTCCAGCGGAAATCCGCTCACCTTCCCCGGCGTGGGGGAGGGCTCGATGTATTTCCCCCGCCGGATGACGCGGTACCGGTTCCCGGCACCCGCTCCTCCGCCGTGCACCCCGTAGGGGGGGAAGATGGAGTTGTCGGTGAGGAGGGTGAGTTCCCCGCCCTCTCCGAGACGCCGGACCGCGCGGCGCAGCCCGAAGCCCCCCCGCGTCTCGCCGGGTCCGGCCGAGTTGTCGCGGAGGCCGAAGCGCTCGATGCGGAGGGGGAATTCGTTTTCGACCGCCTCGACCGTCTGAATGGAGGAGAAGTCCCCTTCCATCCAGGTGCGGCAGGTATTGCTCCCGTCCCGTCCCTGGGCCGCGCCGGTTCCCCCGGCGGGGTATTCGTAGAAAATTGCATGTCCGCCGCCGCTCCGGGTGGAGATGTAGGTGTGGTTCGCCCCTCCTTTGAATTCGCCCACCACGAGGCCGGGAGCGATTCGGGCGAGCGCTCCCACCAGGGTGTAGGCTAGGTTGGCCAGCACCTCGGCCACCCCGCCGCAGGCGGCGGGCGGCTCCGCGTTGACCAGGGTCCCTTTCGGGGCGCGGACGGTGAGGGGCCGGAACGCTCCGGCGTTGATGGGCCCACCCGGATCGAGGAAGGCCTTCAGGATCATGAACGCCGCGGTGGGTCCCCCCGCGGGGCCGAGGTTGAGCGGGCCTCGGACCTGGGAAGCCGAGCCGGTGAAGTCGACCTCCGCCTCGTCCCCGCGGACGGTGAGCTTGGCGCGGAGCCGTATGGGAAGGTTCGAGGTGCCACTGTTGTCCAGGTAGTGCTCGAACTCGCCCGTGCCGTCCTTCAGGGAGCGGATGCGATCACGCATCCGCGCCTCGGCCCTGTCGAGCAGGCCCGCCGCCGCCGCGTCCATGACGGCGCGCCCGTAGCGCCGGGTGAGCGCGAGCACCTGTTGCTCGGCGGCGAAGAGGGTGGTCTCCGTGGCGCGGTAGTCCCCCCGCCGCTCGTTCTCCACCCGCATGTTGGCGAAGAGGAGTTCGATCGCGTCGCGGTTTTCCGCGCCTCGGCTCCGGACCCGGATGGCCGGGATCCGGATTCCCTCTTGGTAGATCTCGATCGCCTGCCCGCTGATACTGCCGGGCCGCATTCCGCCCACGTCCGCCCAGTGGGCCCGCAGCCCGGCGAAGTAGGAGAGCTTCCCGCCGGCGAAGACGGGCTTGATCATGGCGATGTCGTTCAGGTGGCTTCCCCCGGTGTAGGGATCGTTCTGGATGAAGAGGTCGCCGGGGTGGATGTCCCCCGCGAAGCGCTCCCGCAGGTCCGCCACCGCCCAGACGAGGGGGAAGATGTGGAGGATGTTCCCCTCGCCGAGGCTGATGAGTTGGCCGCGCCCGTCCATCAGCATGCAGGAGAAGTCCTGGCCTTCGTTCAGGATCGAGGAGTAGGCGATCCGGGTGAAGTTCGCCTTCATCTCGTGAACGATGGCGTTCAGGCCTTCCTGGATGACTTCGAGGGTGATGGCGTCGACGGCCCGTCGGGTGCGAGGGGTCCGGCCACGGGGGTCCTGGGCGCGGCCCCCTTTTGTCTTCTTTAACTTTTCCCGGGGCATTCGCGCCTCGAATCGGGTGGTATCGGCACACAGCCTCCCGCCGGGATCCGCCCGAAGGGTCCGTGGCGAGCGCGGGAGAGGTGTTTCCGGAAAGTTCCGCGAAAAATATCCCAAAAGCGGGTGGGGCCGCAAACGCCGGGGGAGATTTGGCGATTGGCCGTGTGTCGCTCATTTTTCCGGCCAAGCGGGCGGGAAGGGGTCGCCCTCCTCATGGACACGAACGATGGTGGAGGATAAATTGCCTCCTTCGCACATAAAGGAACAGGGCCATAATTGTCCGGAAGGAGGATTTCCTTGGCCGAAGCGAAAGACCTGGGCGGCGTCGTGGTCGGAGCGACGGTTCCCTTCCTCGACGCCCCGGAAAAAGCGGCGGGCGAGCCGCTCTACTTGGACGACCTCCGTCTTTCCGGGATGCTCGTGGGGCACGCGCTTCGGAGCGAACACGCCCACGCCCGGATTCTATCGGTTAACGCTGCGGACGCACGGAGGGTGCCGGGCGCGGCGGCGGTCCTCACCGGGGTGGACCTGCCGGGGGCGCCCCGCCTTCTCCCCCACAAGCGGTCCACGCCGCTCATCGCGCGCGATAGGGTCCGTTACATGGGCGATGTGGTGGCCCTCGTTGCGGCTGAGACGGGCGAGGCCGCGGTGGAGGCCCTCCGGCGCATCCGAGTGAAATACGAGCCGCTTCCCGTGGTGGACGGCCCGCGCGATGCGATGGCGAGGGGGGCGTCTCGGCTCTGGCCCGGGGGAAATCTGCTCAATCACGCGAAAATCCGGACCGGCAACCTTGAAGCGGGCTTCCGGGCGGCGGATGTTGTCGTCGAGGGCGAGTACCGGACGCCCCCGGTCGATCACCTCTACCTGGAAGTCGAAGCCGCCTGCGCCATGCCGTTGCCGGGAGGAAGTTATCTGGTCTGGGGCTGCACCCAACAGCCCTTCCTCGTCCGGGAACGGGTGGCGCAAATCCTCGGGCTCAGGGGTGGGCGCGCGGTTCGATTCATCCAGACCCTTCCCGGCGGATCCTTCGGCGGCAAGAGCGAGGCGAGCGTGGACGTTTGCCTTCGCGCGGCGATCCTCGCCCGGGCGACGGGCAAGCCTGTCAAGCTGGTCTACTCGCGCGAGGAGAGCATGATCGCCTCGGCCAAGCGCCACGGCGCCATCATTCGGAGCAGGCTGGGCGCCGCGCGCGGCGGCCGGTTGACGGCCGCCGAGGTGGAGATCTACCTGGACAAGGGGGCCTATGCGGCGTCGGGGGGGGATAATCCTCCCGCCTTCAAACGGGCCACCTACCACGCGTTGGGCCCCTACACTGTACCGAACGCGAAGGTGGACGTTTATTGCGTTCACACGAACAACCCCTACGGCGGGCAGATGCGCGGCCCCGGGTGCCCCCAGGTCAACTTCGCCGGGGAGCAGCAGATGGACCGGCTCGCCGAAGATCTTGGGATCGATCCCATCGAACTTCGCCGCATCAACGGCCTGCGTGCGGGTGTACGAACACCTTGGAACCAGCGCCTCGGCGAGAGCGTGGGCCTGATCGAAACCCTTGAGAAGGCGGACGCGGCCAGTGGTTGGAGCGCGCGCGCTGCCCGCCGGAGCGAAGACAATCGTCTCAAGGGAATCGGAGTGGCGAGCTGTCTCTACGGGACCGGGAATGCGTATTCGGCCGCCGAGGCCCGCGTATACCTCACCTCGGAGGGGAAGCTTCAGATAGCGGCCGGGGTGGTCGATTTTGGGCAGGGGAGCAAAACCATTCTCTCACAGATCGCCGCCGAGACGATGAACATCCCCTACGAAGCGTTCCGGATGGAGACAGTGGACACCGCCATCGATCCCTTTGGAGGCACGAGCTCCAGCTCCCGGGTCACCATGCAGGGGGGAAAGGCGGTCTACCTCGCCTCTCTCAGGGCGCGAGAGGAGATCTTCCGCCTCGCCGGTCATCTGCTTGAAGCCGATCCGGGAGACCTCAAGCTCAGGAAGGGGGTGGTCCGACCGTGCGCCCGCCCAGCCCGGGGGGCAACCCTCCTCGAAATCGCGAAGGCGTTTGTCTCGGACGAGCTCAAGCTCCTCGGGGGTTCGGACAGCCTTCCTCCGACCGCCCGGGTCGACGAGGAAACCGGCCACGGCGAGCCCTACGAGGTGTATGGTTTCGGCACACAAGTGGCCGAGGTGCTTGTCGATCCGGACACGGGCGAGGTCGAGGTCTCCGGGTTTTGGGCGGCCCACGACGTGGGAAAAGCCATCAACCCCCTCGGTGTTTCCCAACAGGTGGACGGGGGGGTCTACATGGGTCTGGGGTTTTGTTTGATGGAGGAAATCGTTCAACCGGGTGGCCGGATGGCGAACCCCGATATGCACGGCTATCTCATTCCCACGGCAAAGGACGTTCCGGACCGGGTGGAGACGATAATCGTCGAGGATTCGTACTCGAACGGTCCTTACGGGGCAAAGGGCGTAGGAGAGCAGGTGAACGTCCCGACGGCGGCGGCCATCGCGAACGCCGTCTGCAACGCAGTGGGGGTTCGTTTTCGGGAACTCCCCCTTACACCGGACCGCGTGGCGACGGCCATCGCCAAAATGAGAAACGGGGGCGGCAGCTAAATCTCCTCGTTCCGGATGGCGGCCTCGATAAGGCAGGGCTTCCCCGCCTGAAGTGCTTCGCGGATCGCCGCTTCCAGGTCCTTTCCCCTCTCCGCCCTCCTGCCCGCCACCCCCATTCCCTCGGCCAGCTTCACGAAATCGATCTCCGGCGGGTTCAATTCCATCCCGATGAATTGGTGAAATTCCTTTATCTTTCCGTCGAGCAAGAGCGCGCGCTCTTTCAGTATCCGGTAGGAACGGTTGCTGGCGATGACGAAAACCGTGGCCAGGCCGTAGTGCGCCGCGGTCCAGAGGGATTGGATGGTGAACATCGCCGATCCGTCTCCGGCGACGCATACGACGGGGCGGTCGGTAAGTGCCGCCTTGACCCCCACACCGGTGGGCAGGCCCAGGCCGATTCCTCCTCCCTTCAGGCCGAAGTAGTGTTTCGTCTTCGGGGCGACGGCCCGCCGGAGACCCGGTCCTCCCGAGGCAAACGATTCGTCTACGAATACGGCGTCCCTTGGAAGCGACACCCCGATCGCCTTCTGGAAGGCCGGCGGGCTCATGCCGGAAGCTTCATAATCCTCCGCCGATGGCGCGGGCGTCTCGCGCTGCCGTCGCTCGCACACTTCCGCTTCCACCTTCCTGCGGCGCGCCTCGGCCCGCCTGCGCCCGGCGGCGCCTGTACGGGCCTCGACCTCGCGCACAAGAGTGGGGAGGGTAGTTTTCGGGTCGCCGAAAAGCGCACAATCGGCCGGGAAATTCTTTCCGATCTCCCAAGGGTTCAGGTCGAGGTGAATGAGATATGCGTTCTCGGGGATCATCCGGATATCGGGAGGGTAGGAGAGGGTGAAGATCTCCGTCCCGACGAAAAGAATGGCATCCGCTCCTTCCAGGTCCGCTTTCACCAAGGGAGCCAATCTTCCGAGCTCGCCGGAGTAAAGGGGATGGTCGTTCGGGAAGGCAAAGGTGTTCGGGAAATTCTCTCCGAATACTTTGGCTCCCATTCGTTCCGCCAATTGGACGAGCTCCTGCTCCGCACCGGAGCGAGTGACGCGGGAGCCCGCCACGATGACGGGCGACTGTGCATCGGCGAGGGCCCTCGCGGCATTTTCCACAGCCTCTTGCGCCGCGGGAAAAGCGGAGGGGATCCGCGTGGGCCGTTCCCGGATTCCGCCGGAGGAGGCTCTCAAAATTTCTCCCGGAATAGAGAGAAACACAGGGCCGGTCGGCGGTGTCAACGCCACCTTGACGCCGCGCCTTATGGCCTGTTCGAGGTCTCCGATGCGCCGAACCTCGTAAGACCATTTTACGAGGGGCGCGGCCATCCGGGGCAAGTCTTCGGAGAGGACAATTTCCTGAAACTGGCCGCCCGTGCTCTGATTGCCCGCCGTCACGAGGAGGGGCGTGCCCGCCCGCATGGAGTTGTAAATCATGCCCAATGCGTTCCCGAGCCCGGGGGCCACATGAAGACTTACCGCTCCTATCCCCCCTGTGGCGAAGGCGTATCCCTCGGCGGCGCCGATGGCGATAGATTCATGGAGACAGAGGTAATAGCGGATTCGCTTCTCGTTCACGAGGGCGTCCATGAAGGGGAGCTCGGTGGTGCCCGGATTTCCGAAGAGGCATTGCACCCCTTCGTTGATGAGAGTGTGAAGAAACAGATCAGAGCCGTTCATTTTTCTGCCGTTGCATTTCCATCATCGAAAAAAGGGAGAAGTATCACGTTATCAGTGTCTCGCCCCCGGCCCCGAGGCAGACCGTCGAGTAGCCGAAGCCGAACTTCGACAGAACATCGGGCCGGGTCGAATCGCCCCCCTGGCCAATGCGGTTGGCATGGGGAATCGTATCCTGCAAACAATAGTGCGTCCTTTTTCAGGCGTCCACCTCAGTCCAATCACGCCCTTCGTTCCCGTATGTCTTCCACCCGTCTTCAGTGACGACGACCGTGTCTTCGATTGTTACATGAGAAATCCCCCTTGGTCTGTCAGTCCAGAGCAAAACCATACCGAAAATCCTAACATCCAACCTGGACCGGTTTAAGGGGAGCAGGTCACTGGCGGCGTCATGCGCTGGGAGGTGGTCCGGAGGGCGGGTCAGCGCCTCGGCTCGGCCAGGTAGCTCAGCTCGATGGCGCCCGGGGTGGGCATCATTTGCAGGAAGCCCAGGTCGAAAAGGGCTAACACGAAGACGAACAGGCAGGCGGTGGGGACCGATGGCCACGGCATGCTCGCAGGCGGGAATGATTTTTTCTTTTCCTCTCAGCCACACTTCATCCCGTTTTTTTCCCGTTCGGGAACGGAAAAAAGCTCAGCGGCGGACAGCACCTCGATGTCGGATGCCCCTCCAGCAATCAGGATGTGCCTTTCTCCCAGCGGGGTTGCCGAGTGAAATCTTCTCTCATACCGCATGGTGGAGGGGAGAGAGTAAAAGTAGCTTCCATCGGGATCAAAAATTTCCCCGCTCGCGATCGTTTTTCCGCTACCCCAACCTCCGAGAAGGAGGACCCGCCCGTCGGCCAAGAGGGTGGCTGTATGTTGCTGGCGGGGTTCGCACATCTTTGCCTTTAATCGTGTGAAGGAGGAGCGCACCGGATCGAAGAGTTCGGCGCTGTGCAAGGTTCGCTCCGCCCCCAAGCCCCCCGCGATGAGCACTCGCCCGTCTCGCAGGCGCGTAGCCGTGTGGCGGCGGCGTTCGGCAAACGTAGGGGTGCGGACGAGGCGGGTCCGCATGCCCGAGGGATGATAAATCTCTGCGTAGCGGGCCCCCTTACCGCGGGCCCCGCCGATGATGAGGACCTTTCCGTCTTCGAGCAGGGTGGAGGTGTGCTGCTGACGGGGAACGAGCATCGGCCGGGCGGTGAGAGAGAATGCGCCCGTTTCCGGAGAAAATACCTCAGCCGCTCGCAAGGCCCGATGCCCGTCATTGCCCCCTGTAATCAGTACGTTTCCGTTTTTCAAAAGGGTGGCCGCGTGGTCATAACGGCCGCGTTGCTGGAGAGCGGTTTCGGTGCGCCCGCCCTCGGGAGAGATGAGAGCCGACTCCCGTAGGGCGGTCGATGCATTGAGCCAGCCGCCCGTGACGAGCACCCGGCCGTCTTCCAGGTGCGTCGCGATGTGCCATCCCCGGGCGCGAATCCCGGCGGAAGGAAAGAGAACAAACGATCTCTTGGAAAGGTCGTACAGTTCCATGGAGGCAAGAGGAGAGGTTTTGGTCAACCCGCCGACAACGAGGACCCGCCCCCTCCCCAGTGCAGTGGCCGTATGGCCGTGCCGGGGCGTGGCGAGGTCTGCCGTTCGGGAAAAACCGCCCTCTCTCGAGCAAGAGGCGGGCAAGAGGGCGAGAGTGAGAAAAAGGAGATTTCTGACGATTCGATTTAACATGAACGAGAATCCCGATTTGCTCGCCGGGCGCTTGGGAGAAATACTGGCACGGTCACCGGACCCATCCGTTACCGGTGATGATCGATTCCCCTGTAGGCCCTGATAAACCTGACGATCCGATTCTCGTCGAACTCTTCCATCGTGTCGAGCTTTGTCCACGCCGTCAGGACGATTCAATTTTTTATTGTTTGGCAGGGCGCCAAGATGACGCGCTCGGAATAGCGGCTGACGATGTCCCGGAGCTTGGTGATGAGGGGGGAGCAGTCCGTGCAGTTGTACTGGACGATGGCGCCTCCAGGGTTCGCTGTCCCGCCCTCCCATCGTGGGAGATTACGACCACACCTCCCTCGATGCCGAAATGTCGGGTTTGTACAAAGCGCTCGCGAGAAGCGCCGGGAAGCGCCACATTGTCCTTGGTGACGCCACGCACTATGCCCAGTTTGAGAGGCGACGCGAGGATCTTTTCGGCGAGGTTCAACTCTTCCTAGAGGGCTAATCACAGGAAGGCGGCGTTCCCCGAAATATCATGAAGGGTGGGGGAGAACGGCCACGCGGTCTCCCCTGATTTTCAATCGGGTTCCGAGGGGATTGCTCAGCTTTTCCAATAATTTCACTGTCTCGCCACCCGGCCCCCGGCGGGGAGAAAGGGGCTCCGGGGTCCCGTTGCGCCCGATCCGGCAGGGGAGGAGATAGGGCTCGCGGACGCCCTTTTTCGTGAAGGTGCATCCGAAAAGAAAGGTCTGGCGCGTGGCGGCCGTGAAAAAAGGCACTTCGAAATCAAAAACCAGATTTCCCATGCTGTAGACGATGGGCCTCCCCTTGTAATACTCGATCCCTTGGAGAACGTGCGGGTGGCCGCCCAAAACGAGATCCGATCCGGCGTCGATCGCCGCATAAGCGATTTCATGCTGGAAGGTCCGGATATCGTGAACCATGCTTGTCCCCCAGTGGTGATTTACGAAGAGGAGGTCCACTTTTTTGCGCAGGCTCCGGATTTCGCGCGCCATGCGGCGCAGGTCTTCCGTCTCGGCCCAGGTGATAATCTCAGGGGATACCCCCGGGTACGCGTCAGAGGCATAGTGGGGCTTGTAGGCAGTCCCCGCCCGGAGGGGATTGATTCCGGCATTATTTAGGCCTGCCGCGAAGCCGGAGGGGAGAATCGAACAGTAGGCGAGGAGGCCGATCCGGAGCCCGTTTCTCTCCAGGATGCAGGGCTTCCGAGCGGCGGCGAGGTTCTTCCCGGCGCCAACCGATGGAAGGGCAAACCTGTCCAGTTGATCGAGGGTTTCGAGAAACGCCTCTTCGCCGTAATCGAGCGCGTGGTTGTTGGCGAAGCAGAGGGCGCCGAATCGGGCTTCGAGGAGGGCCTTGGCCATCTCGGGGGCGCCGCGGAAAATAATTTTTCCCGCAACGGGGCGGCCGCTCCGGGCGAGAGGAACTTCGAGATTGGCGAAGGCGAGGTCCGCTTCCTGAAGGAGAGGGGTAAGGCGGCCGAAAGTCGTTTTGGGATTGGGCCGGTTCGGGGCGATATCTCCCCCCGCGATGAAGTTGCACAAAGAAGAGGAGCCGCCCGCCATGCATGCCTCCAAAAACAGTACGCGGCCTTTCCGAAGAATTTTCCGTCCCCCGGAATGGCCCAAGCAGATAGAGCCGATTGGTTTGCCGTACGGGGAAAATCTTAGACATCCGAAGGGGCGACGTCAATTCGGATGCCGCGCGGTGCGGAAATCATATCCCCGGAAAAATGTATCCCGAGAGAATTCCCCCCAGCATTCATTCTGTTAAACAAATGGCATGACCCGATTTGGGAAATGGCCTTCAGGAAGAATTTTTTCGTGCTTTTTTGAGGCAGGACGGCGCGAAGTTTTGGGGATACATCCTTCTCTCGCCTTATCACGTTCGTTCTTTGTCCTCGAACACTTGGCACACCACGGCGCTGTCGAGGGGGCCGTGGCCCGCGCGCACGGCTTCCTTGTAGATTGGAAGACTCGCCCGCCCGAGAGGCGTATGGGCCCCGGCGCGTTTTGCGAGGAGAATCCCCAGGCGCATGTCCTTCATGAGTATGTCTAACGGGCTGTCTGGATCGGAATAGCGCCTCCGGACCATTCGTGGTCCGCGAGTTCGCAGTTGGTGGCTGTTTACCGCACTGCGCTGAAGGATGTCGAGCAGACGCTCGCCGGACACTCCGGCGCGTATTCCCACGCGGAGGGACTCGGCGATTGCGCATCGCTCCATGCAGGCGAGGTAATTGACGACCACCTTGATGGTGGCGCCCATTCCCGTTGGGCCGCAGTAAACGTGGTCGGAGAGCATACGGCTGAAAAGGGGTGCCAGCTTCCGGTAAACTTTCTGGTTCCCCCCTACGAGGAAAAGTCCTTTTTTATCCGCCACATTACGGCTGTTCCCGCTCACGCAGCCATCCAGGAAATCCACTCCTTTCGCGCGGCAAAGTTTTTCGAGCCGGCGGGAGTCTTCGGGATCAGCGGTTGTGGTGTCGATCACCGCTTTGGGCGCTTTGCCGGGAGAAAAAGCGAGAAAGCCGTTTTTTCCGCGGGCGGTCTTGAGCGAAATTTTTGAGTTCGGAAGGGAGAGAAAAAGAAACTCCGAGGATTCCGCCACCTCGCGGGGGGCGGCGAGGGGTATCCCCCCCGCCCGTTTGAGCCGTTTGCGGGCCGCTTCAACCGGATCTGTTCCCGAAACGGTGAATCCGTCCAGGAGAAGGTTCCGGGTGAAGGCAATGCCCATTTGGCCCAGCCCGACGAAACCGATCCGCCATTTTTTCGAGACGCTTCTTGCCATATCGTGTCTCCGCAATGAGGCAAAAGAATGAAAAGCTGAATTGTTGCAATTCCGGCCGTCGCTCACTTGAATTTCCCTGAACCGCCCGAGCTCCATCGGTTTTGATTTCGTTCGGGTGCGGCAGCGGGGGAGTCGAAGTGGCGCCGCTTCATTGTTGAACATCGCAGCATATTGCGCCGGATGCAAATTGCGCGGCCTCATTGCCATGATCCGCTAAATAAAGCTTCCTCTCCGATGAGATGGCGGGTTATCCGAAGGGCGTCTCCACGAAACGGACGCTTTCTTTTCCTCCGGGACCGGAAATCTCCTCCGGATTTCATGTCGTTGACGGACGAAAATTCTGGATATATATTGAATTCCACCATTTTTCCGATTGCCATCACCCTCACGCTCGTTTCACTTTAATCGTCGGTGCGTGTTCTTTGGAATTTAAGATGAACGATTTGCAAAACGTGGTGCTGGAGAAACTGGACCTAGAGGGCGTTGTCCGCCTCACGAGCGAACTGGTCAAGATTCCGAGCGTTACGGGAACTCCAGGCGAAACGGACGTCGCCCTGTACCTGGCCAATGAGGTGAAAAAGCTCGGCTTTGAGCCCAAGCTGTATGAGGTGAGGGGGTTCAATGTCCCGGCGCCAGGGCGGCCGAACGTGGTTTTCCGCTTGAAGGGAAGCGGCGGCGGGCCGACCCTCATGTTCAACGGCCATCTCGATACCGAGCCCGTCCCGCCGGGTTACGAGGATATCGGAGAAGATCCCTTCAGCGGCCGCGTGGATGAGGACGGCTATGTATACGGCATCGGCACGATAAACATGAAGTGTTCCGTCGCTGCCTTCGTCTATGCCATCAAAGCCTTGCGCGATTCGGGCGCACCGCTGAAAGGAGATATCGTATTCACCGCGGCCATCGGCGAGATGGAATACGGGCTTGGTACGAGATACCTTCTCCAATGTGGCATCACGGCGGACATGGTGATCAGCGGGGAGCAGACGGACCTCGGCATCTCGCCCCTCCACGTCAGCGCTTATGATTTCAGCATCAGGCTTAGTGGGAAGCCGACGCATATCGCTTTCCCCGAAATGGGCGTCCACGTGGGTCCCGCGATGGCCGATGTGGTGAAAGCGATCACCGGAATGAAAATCACATACAACGAGAAAAAATATAAGGACATTCTTCCGCCTCGCGTGAACATTTCCTATGTGAAAGGTGGCTTGGAGTACAAGACGGGTCTTTTCATGGACGAGTGCACGATCAGTTTGTGTGTGCGGACGCCCGTCGGGCCCACCCTCGAGTCCATCACCGATGACATCGAGGTGGTTTTGGAAAAACTGAGGGAAAACGATCCCCGCGTTTCAATTGATCTGCTTCCCTTGAATCCGCAGGCTCCCTTCAATCCCGCCTTCGAGGTTTCTCTCAAGGAGTCGGTGGTACAGGCGGTGCGGCATGCGCATGTAAAAGTGCGGGGGAAGGAACCGGAACTCTTTTTCCATCACGGGTATCTGGACACGGGCCACATTCAGCACATTTTGGGAATTCCTGCGGCCATCTGTGGGGTGGGGGGGAAAGCCGGGACCAGTTCCTTCGCTCCGCCCGAGCGAGTCCTCCGGAGGGAAATCAAGGACGCCGCCCGGATATATGCATTGGCGGCCCTGGACCTTTGCTCCAAGGACATGGAGGAGCTTGAGCCTTTCCACAAGATTCCTCTTAATCCGGAAAAGTTTGACACGTCCTTTTGACCTGCGGTGCGGGTTCGCGTCGGGGCGGGAGCCCTCGTGTTCGCCGCGCGATTGCGCCTGTGAGAAATTGATTTCCTTGGCGGGAACGCGTGGGAGTCGAACCCACTTGCGAAGTGTTTAGCCCCGCACACTGGATTTGAAGTCCAGGCGGCACACCGGCACCGATGCGCTCCCGCCATGAGAATACAACGGCGGCCTAAGCTGGGAAAAGCCTCGCCCGGGTTGGCGCGGAATTCCTGCTCAAGCGCATAGCGCCGGTTCTTTCCTGAAAAGAATTCCCGTGCGACGGGACCGCAGGAGCTGGCCTCCCTCCATCCGATAAATCCCCGGGATATGGTTCGATGAACGTCTGGTTCCGCAAGGCGCTGTTTCCGCTTCCGCGGAGGCATTTACCCATTTGCCGGGTGACCGCGCCGAGGGATGATCCCCCCCTCCGGTATCTTTCCATTGCTCCAAGTAGGGTGTCTTTCCCGGCGCCATCGACGCTTTTGGGCAAGTGTTCCAGGCACCGCTTCAGGACGGCGACGACGGAGGGGCGCCGGGGAGGGCGGGAAAGCATCTCCAAAAAAATCCTTTCGTAGCGGAGCAGCGATCTCCAAAACGGTCCTCCGTCCATACCGGCGGAGATTTTTCCGAGGCCGCGGAACCTCTTGTTGCTGTACGCCATGAGAAGGAATTCGTTCTCGGCGTGGAAGCGGGCGAGCGCCCCTTTCTCCACGCGTCTTTTCGTCCCGCGAAAATCCGCACGGGCGAAGAGATGGGTGAAAAAATATTCCCGGTACCGGGTGTTGCCGAGTTGGGTTTCGTCTGCGATGGCCGTGTCGGAATGCCGCCGGAGAATATTTTCCGCGAAGAAACCGGAGCTTCTCGCCGAATGGCGATCGGCCTCGAGGCCCGGGAAAAGTTTGGCATCGTCCACGGCGCAGGAAGAGGATCGACTCTTGAGGATGAAGCCGTCCACCTCCTCTCCCAAGGATATGCGGAAGCCTTTTGCGAATTTCCGCATTTCCGCCGAGAGATCCTTTCCGGCCGAAGGCTGTATCAGCCTTTTCCGGTTCCCGGCGGAGACGATCTAGATGGGGTCGCGGGGAATTCCTAGCCCGATTCCCACCTCTGGACAAACCGGGACGAAGCGAACGTAAGGCTTGAGCCTGTCCCTCCACGGAAAGGGGATGACCTCCCCGTCGTACCGGCAGGGTTCGAATTCGAAGCATTTGCTGATGACCACAACGGGACGGGGAAAGGTTCGCATAGGGAGATCCAGATATTGGGGTTCTTAAAGTTTTTTCTACCCTATCACATAGATTTTGGATTTTTGCCAGAGGTGAGCTTGGTGTCGCGTTACCAAGGTTTTACTAGTATTGGTTAAGCGTTGATTGTTGTGAGGCCCACGTGATCGAAAATAGCCTAACTGAACCAACCTGGCCCTATTTGACCTTCTCGAAATTTGTGTCATTGCTTGAACTGCGGGCATTGTGGATGACCCGGCTAGGCGAGTTGTAGGTTCGATTCGAGGGAACACTTCCAAATAAAACTAGAGAAAAAATGATCGCTGAAACTGCTAGATAGAAAGATTTATTTTCTCAACCCGAATTGCAGGAACAGCTAACTGCAATGACTGACAGGAACGTCGAGGACGGAAGGAATATGCTCGTGGTCAATTGCTAGTTTGTTGGCGCTAGTGAATCGAGACAAATGTGGGAAAAATATGCACCGTCGAGTGACGGAGTTGCTCTCCATTCCACATTAAAGAGAGTTAGAGGAGCAATTCAAGTGAAACAAGAATTTGCGGAGATTGGTAGGGTTAAGTATGTTGATTTGTCAATCTACGATATGATTTTTATTTGAACTTCGTCTCCCCCCTACCTCCCCCCGTGCTCGTAAAATCCTTTGCCCGTCTTCTGGCCGAGCCAGCCCGCCGCCGTCAGGCGGCAAAGGAGCGGTGGCGGGCCGAAGCGGCCCTCGCCCAGCTCGTTCGCCATCGAGAGGGAGACGAACTCCTGAACGTCCAGCCCGACGAGGTCGAGCAGGGTGAGGGGGCCCATCGGGTGGCCAAGCGCCATGTGGACGGCTTTGTCCATGTCCTCCCGCGAGGCGAGGCCGTCATCGAAGGCCTGGACCGCTTGGTTGAGATAGGGAACGAGGAGGCGGTTCACGAGAAAGCCGGGCCGGTCCTTCACCGGCACCGGGGTCTTTCCGATGCGGCGGCAGAAGGCGAGGCCGAATTCGGCCGTTTCGGGGGATGTCTGAACCGCCTCGACCGCCTCGACGAGCCGCATCGCGTAGGGAGGATTAAAGAAATGGAGTCCGAGGGTGCGCTCGGGCCGCTTCGTCTGGGCGGCCATGGCGCTCACCGATAGGCACGAGGTGTTCGAGGCGAATCGGGCTTCCTTCTTGACAAGGGCATCCAGCTCGCGGAAGAGGGCGAGCTTGACCTCCAGGTTCTCGACCACCGCCTCGATGACGAGGTCGCAGTCGGCGAGGCTCCGGAGCGCTGTGGCGCCCTGGACCCGGGAGAGAATTTCCTCCTTCTTCCCTTCCTCCATCTTTCCCCTTTTGACCGC
Organism: uncultured Nitrospinaceae bacterium; assembly: GCA_964620535.1. Taxonomy (GTDB): domain Bacteria; phylum UBA8248; class UBA8248; order UBA8248; family UBA8248; genus CAZUHN01. The sequence continues at coordinate 14,017 of CAZUHN010000061.1, read as the reverse complement.
CTCCTCTAGGTTCTTGCGCACCCGCCCTATGCCGGCCTCCAGGGCGCTCTCCTCCATTTCGACGCCGAGCACTTCCAGCCCCGCCGTGGCGCAAACCTGGGCGATCCCGCTTCCCATGGTGCCGAGGCCGAGGACGCCCACCTTTTTTACCGTCTCGGCGGACGCTTCTCCGGCCCCCGTCTCCCGCGGCGCGATATCGCCGGGTTCAGGTTCGGCCACCCCGAAAACGCCCGCCTTTTTGTAGGCGTAGAATCCGCGGCCCGCTTTCGTTCCCAGGTACCCTGCGCCGATCATTTTTTCGACGAGGGGAGGCGGGAAAAACCGGGGGTCCTGGAACTGGTCGTAGAGCGAACGGGCCACGCTCCAGAAGACGTCGAGTCCCTCGATGTCGAGTAGGCGCATGGGTCCCATCTTCTGGCCGAGGCCGAGGCGGATGGCCGTGTCGATGTCTTGGACCGTGGCGTATCCCGTCTCGACGAGCCGAATGCAGTCGTTCTGAAACGGAACGAGGAAAAGGTTCAGGATGAAGCCTGGCGAATCCTTCACCCGGACCGGTACCTGTCCCGCTCCTTCGAGGAAGGAAATCGCCGCCGCCGCGGTCTCCTCGCTCGTGGCGCGCCCGGGCGCCACTTCCACCAGCTTGTTCAGGGCGGCGGGAAGGCAGAAGTGGGTTCCGATCACGCGGTCGGGGCGTCCCGAGGCGGCGCCCAGGTGCGAGACGGAGAGGGTGCTCGTGTTGGTGGCGAGGATAGCCTCCTTTTTCAGAATGCCGTCCAGTTTATTGAAGAGCACGCTCTTGGCGGCCCGGTCCTCGGAAATGGCCTCGATCACGATATCGCAGTCCGAGAGCGCTTCGATTTCCATCGTTCCCGTCATCCGGCCCAGGATGGCCTCTCTCTCCCCGGGGGAGATTTTCTCTTTTGCGACGCCCGCGTCGAGGAAGGCCCGGACCCGGCCCATTCCCTCCTCGAGGAGGCTCTCCCCCGCCTCGCAAACCGCCGTCTCCACTCCCGCCCGGGCGCACACGATGGCGATGTTCGAGCCCATGGTCCCCAGACCGACCACCCCTGCCTTTTTCCCGTTCATGTCAACCTCACGCCAGAGTGAATGCGCTTTTGCCCTTTCGCGTGCAATACATTCAAGGTTCCCACCCGCGCGTTTTGCGCCGCATGATGAAGTCCAAGCACTGCGCGGTCCCGGAATGGGGGTCGATTCCTTTGTAGGTCCGCCCCTCCCGGGTGTCAAATCCGGCGGGAATATCCGGGGACCGGCTTCGAGTATTTTCCTCGTTTTCGGTACAATCGGAGCGCCGGACTGTGGCCGCTGCATGGGGGTGCGGCCTTCCGGGGGAAAGCTTATGCTGTTATCCGTAGAGAAAGTATCGGCTCTGATTGAGGGGTCGGCTGGCGGGGGTGCTCCCGCCCAGCTCGCCGGAGCAAACCTGCGGGGGGCCGACCTTCGGGACGCGGATCTGGGGGATGCTCTGCTGGAGGCCACCAATCTGTCGGACTCGAACCTTGTCGGAGCGATCCTGGAGGGGGTGGATTTCGAGGAAGCCGACCTCAAAGGCTCACAGTTTTGTAATAGTTGGTTCTGATCCGGATGAAAACAGAAGAATTTCCGGGCTATATTTTAGGCGAGATCCGCCCACTCAGTCGTAGACGGTTTCCATGTAGTGTTCTGTGTTCACCATCGCTTCGATGACGGTGGGGCCCTTCGCCGCCATCGCTTTTCGCAGTTCCCGATCGAGCTCCCCGGGATCGCGCACGCCTACCGCCGGCACGCCGAAATAGTGGGCCAGCGGGCCGGGGTGGCCCTCCGATGAAAGCGCGGTACCGTAAAAGGGGAGGCCTCGCCGCACCTGTTTAATCTGGATAAGGGAGAGCCACCTGTCGTCGAGCACCACGACGGGAAGTGCGATCCCGAGCCGTTTCGCCGTGACGATCTCGCCGCAGGTCATTTGGAAACAGCCGTCCCCCACCATGGCGACAACAGGAAGATCGGGCCGCGCCAGCTTCGCCCCGATGGCGGCCGGGAGGCCGAAGCCCATCGAGGACCAGCCGTTCGTGACGAGGAAGGTGCGCGGCGCGTGGGCGGTCCACTGGCTCGCGATCTGATGGGTGTGGGCACCCACGTCGAAGGCGAGGATGCCTTCCCGGGGGAGCGCCTCACGCACGGTGTCGATGGCTTGGTGGACGGGGAAGCCTTCCGCGGCCGGGCGAAGCGATTTTTGGAACTTCTCCTTCTGCCGGAGGGCCGTTTCCGCCGCCCACTCGTTTTCCCCGGGCGCGAGGCGGACCATCCGCTCGAGGGAAGCGTCGAAATCCCCGATCACTTCGTGGGCGATTTGCACTGATCCGTCTGTATCGGCCGGTTCGATATCCACGTTCACAAAGGGGACCGGCCCGATCCATTGCTCCAACTCCACCTCGATGGTGTCGTAGCCGAGTCCGACGATGAGATCCGCGCCGCGAAGAAACTCGCGCTGCACCTGCCGCCGGGAGCGCTCGATGCACCCGATGGAAAGCGGGTGGTCTTCGTCGATCATCCCCTTGGCCATGGTGGTTGTGGCGAAGGGGAGTTGATGATTTTCGATGAAAGCCTTGATTTTCTCCGGATTTTTCGATCGGAGCGCGGTGAGCCCGAGGACCGCTACGGGCCGCTTCGTCGCTCGGAGGATCTCGCCGAACCTTTCGATCGCCACATCCGGGGCGGGCTTCATTTTCCCGCCGCCGGGCGCGCAGGGCGCGCTTCCCCCGGCTGGCGCGAGGGATACGTCCTCGGGAAGGTCGAGATGGACCGGCCCGTACGGCTCGCTCATGGCGAGGCGGATGGCCGTTTCCAATGTCGCTGCGACATTTCCCTCCCGGAGGGGGAAGGTCCCCTTGGTGATGGGTCGGAAGAGGCCATGGTGATCGATATGCATCTGGATCCGGCGGCCGATCTGGTTCGCCGGAAGGTCGCAGGTAAGCGCAATCAGGGGGGAGCGGTCGAGGTAGGCGTTCCCCACTCCGGTGGTGAGATTCGTCGCGCCCGGCCCGAGGGTAGAAATGCAAAAGCCGGGGGATCCGGTGAGGCGTCCCATGACGTCCGCCGCGAAACCCGCCGAGCCCTCGTGCGCCGTGAGGACGAATTCGATTCCGCCCCGCCGCATCGCGTCCATGAAGGGGATGACGTTTCCACTCGGGATGCCGAAGCCGTGCGTCACCCCGGCGTCCCTCAGCATTTCCACGATGAGATCGGAGTTGGGTTTGCTCATTCGGTTGACTCCGGCCGCGCGGGGGAGGCGGCCGCGCGGTAGATGTTAATGATGTCCTTGAGAAGGGCCGCCGCGGCGCCCCTCGGATCGCTCTTCCCGCCCGTGACGGTGACGCGGTCCATGGTGTCGGTGATATAGGCAATTCCTTTTTCCGCGCCCTCTACCGATGCAAGGGGATGCTCGCGGGGAAGCGATTCGGGTCTGACGGACGCCCATACCTTGCCGTCCGGCCCGCGCGCGGCGCGGCCCACAAGGCGCATGACCTTTTTCTTCGACCGATCCCCGCGCACCTGCTCGGCCGTGATATCGGAGATGCCGGATCGGTCCACCTCTTCCGGGAGGAGATCCGCTTCCATGCAGACGTTGGCGATGAGGGCTAGCTTGTTCGCCGTGTCGTAGCCTTCCACGTCCAGCGTGGGATCCGTCTCGGCGATGCCGAGTCGCTTTGCGTCGGCGAGCGCCTCCTCATATGCCCATTCTTCGGTCCGCATCTTCGTGAGGATATAATTGGTCGTTCCGTTGAGCACTCCCTCGATGCCCTGGATCTCGGCCCCTGCGAGGCAGGTCTCGGCCACGTCGATTGCGGGGAGGGCGGCGGCGGCCGCCGCCGAAAACTTGAGCGCCACATCCCGCGCCCGCACTTCTGCCTTGAGGCTTGGGTAGTGGCGGATGAAGGGCCCCTTGTTCGCGCTCACGACGTGCATCCTGTGCGATAGGGCGGCCCGGATATGAGAGAGAGCGGGCTCGCCGGTTTCTATGTTGGTGGGGGTAGATTCGACGAGAAGGTCGGCCTCGGCGTTTTCGATGAGCTCGCGCCCCTGCCAGCCGGGTCTTCCCCACGCGGGATGTGCGCCGAGACTTTGGCCCGATTCGAAGAAGTCGGCGAGGGCCGCGGGGGGAAGACCCTCGGCGGCGTAGACGCTTCCCGCGAGCTCGCCCACCCCGGCCAACTCGATCCGGAGGCCGTGGCGCGCGGCGATCCCTTCCCGTTTCTCCTCGAGCAGGCGGGCGAGTGCGCGCCCCACCCGGCCGAAGCCGCAGACGATGAGCCGGATCCTATCGGTCACCAACGAACCCTCCTTGGGTTTTCGGGGAAATGGAGCCGCTTTCCGGATTCACTCCATCTCATGCCATGCGCCGCTATAAGGGTCAAGGAGGTCGCGGGATTATCTCATGGTTCTCGTTTTCCCGGGCGAGCGGTCTCCAAACTATTGGGATCTTCTCGCGGCGGCGGGCGGGTTCCGCGGCGCGAAGGAGGTGGGAGCTTCCTTTCCTGTACCGGTTGGAGGGTCGCCTGCTGAAAGGGTCCGCCGATCTGGTGTTCGAAGAAGGAGGTGCCCTCGTCGTCATGGATTTCAAGACGGATTCAATACTCAAAAAAGCGGCGAAAGAGCGGGCGCTTTCGCACGCGCCCCAGGTGGCCGCCTATACCATGGGGGTCGAAGCCACATCGGGAAGGCGGGTGGATGAAATAGTGGTTTCCTTCCTCCGCCTCGGGGGCAAGATTTCCCTTCCTTTTGACGATTCCGCCAAAGAGAAGTCGCGCGGCGTGGTTCGGCGCGCGGGATAAGGGGCGTCGTCGCCCGCTTTTTGGTAGAATATAGTTTTTGGCGCTGAAACAATCATAGATAATCTACCGAAGCTGGGGAGAAAAGGGTGAAAATCGTTTCCGTGGAAATCCTCCGGGTGGATGTCCCGCTTGTGGGGAATTTCAAGAGCGCCCACTTCGAGGCGAACGTCCAGCCCTGCGTGGTGGTGCGGGTGCGGACGGACGATGGTTTTGAGGGCGCGGGGGACGTGGAGCCCCACGCGGGGGATTCTTCTCACGACCGGGACGAGACGGCGGACGCTCTGGAACACAAGATCGCCCCCGCTCTCATCGGGGCCGACCCCCGGCGGCCGCGGGAGGCTGCCCGGATCATGGAGGCAGCGGCGCCGGGTTACGCCGAGGCGAAGGCGGTCGTGGACATCGCGCTCGCGGATATCCATGGAAAATCGCTCGGCGTCCCCGTGTATGAGCTGCTGGGGGGAAGGGTCAAGGACGAGATTTTCTTCAACGCCTGGATAGGCATTCAGGCTCCGGAAAAGGCCGCCGCCGAGGCGCTCGGCTACTGCGAGAAGGGCTGGACCTCATGCAAGGTGAAAGCTTCGGGCGATGTGGAAAGCGATGCCGCGCGCGTTCACGCGGTGCGCGGTGCGGTGGGGGACCGGATGGCGATCCGGATCGACGCCAACGAATCCTACCGAGACGTTGAGTCCGCCGTGGCGTTCGCGCAGGAAGTGAGAAGCGCGGACCCCGTGCTTTTCGAGCAACCCGTCTCCCGGGACGATATCGGAACCTTGGCGCGGATCCGCCGGGCGATAGATATTCCCGTCATGGCCGACGAGTGCCTTTACGGACTCGACAGCCTTCTCCACATCATCAAGGCCGAGGCAGCGGATATCGTCAAGGTCAAGGTGATGAAGCACGGAAGCCTCATCGCCACGCGCGAGATTGCGGCCGCGGCTGAGGCCGCCGGAATGCGCATCGTCATCGGCCACGGCTTCGGACTGACGGGAAACACGCTGGCGGAAATTCACGTGGCGGCGACTTCCAACGCTTTTTTTCCACAGATTGAATCGGTCGGACGGATGAAAATGAAGGACGACCTCGTTGATCAGCCTATGGATATTACGGCGGGGCGCGTTCTGGTCCCGCAGGGGCCTGGGCTGGGCGTGACCCTCAATGAGGATAAGCTGGAAATGTACCGTGTGAAGGGGTGCTGAAGAGTCTGCCACTTCCTTGAAGCGCTTCCTTCGGATGGGCGCCCCCCGGCATTCCCCCTCTCAAGGACAGAGCTTCTGACCGTTGCCTTTTTCAAGGGACTTACCGCGTGCGCTTTCCCCTCGTTGTTATGCCGGAAGGCGGCGAAGTAGTCGTCACCGCTTTCTTGTTTTTGCTTTTCATATTTTCGGTCTGTTTGGTTGCGGGGGGCATGGTCTTCATGCTGGCCGCCGAATGGCGTGGCCTGCGCGGCTTCGACCCGCGTTGGGATGAGGTTGCGCGGCGTATTTCAGGCATTGCCCTCTTTCTCGGTGCCGTGGTCGCCGGTCTTCTCGGCGTGGGATTGGGAATTGCCCAGATTCTTTTTTATCCCCGGCAAACGGAACATTTGCTGACAATTTTCTTCCCGCTTCTGATCGGAGGATGGGCGAGTTACGTCGCCGGTATGGTTTTCCTCACCGTATATCATTTTGGCTGGAGCCGGGGGCGGGGACGCCGGAAATGGCATGCAACCATCGGCATCTTTGCCGTCCTATGCGTGTGGGCGGCCGCCTCCGTTTTGGTTTCCCTCCAATCCTTCACCCTGACGACGGGAGCCTGGCCGGACTCGGGTGCGCTCAGATCCGCCTTTTACAATCCGTCGGCGGTCCCTTCCTTTTTTTATTGGGCGGGGTTCTCGCTCACAGTGGCGGGTACGGCCGGGCTGGTCTATGGCTCCTTCCAGAAAGATCCTCTCTGGCGGGCCGCCATCGTGAAGGGAGCGGGGGCCGGGACAGTGGTGGCGGCGGTTTTGGCTGCGGCGGGCGTTTTCTGGTGGTTCTTTTCGGTGCCACGCTTTGCGCGGCACCGGATTTTCGGAGGAAGTTTCACCGCTGAGGCCGCCGGCGCCGCGGCGTTGTTTCTCGTTATCCTTCTCGTGATGTTTCTTTCCTTCACCGCCCTCCGCCGGCCCCGCCATTTCGGCCTGCCCCTGGCCTTGGCCGCGGCGGTGATGCTGGCCGCGATCGGTGGGGCGATGGAGTGGACCCGATGGCGGGTGCGCCAGCCGTATTCCATCCAGGGGTATATGTACGCGACGGGAATCCTCGTTTCCGAGGTTGAGGTGTTGAACCGCGAAGGGGTCGGGCTCCTTTCACGTCAAATCCGGGGGGAAGGGGGAGGCGGTCCGGCCCCGGCGGGCGTATTCAGTTTCCGCATGCAGTGCCTCCCCTGTCACGGAGAAAAGGTTGAGCAGGAGATGCCCGGGTTTCGGCGAGAGGGAGAAGTCCTTCGATTTCTCGACGAGATTCGCGTTCGGCACCCGATCCTTCCTCTTTTCGTCGGGACAGAGGAGGAGAAAGTCGCCCTGTCGGATTATATCGAAGGGTTGCTGAAGACGGCCGGCGTGGTGCTTATCCCGACTCTCGCGCTGGTTCCCGCTCCCGCAAAGGCCGGCACGACACCTCCTCCCCCGCCTTCGGATGAGCCGTCCCCGCTCGCAGCGGATCGGACCGAACCGACCCCCGTTGTGGAGCCGGAGAGAATCCCGGAAAAAGAGATCACCCTGGCTGCGCCGGAAGAGGCGGATGCGAAGGCGGAAGAAGTGGAAAAAGGGGGGGGCGTCCAGGCGCCTGCGCCCGCCGAGGCCACCGGCGGGAGGCCGCCGACGGCAGAGGAGCCCGAAGAGACAGTCTCCCCTTCCCCGGAGGGGGCGTCGGCCGCAGACGGAAGCGCACAGACGGACGCGTTCTCACCGCTGGAGAGGGGAAGATAGATCTTCTTCTGAAACCGGATCCCCCGAAGGGGAAACTGATGCGCCGGCCCCTGCACCCGGCGCGGACGCCTCTGCCGGTTCGGTCCAGGATGAGTGCGGGAAGGGGGAAGCCTCCCTCCCCGCCCCCCCGCGCGCGCCCTGCGGGAGAGGAAAAACAGTGATTGCGGATTCCGTTTTCCAGCTTTTCGGGGGTGATGCCCTCTCGGTCTTCCTCCTATTTTTTCATCTTCTGGCGGTAAACGCCATGATATCGGTTCCTTGGATCGCGGCCCACCTGGAATTTTTGGGCTATCGGGAGGAGGCGGAGGCCAGCCTCGACGCGCCGCGCCGATTGGGCGCAATCGCGGTGGTGGGCGCGGGCGCGGTGATCCTCCTGGGAGCGGGGGCCTTCTTGACGCTGTCCGTTCGTGTTCCCGACTTTTTTTTCTCCGCCGTGGTTCGATTGAAACCGGTGTTTTTCTTTTTTTCTGTTCTATTGTCGGGATTCATCGCCCTTCTCTTTGCCTACCATTCCGGTTGGAAGTGGAGGGGGGAAAGGCCGGTCCTTCATGTGGCGATCGCGGTCGGGGCGGGCGCTCTCGCGCTGCTTCTCTCCGCATTCTTCACCGCGCTTTCCTTGGCCGCAGGCGGTCTCGCCGCGGCCTCCCCGCCGGGTTCGGGCTTGTGGAAGATCGCGGCTGAGGCGGCGTTCCTTCCCCGGCTTTTGCACACTTGGTTCGCCGCGTTTGCGACGGGAGGAATCGTGCTGATGATGGTGGGGCGGCGTGCGTTTCGATGGGAGGGAGGCGCCTCCCTAGCGGAGGGGGCCCGTCTCATACGCGCCGGCGCGTTGTGGGCGCTTCTGGCATCCGTTCTTCAGGTCGCGGCGGGCGTTTGGTACTTGGGGGCGCTGCCCGAAGGTTTCCGGGGCGCGATTCTCGGCGGCGATCCCGGGTTGACGGTGGCCTTCGCCGTCGCCGCCGTGGGATTTCTGGCGCTTGCGGAGACGCTGGTGAGCGTTCTTCATTGGCGGGGCGGGGCGCCGCGCGCGGCGGCCATCGCCGCAGCATTCGTGGTTTTGATCACGTTTTCTCTGACATCGGCCCGCGCCAGGATGGTTCAGCTCCAGAACCTTCCCGGCGGGGCGCCGGCCGCGGTATTTCGCCGTTAAATTTGGAGGGAAGGAATCGGCGTCCTGGGGCCGGATGGGCTCCGGCGGGCGGCCTCCTTCGCTCGGGGTTCCCCTCTCGTTTACAATGCCGCCCGCGCCTTTGATATGTGTTGAAAGGACGATTTAGGCGGAAAAAGTGGGTATCGCGCGGGAGCGTGGCCCCTGAATTTCATCCGCCGGGCAACGAAGGAGAGTTTGGCTGATGGATTATCCGAAACTCCGGTCGATTGAGGCGGTCCCCGCCGGGACCGACGGCCAGCGTAGCTTGATCCTGCGGGATCCGCAGCGTTTGAGTGAAAGCGTTCTTCTTGTTCCGATGGTCATGGTTCCCATCCTTCGGCGCTTTGACGGCGGGCACTCCCTCGAAGACATTCGGGCCGCGTGCCGGAACGAGCACCGACTGGAAGTCTCGATGGAAAAACTTCGGGAGATCGTATCTCAATTCGAAACCGCCCATTTTCTGGAGGGCGAAAAATTCGAGGCACGGCGGAAGAGCCTCGAAAGCGAATTTCTCTCCGCTCCGACCCGGCCGGGTTTTCTGGCGGGAAAGAGTTATGCGGAGGAGCCGGAGACTCTTCGCAGCCAGATTGAAGGATTTTTCACGGACGAGAAAGGCCCCGGCCTTCCCGGTCGGAACGGAGGTGCCCCGCGCGAGCCTTTGCGCGGGGTGGTCGCCCCCCACATCGACTTTCAGCGTGGGGGGCCAAGCTTTGCGTGGAGTTACCGGGCCGTTGCGGAACGCGCCGATGCGGATCTTTTCATCGTGCTCGGGACGGTCCATGTCCCCACGCGTGGGATGTACGGTCTTACACGCAAGCCCTTCGAAACGCCGTTTGGGCCACTGGAGGTGGATCTGGAATTCACGGACCGCCTCGCGGCGGCGCCGCCGGAGGACCTGTTTCAGGATGAGTTCGCCCAGTGCACCGAACACTCCATCGAATACCAGGCGGTGCTGCTCCGGTATGTTTACCGGGAGAAGCGTCCGGTAAAATTCGTTCCCGTGCTCGTCGGCTCTTTCGGCGAGTTCGTGAAGGGAGGGGTGTCGCCGAGCGGTTCCGGGCGGGTGGAAGGTTTTATCGGCGCCCTTCGTGGTGCGATGAAGGGGTACGAAGCGGCGGGGCAAAAAGTCTGCCTCCTCGCCAGCGTGGACCTTGCCCACGTCGGCCCGCAGTTCGGCGGCGGCGAGGCCGTGGACGCGCAAAAGCGCGCCGATATAGAGCGACAGGACAGGGAGTCTATCGATGCGGTTTGCCGGGGGGACGCCGAAGGTTTTTACTGGAGCGTGGTGGCGGACGGCGACCGGAGAAACGTTTGCGGCCTCGCTCCTATTTACACCATGTTGCGCTCCCTCGACGAGCTCCGGGGAGAGTTGCTCGACTACAGCCAATGGCCCGATCCGAACGGAACCGTTTCTTTCTGCAGTCTGGCTCTCCATTGAAACCGAAGGGCCGGCCCCCCGGCATCCCAGAGGGGAGCGCGGGGCGGATCTCCGAATTCGGCCGCCCGTTCGGGAAATTCCGGTGCACTGATTCCCGGAGTCCGAGTCTCGTCTCTCCGTCCCCCCCCCCCCCCCCGGGGGGCGCCCTTCGGGTTGTCCCGGGAGGTCGTGCCGGTTCACACCTCGAGCATGATTTTTCCGATGTGAGCGGCGCTTTCCATCAAACGGTGGGCCGCGGCGGCCTCCGCCAGCGGGAAGGTCTTGTGAATGGCAGGCTTAACGCGGCCTTCTTCGATCAGGGGCCAGACCTTTTCCTTCAGCTGACTCGCCATATCTGCCTTGAATTCCGTGGTGCGGCTGCGCAGCGTCGACCCTGTGAGGGTGAGCCTTTTCAGCATGACCGGCATCAAATTGACCTCGATCAGGGAGCCCTTGGCGAAGGCGAGATGGATCATGCGGCCGTCGGCCGCCAGCGCCTTGATGTTCCGCTGGATATAATCGCCGCCGACGATGTCCAGAATGACATCGGCCCCCCTGTTGGGGGTCTCGGCCTTTACCATCTCGACGAAATCTTCCTTGTTGTAGTTGATTACCCGGTCGGCGCCGAGCTCTTTGCACGCGGCACATCTTTCATCGGGGCTGTCGGTGGTGAAGACGCGTGCGCCGAAGGCCTTCGCGAGTTGTATCGCGGTGGAGCCGATGCCGCCCGCGCCGCCGTGGACGAGGAAGCTCTCCCCTTCCTTTAGGCCCGCCCGGGCGAAGACGTTGCTCCAGACCGCAAAGAGCGTCTCGGGCAGCGCCGCCGCCTCGACCAGGCTGAGCCCCTTGGGAATGGGCAAGCAATGGGAAGCCTCCGCGGGGCAGTACTCGGCGTATCCCCCCCCGTTGGTGAGGGCGCAGACCGTATCGCCGGCGGACCAGTTCCCGGCGCCCTCGCCGAGGGCAACGACGGTACCGGCGATCTCCAGGCCCAGTAGGTCTGAGGCGCCTGGCGGCGGGGGATAGGCACCCTGCCGTTGCCATATGTCCGGTCCGTTGACGCCGCTGGCCGCTACCTTTATGAGGACTTCCCCCGGTTTCGGTGACGGGACGGGACGGGTTGCGGGCTTGAGAACTTCGGGCCCGCCGCCCTCGGTGATTTCAACGGCGGTCATGGTTTCGGGCAGATTTTCGGTCAAAGTTACGTCCCTCTTTCAAAGAAGTGAAAACCACCATTAGCCAGTCTCAGAATCCGGTATTTAGCCAAATATCGTTTGAGGATGCAACTCGATCGAGCGCAGGGTGCGGGCGAGAAGCCCTCCTGCCGCGGGGGACCTCTCTCCCCTAAGGGCAGCGCGGCTCGGGGCTTGAATTTTCCCCCCGGCTCGCGTAAAGTCCCCCACTCTTTCGGCCCACAGACGGCGGTTCTTCCGCCGCTGGGCCGCGGGAATCCGGTTTGATTTCGGTGATTTTTTATGGGAAAGGCCCCGGGCCATGCGCGATATCGTTCAACTGGAGTGCACCGACTGCAAGAAGATGCGCTACTCCACCACCAAAAACAAGCGAACGAAGCCCGACCGCCTCGAGTTCAATAAGTATTGCAAATTCTGTCGCTCCCACAAGCCGTTCCGGGAGATCAAGTAGGTGGGCGCTGTGAAAAAAGCCGTCGCGCGGAGGCGTTGCGCCGTCACGGGCAGGACCGTGATGTACGGAAACAGCGTCAGCCACTCGCACCGGAAGACCCGCCGGCGCTTCGAGCCGAATCTTCACTCCAAGCGGTTCTGGGTGCCGGAAGAAAAACGGTGGGTCACGCTTCTCGTCTCTGCCCGCGCGATGAAAACCATCTCAAAGAAGGGCATCTTCAAGGTTCTTACCGAACTGCGGCGGAAGGGGGAGAAGGTCTAGCTGTCCCTGCCGCCTTTGTCCCGTTTCTCCGAGACTTCCGCTTCACCTGATCCATTCTCTCAACTTTCCACCTCGGCGCGTTTTCTCCCCAATGCGTCAAAAAGTCTTCAGCGCCCACCCACCCACCTCCGGCGGGCGACCAGTTCCTCCCGGAAAAAACCCAGGTGGGCGGTGGGACCGCCAAATGAAGTGAGCCCCAGCTTGTAGGAAGATGCGGAAAACTTCGAAGAATGAGCCGCTCAAATCCTGCCTTTCTTCCGGGGCGGCTCACTCCGGCCCGGGGGGGCCGGCCGCGTCGAGCAATTCGCGGTATTCGTCATAAGGGGGAGGGAACCCCGCGGTGTAGTTCAGCCAGTTCGTCACGGGGTAGCGGACCCCCGCCTTGTGGGTGGCCTCGAGGCCTTCCAGGATCTCCTCGATGAGGGAAAAGGGAAAGCTGAAGGCCACCTCGTGGTCTTGGACCTGGCCGAAGATGCGGTCCCCGGTGCAGGGGACGATCATCTGGGGCTTTCCGGTGAGGACGGGGGCGATGGCGATGTCGGCGCAGTCGACCCGCCCCCGGAACTCGCTCGTCAGGGTCCCCCCCCGCTTCCAGAGCCAAGCCTGCCCGAGGCGCATGATCTGTGCGCCGTTTCCGTAGATGACGATCGAGGTGGGCTCGATGGCCGCCCGGCTGAGGGGAGCCACGATGACGCCCACGTATTTCCCCTCGGGTAGCTTGGGCACGCTTCCCTCGCTGATTCGGCCCGCTTCTAGGTTCTCTGTGTAGAGGTCGATGCAGAGATTTCCCTCTTTGTAGTGGGGGAGCCGGCGCTCGATTCCGAGCGCCATCGCCCCGAGGACGCAGCTGCTGTCCTCCGCTCCCAGGGCGAGCGCCCAGCCGAAGCGGCGCGCCATGGAAACGGCCTGGCAGGTGGTGAGGCGGTTGCCGAGGTTTTTCCCGGGGCGCTTGGTGCGGGGGGGCATGTCCTCCCAGCTTTCGAGGAATCCCACCGCTACCGGAAAGGTATTCAGCCGGAGAAAATCGTTCAGCCTCTTGTCGTATTCGGCGAGGGTGGCGGAACTCATCGAATTTCCCTCCGAAAAATTGGGAAAGCAAGGCGGGCGCGAAGCATGGTTCCACGGTTCATCATATCATTCCTGGTCTTCCCCTTCATGGAGCGGGAGCCGCACTTTTCGGTACCGGAGTCGAGTTGGAGAGATTGCCTGAAAGGGGGTGCGGGACCGGAAAGGCTCTCGCCGATAGGCGTACCAGGATGTCCTAGCCGATTGGCTTTGAAGTCCGCGAAATCTCCTTCTGGAAATCGTCGAGGACGATGATCTTGCTGAGGAAGCCCTCGACGCCAGCCTTGAGGTTTACTTCTTTGTCTTCTTTCATCGCCTGGGCGGTCACGTCCACGATGGGAATATCTCTCGTTGCGGGGTCGGATTTCGGGCACCTGATGGCCTCGACGAAGCCGTCTAGGATGGGCATCACGAGATCCATGAGGATGATGTCCGGCTGCGATTTTTGCGCCGCCTCTATGGCCTCTACGCCGTTGTAGGCAGAGAGAACATCGGCCGCGCTCGCCATGACCATTCGCATGTATTCGTGGTAATGCTCGACGTCGTCGACGACTACTGACGTGTCCCCCAAAAAAACGTTCCAGGTTGGATGTTAGGATTTCGATAAGCTTTCGACATGGGTCGTCCAGTCAAAGGGGGGATTTTCATGCCCCAGGAGTCGCCACACCGCAGAGCAGATCGTCGGCAAGCTGGGAGAGGCGGAA
>CAZUHN010000060.1:0-5296 GCA_964620535.1 uncultured Nitrospinaceae bacterium | reverse complement strand
AGCTTTGATTGAATCCAAAGGCATTCTTCATGTCTACGCTCACCTAGGCGATGTATCATTCGGAAATCCAGCCACATTTGTTTGTTATTCCAATCAGGGGATTTCTTTATATTCTTGTGACCCTTACCCGTGGGGAAGCGGGTGAAACAAACGGAATTTGCGCCGATGGGGTGTTGAGTGCCGTGAGGGGGAAAGAGCTTCGGTCTGCATGCAAAATACTAGGGATTAGACATCTCGATATCTAGGATTATCCCGATGGCTGAATTTCGAAAGTTCCCGAAAAGGAGGGTATCCTTCGCGTCGAGGAAATTTACCGTGTCCTCAAATCCGAAGTTGTCGTCACTTTGGAGACGACGGCATCACGGGACATCCAGATCATATAGCTGTCTACCGTTGGGCGACAGGGGCCTTCTTCCGCATCCGCGAAAAGGAGGGAATTGTCTATCCTCCCCGGATCTACTGGCAGACGCTCCCCGAAAGCCGCCGGAGAAAGTTAAACTGCCCAGATCTTATATGTCGGAACGATATTACCACTGTCATCGACGGCAGATCGTTTGCAGACACCCGGGAAAGAGCTCAGGGTTGTTAAAAAAATCGTCCGCAATCCGATTTCAAGCAGCCCCACACTCGGGAGATGGGAGCAGTCGATTGTTATATCCGCGTTCACCCTCCATGGAGGGGCGGTCCAAAAGAGGCGGATCTCTTCGGCAGATTCTTTCATCCGGAAGGAACCAGCTCCCCGTAAGACAGGAGAATTCGTCTTTCAGCAATCGACTCCACCCACTCGGGTTGGTGTGTGCTGATGATGATCGTTTTCCCCGAAACCGCGAGACGGGAAAAGGTATGGCGCAAGTTTTCACTGCTTTCGGCATCGACGCCCGCTTCAGGCTCATCAAGCAAAAGGAACTCCGCTCCCGTGGCCAACGCCCTCGCCAGCGCAACGCGCTTTCGCTCACCTCCCGAAAGTCCTGAAGTTCTCCTTTCCGCGAGATGAGCACATTCCATATCACCCAAAACGGATCGGGCAATTGTCTCAGCCTTACCTTTTGCTTCTCCGCGTGCAAGTGGACCATAGGCCACATTACTCAGGACGCTTCCCCGGAAAAGATAGGGATCTTGCCCAAGAAGGGTAACCCTGCGTCGAAAGGTAAGACCGCCTCTTCCGAAAACAACTGGGGCACCCATGAACATGAAAGTTCCTCTGTCCGGAGGAAGCAAACCCGCCATCACCCGAAGGAGTGTCGTCTTCCCCGAACCATTCGGGCCTTGTAATACGCTTACCCCACCACCGCATATTTCGAGATGGTGAATATGCAACACATTCACCTTGTCGAGATAAACGCGAACATCATCCATGGCGAAAGTTTTCATCTACAATTTCTGCAAAAAACGGAATGTAAAATTCGTACCAAATACAATTGCAAGGAGGAGGACTCCAATGGCAATCCCAAATCCAAATTCTCCTTTCGTACTTTCAAGCGCGATGGTGGTAGTCAAGGTTCGTGTATAGCTTCCAATGTTTCCGCCGAGCAACATCGCTATACCGACTTCAGATGCCACACGGCCAAAAGAGGCCAAAACAGATGCGACTATACCGAAACGTGCCTCAATCACCACTTTCCAAGCGGCTTGGAATGGAGTTGCGCCAAGCGTTATGGCCGTCTCCCTGGCGCGATGGTCCACAGAGGTGACCGCCGCCATAGAGAAAGTGGCGGAAATAGGAAAAGCCAATATGACCAGACCTACAATAATAGCTGCCGGGGTGAACAAAATATCCAGAAAACCCAAGGGGCCTCGCCGGGATAGCAAACCGTATACGAGAAGACCAATGACCACAGTTGGGAGGCCCAAAAGAGTTTGAAGAAGCATTATGCACAAATTTCTTCCGCGAAATCTAGCGCTTGCTAAATAATATCCAACTGGAAGACCCGCAACGCTACTTATGAGAGTGGCCCAAAAACTCACCTGAATCGTCACCCAAGCCGCTTGAATTACCTCGGGTTCGCCCCGCAACACATGCAGGATACCGCTCCCAAGTCCATCCAGAAAATATTCCATCTTCAATCCTTCCAGTGCGTTTGCGAATCAATCCTTGGAAGAGCCCTCCGCGGCGGGATAGAAAAGTTGTTTCCCATCCAACTTGAAATTGGCAATGATCCGCTGCCCCTCAAAAGAGATAAGAAATGCCACATACTTCTTTGCCAATTCATAATTTACGTGAGGATGACGCTTGGGATTGACAACTATTGCTCCATAAGGGTTGAAAAGATCCTTGTCTCCCTCCGCATATATACGAAGGGAGATTATTCCTTTCGTCAAAAATGATAGATAGGTGCCTCTGTCTGTAATAGTGTAACCTCTCTTTTCGTCAGCCACGATGAGCGTCCGGCCCATCTCCTGACCTAAGGATTGATAATGGGTTCCAGCAGGTTTCAAACCCGCTGCCTTCCAGAGGATGATTTCTTTCTTGTGAGTTCCAGAATCGTCTCCACGGCTAAACCAGATCGATCCGCTTTTTCTTATCTTTTCCAACACGTTCGAGATGCTTCCCGACCCCTTCACCCGAGCGGGATCGGAAGGAGGACCTACGATGACAAAATCGTTATGCATCACCCTACGACGATTCACCCCGTAGCCCTTTTTCATGAATGCTTCCTCGGCTTCGCGGGCGTGCACCAAAACAATATCCACATCTCCGTTTTTTCCCAATCGAAGGGCCCTGCCCGTTCCCACCGCAATCGTGTAGATACGGGCGCCGTGTTTTCTCTCGAATACGGGGTTTAGATGTGCGAGGAGGCCGGAACTTTCCGTGCTCGTTGTGGTTGCGAGTCTGAGTCGCTCGGCAGCGGTGACCTCAGCGCAAAAAACGATAAAAAATAAAAAGGAACAAAAAACGAACAGATAGTTTCTTCTCATTATCGTTTTCCCGGATCAACACGGAGGGTCGGATTGAAGAAATGAAGTGGTACAATCCGTATGGATGGAGTCGAGCGCTCTACAATTCGACTCAAGTACGATCCAGATCCGCAAAGTGATTCCAGGCCCTCTTTTCTAGAGGAAATATTTTGTCTCCTCGCTTCAACCGAATACCTTTGTCGGGGTCCACTATCTCGCCGATGGGCGTTAGTGTAAGTCCGCCCGCTTCGCGGACGGCCTCTTGCAAAGTAGATAGAGATGCGACCGGGGCGGTAAGAAGAAGCTGGTATGCCTCTCCACCGTAGAGCGCCCAATCCAACCGATTCTTCCCTGTGACAGAGATCACCTCTAGCAAATGAGAAGAAATGGGGAGTTCGTTTTCCCAGATCACTGCGCCTACACCGCTTGCCTTGCATATATGCTCCAAATCACCCGCCAAGCCGTCGCTGACATCAATCATCGCCGTCGCAAGACGGAGTTTCGCGATTCCTCTTCCCTCAGCGACCCGAGGTTGAGGCCGAACCTGGGCAAAAGTAAGAATGTCATGCGTCTGGTCACTTACTTTCACTTCGGGATGATTCAACAAATACAACCCGGCGGAAGCGTCGCCGAGATAACCCGTGACCAAAATCTGATCCCCCGGTTTAGCGCCACTTCGCCGGAGAATATTTTCCCGTTCCACCTCCCCCACAAGAAATACATCGATGAAGAACGGCCCCTCCGTCCGGGTAACATTTCCACCGGCAACGAGGATATTCCACTGGTTCGCCTTAGAATTGATGCCCTCGTATACGTCATCAAGAAAAGAAAGCGGAGTGTCTTCAGGAATACCGAGCGACACAAAAGCATAACGGGGATGACCTCCCATCGCGGCAATGTCACTTATGTTCACGGCGAGCGCTTTGTGCCCCACGTTGAAACCGGATGGCGCCTGCTCCGGAAAATGCATCCCACCAACCTGCACATCGCAGGTCACCACCCAGCACCATTTCCCACCCGTATAGATTACGGCGGCGTCGTCCCCGTTTCCGACAAGCAGTTCTGCCCGATCGAAAGTTGGTTTGAGATTGGCGCAAAGCCTGTCGATTAAGGCAAATTCTCCGATTAGGCTCGCTTTATCCGATGACTCGCTCACGCGCGAGCCTCCTCGATTCGCAAACGGATATTCCGCGTTGCAGCTTCAGGATCGGAAGCCTCCATGACGGCGTTGATAACGGCAACGCCGCGCGCGCCCGCCGAAATAGCTGACGCGAGATTGTCATCCGTGAGACCGCCTATCGCGACTGTGGGCACAACAGGAACGGCCGCAGCCACCCTTGCGAGTCCCTCTGGCCCGATGGGCGGGCGGGCGTTTCCCTTTGTCCTCGTGGCGAAAATCGGCCCCACGCCAATGTAATCAGCGCCTTCGGCGGAGGCGCGCTCCGCCCATTCCGGTTTCCCGGCCGAGACGCCGAATCGAAGACGGTTTCCGCTTATTGCCTTCACTCTAGGCAGAGGCAAATCTTCCTGGCCCAAATGAACCCCCTCCGCGCCACAAGCAAGCGCGATGTCCACCCGGTCATTTATCATGAAAGCGCAACCCGTTCCCTCAAGCGCGGCCCCGACCTCATCGGCGAGCCAAAGAATCTCCCGCGCCGGGGCCTCCTTCTCTCTGAGCTGAACGATGGTCGCGCCCCCGGCCGCAGCCGCGCGGGCGGCATCGGCGAGCGGCATTCCCGAAGCCCGGGCCAATATGCCGCGATCGGTGATGACAATTAATGTGGGGTCGAGCTCCAAAACGAACTCCCTCGATCTCTGCCCCGTCGAAGGGGAAAATAGAAAAGCCGCAAGAACAAAACCCTATGCGCCCGCATCCCAAAAAAGCGCCGGAGCGCATGCTCCATTGGCGTGGGGGAACAACCGCTGACGCTGAAAGAGCCTCCGGCGATCTTATATCAGCGGACAAAACCAATGAACAGAAAGGGATTTATTGAGAAGCCCTCCGGAAGGAACCGGACCGAAAGGGCGGTAAAGCCCGGAAAAAAGCGGTATCCTCGCCTCCGGTCGGAAGGGGTATGTCACCGCAACATATTGAATCCATGAATCTTATCATCATCTCGCTCCCGACTGCCTGCCGTTTTTTCCCGCCCGCGCTCGGAAAAAACCGATCCGTATTAGAAACGCGCGCCCCGGAAAAAGCTCCCCTCTCACGCCCCACCCGGCGCGCCCTGCCTTTTTTGTTTACATTCCGGCGCATATTTCCCCGTTGAAAATAATATATGCCCACTCCGTATGCCGTTGAAAAATATCCCCTCACTGCCGCACGCCGTCCGGAGGGTGACCCACGCCCGCATCGTCGTCCAACTGCCCAGGTGGTCTCGCCGCGTAAACGACAGTCGCC
>CAZUHN010000059.1:0-9240 GCA_964620535.1 uncultured Nitrospinaceae bacterium | reverse complement strand
GCGGATGAGGATGTTACGAAAGAATGAGCCGTGCGCGGAAACCGGCTAGCGGGCCATGGAGCGGATTCTTTTCTTGCGAGCTGCGAGGATTTTCTTTTTCCGCTTTACGCTTGGTTTTTCATAATATTCGCGCTTCCGAATATCGGTGAGGATTCCGGATTTCTCGCATTGTTTCTTGAAGGCTTTCAAGGCCCGGTCGACGGGCTCGCCGTCGTGTACTTTTACTCCCGGCATGTAGTCTTTCGCCCTTCTTATTGAAATATGAGTTTTCGAATTTAAAGTCAACCAAATAACTGTCTCACATCGCTTCTTCGCAGTCAAGCTGTCGAGAGCGTGTCGGCGGCATTCCGGCAAGTGCCCTTATTCTCTGGTGTGCTTGCCTCGGATACTTTACATTGCCGAGATGGGGGGCGCCGTATTCGGGGAAGGGAGAGGCGCTGCGGTATGCTGTTTCGTTCCAGTCGTCGCCGGTCCATCGGCGAGGGTGCAATGAGGAAACATCGTGGCCATCTTTTCGGATGAAGGGTTCGTCCTGACGGTGCGCGCCTATTCGGACACGAGCCTTATCGTGACCTTCCTCACGCCCGGCCGGGGAAAAGTTTGCACAATGGCTAAGGGCGCCCGAGCGGCAAAGAGTCGCTACGGGGCGAGTCTCGAGCCCGCAACCCGGGTCGAGTTCGAATGGTCGGAGCGGGCGAGGGCGGAGATGGGGACACTGCGCGGGTGCGAGACCCTCAAGGTGTACCGGCGGTTGTGGAATGACTACGAGGCAATGACCCTCGCGGGGCGGCTGCTCAAACGGATGGACCACCTTTCCGGCCCGCACGAGAGTCTAACGGACCTGTATGCTCTTCTCCTGGCCGCGATCGAGGCGGTCGATGGCGGGGCCGACCTAGAGAGCATCGAGGGAATTTTCCTCGTCATGCTCCTGGGTCGGATGGGCCTCGCGCCGGGGCTGCGGTACTGCGCCGAATGCGACAAGGTTCCGGGGGGAGAGAGCGCGGCGTTCGAACTCACGCAGGGGGAGTTGCGGTGTAGGAGTTGCCGCCGGGGGGCGAGGCAGGGGGTGCGCCTACGGGCGGGCTCGGTCGCCACGATGCGGGAGGCCCTTTCCCTTCCCTTGAAGAAGATGGATTCGATAAAAATCCTGCCCTCTTTGCAGGGGGAGGTGATCCGGGCGGGGGAGGCGTTTCTCGCGTATCATGCCGGAGTCCCCGCCCTCATCAGCCGGGAAACTTCGCGCTAAACCCTCCGGATCGTTTGACGGTGGAGGGAATGTTTCTAGAATCGAACCGACTTTCAAATTCCGAAAACGCGCCGCCTGTCCGGCGGAAGAGGTCGTTTGTGGTCAAAGAAATCCTCGTTCCGATTCTGCGGCAGACCTTCGATGCGGCGCGCGCGAAGGGGGACCTTCAGGCTCCGGTGTGTCCCGAACTTTTCCTCGAGAACCCGCCCAACGAAGATTTCGGCGACTATTCGAGCAACCTTGCCATGCTCCTCGCCAAGGCCGAGCGCAAGTCCCCCCTCGTCATCGCCGAGCGCCTGCGGGAGAACCTCCCCGCGGCGCCGGGGGTAATCTCCGAGGTCCGGATAGAAAAGCCGGGTTTTCTCAATTTTTACCTCGAAACCGAATTTCTCGCTGGAGTGCTCCAGAAGGTCCTTACCGACTCGGCCGCCTTCGGGCGCAACGCGCTAGGGGCAGGAAAATCCGTTCTTATCGAGTTCGTGAGCGCGAACCCGACCGGTCCCCTCCACGTGGGCCACGGTCGGGGCGCGGCGGTGGGGGACGTGCTGGCGCGTATCCTGGATGCCTCCGGCTTCCGGGTGCACCGCGAGTACTACATCAACGACACAGGTAGTCAGATGAAGATGCTCGGAGAATCCACCATCGGTCGTTACCGTCAATCCCAGGGCGAAAATGTGAGATTTCCTCAGGGAGGCTACCAGGGCGATTACATCTTCGGAATTGCCGGGAGCGACGAATACAGGGAAAGAATTGCATCGTACATCTCAGGAAATGAGGATAAACTTATCGTAGCGTCGGGTGACGTGACCGGGGGGATTATCCTGGAGGATATTCGAAAGTCACTGAAGGAATTCCAGGTCGTCTTCGACGAATGGTTCAGCGAGAAATCCTTGTACGAGAGCGGGAAGATTAGTGAAACGGTTATGGCGCTGGAGAAAACATCGAAATTGTATGAGAAAGATGGCGCTAAATGGTTGAAGACAAGCGATTATAGGGACGAAAAAGATCGTGTGGTAATACGCGAGGATGGACGCCCTACCTATCTTGCCTCGGACATCGCTTATCACCTCGACAAGTACGCGCGGGGCTTCGACCGGTTCATCAACATTTGGGGGGCGGACCACCACGGCTACCTTCCCCGGATCCGCGCCTCGATCGAGATACTCGGAAACGATCCGGAGCGGCTCGATGTCCTCTTCGTCCAGTTCGTCAGCCTCCGCCGGGGGGGGAAGCTGGTTCAGATGAGCACGCGCGCGGGCCAGTTCGAAGAACTCACCGGGGTGGTGGACGAGGTGGGGGTGGACGCGGCGCGCTTTTTCTTCCTGATGCGGAGTCCGGACAGTGCCCTCGAATTTGATCTCGACCTCGCCAAGGAGGAGTCGAGCGAAAACCCCGTATATTACGTCCAGTACGCCCACGCCCGGACCTGCAGCCTGTTCCAGCAGGCCGAGGCCCGGGGCGTCTCCACGGGGGATTTGGTCGAGGTGCCCGCCGGCGGCCTCGTCCTGCCCGAGGAGCACCGGCTTCTCCGGGCCATCCTCGAATGGCCGGGGGTGGTGCGGACGGCGGCCGAGCGACTCGAACCCCACCGACTTCCCTACGCCCTGATCGCCCTCGCCAAGCGGTTCCATGCCTATTATAATCGTAACCGAATTTTGGTGGACGATCCGGCCGTAACGCGTGCCCGACTCTGCTTGGCAAAGGCGGTGCAGGCCGTCGCCGCCGACGGCCTGAAACTCCTCGGTGTCAACGCCCCGGAGAAGATGTAGACACTCCCTCCGCCCCGCGCCCGGTCCCTGGACCGGATGTTTTCCCTCCGCCCTGGAGAGCCGCGGCGATGCCATCCAGAAGGGGAAGGACGTCTGCCCCCCGGGGGCAACACTTCCGATTCGACTTCACCAAGGTGCAGCTTATCCTCTTGGCTTTTGCGCTTGCGGGGATTGTCGGCCTCTCCTTTGGCTTGGGGGTGACCGTCACCCAGTGGGAGGCGGAGCGCCGAGCCGGGCCGGGGGCGACTGAGTCCTCCCGCAACGGGCTGAGGGATGCCGCCCGGCCCCCGCGCCGGACGCGAGTTTCTCTTCCTCCGGGAAAAGAAAAGAAAATGGCTGCCGTCGAGCCGGAATTTTACAAAACGCTGGTGAAAAAAAGACCGGCCGGACATCAGGCCCTCTCCCCCATCCCGCTGCCCGGGGGGGGAAGACCCTCGGATCCGCCCGTCCGCAAGGAGGCCGAATCGTCGGGGAAGGTGGCTTCCGGGGCGGCCGACGGCCCGGGCGGCTCCGCTGGAAACGCGTCAGGTCGGGGCGGCGTTCCCCCCGCGAACGGTTTTTCCGCGCGATCGAAAACCTCCGCCGAGGATGGCTACACCGTCCAGTTGCTCTCCGTTCGGCGGCGCGCCCGGGCCGAGGAGGCGGTCCGGAATCTTTTCCGGATGGGTTTTCAGGCCGTCGTGGTCCAGGCCGATTTGAAGGAAAGAGGCGTTTGGCATCGAGTGTGGGTGGGACGATATCCCGACCGGGCCTCCGCCGAGCGGGCGCTCGCTGAGCTTCGCGTCAAGACCCCCTTCAAGAAGGGAAGGATTCTTCCTCTATAATTTCCCCACCCCGTTTATTAAGAGGCAGAGGCCGCCGCCGCGCGGTGTGAGTCTTGACACCCTCCCGGGGGCGTTCCTAAGATGCAATCCCTTGTCTCCGAGAGCGGAGGTTTTTCAATGGCTTCAAAGCGGTTTCCTCCTTGGCTTGTCAAGCGGCTCGCGAGCCCCAGCCAGGTCCACGGCGTGAAGGCTCTCCTGCGCGAGAAGCGCCTCCACACCGTGTGCGAAGAGGCGAGGTGTCCCAACCTCTTTGAGTGCTTTTCCCGCCAAACAGCCACGTTCATGATCGGGGGCGACGTCTGCACGCGCACGTGCGGGTATTGCGCGGTCGAGAAGGGGGTTCCCGGTCCCCTCGATCTCGGAGAACCCCTCCACGTCGCCGAAGCCGCCGCCGCCCTGGGGCTGTGCCACGCCGTCGTCACCATGGTGAACCGCGACGACCTGCCCGACGGGGCGGCGGGCCACGTGGCCGGGACCATCGGGGCCATTCGCGCGCGCACGCCTTTGGCTACGGTCGAGGTTCTCGTATCGGATTTCATGGGGAATCTCGATGCGGTGGAGCGGGTTGTCCGGGCGAAGCCCGATGTGTTCAACCACAACATCGAGACCGTAAAGCGCCTTTTCAAGCGGTCGCGCCCGAACGGGGACTACGCCCGCTCGCTCCGCGTTCTGGGGAGCGCGCGCGGGATGGATCCGGAAATGACGACGAAGAGCGGCGCGATGGTCGGTCTGGGGGAGACCGAGGAAGACGTCCTCGCCCTCATGGATGACCTCCGCCGACCGGAGGTGGATTGTCAGATCCTCACCCTCGGCCAATACCTCGCCCCGAAGGCCAAGTCCTTTCCGGTGCGCGAGTACGTCCACCCTGACACGTACGAGCGCTACCGGATCGCGGGCCGGGCACGCGGCTTCAATCACGTTTTCGCCGGACCCTTCGTGCGAAGCTCCTACAACGCCGAGGAGGCCCTCCACGCCGCCCGGGACGGTAGGGGCGGAGAAAGAGCCGGCGATCCGGAAGGCCGCGCCTTCCTGACCCCGGACGGCTCGGGCCGGAACGTTCCGGTTCCGCGGGGCGGGGTCATTCCCCTCCGGATTCCCCGGCGGGACCGCAGGGAGGCGGTCGGCTAGTCCCGACGCGGCCGCCCGACAGGGAAATCTATGGACGAAATTCGCATCGGCATCACGGGCCTCGGCACTGTGGGGACGGGGGTGGTGAATCTCCTCGCCACGCAGGAGGATCTCATCCACCGCCGCTTGGGCGTGCGGCTGCGGGTCCACCGGATCGCCGACCGGAGCGCGCACCTCAAGAGCGCCGCCGGCGTTCCGGCGGAACGGCTGGGCACGGACTGCGACGCCCTCATCGACGATCCCGAGGTGGATATCTTCGCTGAACTCATTGGTGGCATCGAGGATGCCCGGACGCACATCCTCCGCGCCATCGGGCGGGGCAAGCCCGTTGTGACCGCAAACAAAGCGGTTCTCGCCGTCCACGGAGAAGAAATCTTCGACGCCGCAGAACATAAGGTATGTCCGGTCTGCTTCGAGGCCTCGGTGGCGGGAGGGATTCCCATCGTCCGGAACCTGCGCGAAGCCTTCGCCGCCGACCGCCTTCTCGGCCTGGTGGGCATCCTGAATGGAACGTGCAACTACATTTTGACCGAAATGACAGAAAAAAAGACTGGTTTCGATGCGGTTTTGAAGGCGGCGCAGGACCAGGGCTACGCTGAAGCGAATCCCTCCTTCGACATCGACGGCATGGATGCCTGCCACAAGATCGCCATCCTGGCGAATCTCGCCTACGGCACTCCGGTTGATGTCGGGGGGATACCGACCGAGGGCATCCGCACGGTTCGGGAGATGGACATTACCTTCGCCCGCGAGTTGGGCTACCGGATCAAACTGCTTGCCATCGCCCGGGAGGTGAATGGCAAGCTGGACATCCGCGTACATCCGGCCATGCTTCCCGAGGAACATCCTCTCGCGCGCGTGGGCGGTGTGTTCAACGCCGTCAACGTGGTGGGTGAGTACGCGGGCCCCCAGGTTTTCATCGGCCACGGGGCGGGCTCGGCCGCCACCGCCAGCGCCGTCGTGGCGGATCTCATCGAGGCCGCCCGCTGGCTGCGCGACGGGAAGGAGTCGAGGATTCCCACCGCCGCGTTTCTCTCGGACGGTCGGATGAAAAAGGAGATTCTCGGGCGAAAGGAGTCGCGCATCTGCTATTATCTTCGGTTCGCCGCCCTCGACCGACCGGGGATTCTCAGCCGCATTTCGGGTGTCTTCGGCGAGCACGAGATCAGCATCGAGTCGGTCATCCAAAAGGGCCGGGCTGGGCAGGGGGATTTCGTCCCGCTCGTTTTTATGACCCACGAGGCGTCCGAGGAAAACATGCAAAACGCTCTCGCCGAGATCAAGGAACTGGATATCGCTGGGGAGGAAGTGTCACTCATTCGGGTCGAATCGGACCCCATGGCCTTCGGGTGAGGAGGCGGAGAAGCTCGCAAAGGGATTCACGGTGAAAACGTTGATGTTTCTCGGCGTGGGCTTTGCCGACAGTCCCCATCCCGAACTGGACGGGAAGACCCCACTTCGAGCGGCCCGGACGCCTGCCCTGGACCGATTGGCCGAGACGGGTGAGGCGGGCGGCTGGATGTCCGCCCCGGCGGGGGGGGGCCGAGGAGAGGCCGCGGAAACCGTAACCGCTCTCCAGGGCTTGTTCGGCTGCCGGGAGCTTGTCCCGACCGGACCGATCGAGGCGGCCGGCGCCGGGATCGATCTCCGCGACGGGGAGATCGCGTTCAGCGTTAATTTCGTGTGCCTTAAAGCGACCTCGGTGAGCTTGGTCCTCTTCGATCCGGCGGGCGGGGGGATTTCGGACGAGGAGGGAAAAGACCTCGCTAGCTATATCGAAGAGAAACTGGTTTTCGACGCAAGCGAAGAAGCCCGCCTGTATGCCTTGGGCGGCCACCGGGCGGTGTTCACCTACTGGAACCCGGTCGACCCGCCTGCGAAAGGGGCGGGGGAGGGGTTTCCCTCCCCGCACGCGATCGCGGGCAAGAACATCGCGGAACATCTTCCCACGTGCACGGCTTCGCGGCGCTTTGTCCATTTAGTAAATGATTCGCAGATGATTTTGTCGTCCCATCCGAAGTTGCGGCAAAAACTCCAGAACACCATGTTCGCCGCAAACAGCTTGTGGCTTTGGGGCGGGGGCGGGCGGCCCGCGCTGGCTCCTCTCTCCCGGCTTGCGGCGGGTCGGACGGCGGTGGTTTCCGCCTCGCCGGGAATGGGCGGCCTGGCGCGCCTCTCGGGCGCGGCCGACCTTCGCGTGGAGGAACGGGGCGCGGCGGGAAGGCGGGCGCGCGTCGAGGCCGCGCGAAAGGTTGTTGGGGAATGCGATCTTGTCCTCCTCTCCTGCCGGGAGGCGGACGACGCCTCCCATCGGGGGGATGCCGGGGCCAAGGTATCAGCCATCGAGGCGTTCGACGCTGAGGTAGTGGCTCCGATTCTCACGGATCCAGGCGCCGGGGGGCCGTGCCGCATCATCGCCCTTTGCGATCACATCTCCTCTTGCCAGTCGGGCGGACACGTGCCGGGCCCCGTGCCCTACGCGGTGGCCGACTGGGAGGGCGGGCGACTTGCTCCGCCCAAGGCACCCGGCGGCCTCCAGGGGTTGTTGCGCCGGATTTTGGAACGCGAACCCGTCGCCGGGAACGGTGCGCCTCTTCCCGAGGGCGGCTTCAGCGAGCGGTTGTGTGGCAGGGGGCAGCCCTTAAGCCCGAAGTCGCTCCGGGGGCGTCTGCGGGGCGTCTGACAGGAGCCGGATGGGGATTTCGCATGAAACTCATCGTCCAGAAATTCGGGGGAACGTCGGTCGCTAGCCTGGAGCGGATCCGGGAGGTGGCGTGCCGCGTCGTGCGTACGCGGGAGAAATGGGATCGGGTTGTCGTGGTGGTGAGCGCCATGGCGGGGGAGACCGACAAGCTCATCGAGATGACGCAGGCGCTCTCGCTCGATCCGGCGGGCCGGGAGGTGGACCTCCTCCTCGCCAGTGGAGAGCGGATCACGAGCTCGTTGGTCGCCATCGCGCTGGACGCGATGGGCGTCCCTTCCGTCTCCCTGACGGGGGGGCAGGCGGGTATCTTGACCGAGGGGACGCACACCCGCGCCCGGGTGCGGACTATCCAGCCTGCCCGCATCCTGCGGGAGATGAAGGCGGGCCGAGTCGTGGTGGCGGCCGGCTTCCAGGGGGTGGATCAGTTCGACGAAGAACAGACCCTGGGCCGGGGTGGATCGGACTTGACCGCCGTGGCTCTCGCGGCCGCACTTGAAGCCGATCTTTGCGAGATTTATACAGATGTGGATGGCGTCTACACCGCCGATCCCCGTATCGTGCCCGGGGCGAGACGGCTGGAGCGGATTTCTTTTGACGAGATGATGGAGCTGGCCTCGCTGGGGGCCAAGGTTCTTCAGCCGCGCTCGGTGGATCTGGCCGCGAAGTACAAGCTGCCGCTTGTCGTCCGTTCATCTTTCGGAGAAAACGAGGGCACCGTCATCATGAACGAGGAAGCTGGGTTCGAGGCTCCCGCCGTCAGTGGGGTGAGTTGTGACCGGGAGCAGTCGAAGATCACCGCTGTCGGGGTGGCTGACCGGCCGGGGATCGCCGCCGCCCTCTTCGGGGAACTGGCGGAAAAATCGATCGTGGTGGACGTGATCATCCAGAACGTGAGCGAGAACGGACTAACCGATATCTCGATAACGGTGGACCGGAAGGTAGCGGGCGAGGCCGAGGAGATTATGCGGAAGATCCACACCGACATCGTCGCGAGCAGCGTGACGCGCGACGACGAGGTCGCCAAGGTCTCGGTGGTGGGGATCGGGATGAAGAGCCAGGCTGGCGTCGCCTCGCGCGCCTTCGCCGCGCTTGCCGGGGCCGGGGTCAACATCATGATGATCTCCACCTCGGAGATCTCGATTTCGGTCATCGTCAATCGAGAACAGGCCGAGACAGCCACGCGCGCCCTGCACGGAGAGTTCATCGAATGAGCGGGCCACCGACCTTCCAGGAGATCATCCTTCGGCTCGAGGCCTTTTGGGCCGCGCGCGGGTGTGTCATCCAGCAGCCCTACGACATCGAGGTGGGGGCGGGGACCATGAACCCGGCGACCTTCCTGCGCACCCTCGGGCCCGAGCCCTGGCGAGTGGCCTACGTCGAGCCGAGCCGGCGGCCAACCGATGGGCGCTATGGCGAGAATCCGAACCGGCTTCAGCACTACTACCAGTGCCAGGTCATCCTCAAGCCCTCGCCGGAGGACGTGCAGGACATTTATCTCGTCAGCCTGAAGGACCTCGGGGTTAATCCCCTAGACCACGACATCCGCTTCGTCGAGGACGACTGGGAGTC
>CAZUHN010000058.1:0-7875 GCA_964620535.1 uncultured Nitrospinaceae bacterium | reverse complement strand
CGTCAACTGCGCGGGTGGTTTTTTCGAGAACACCCCCATCGAAGACATTCAGGAAGAAGAGTGGGACGCCGGCATCACCTGGAACCTCAAGAGCGCCATGCTCTGCTGCCAGGCCGCTGCCGCTCCCATGAAGCGGGCCGGTTACGGAAGGATCGTGAGCATCGCCTCTCGCGCCGGGAGAACGGGCATCGCCTTCACCGCCCTCGATTACAGCGCTGCGAAGGCCGCCGTTATGGGCCTGTCGCGGCGCCTCTCGGCGGAACTCGGGCCCCACGGAATCACCGTGAACGCGGTCGCCCCGGGGATTACCCTCACGCCCCGATTCGCCGGAATGCGCGGCAGCGTCCCCTCGGAGGAGGTTGTGCGCTCCATCCCGCTTGGTCGCTTCGCCGATCCCGGGGACATCGCCGACCCGATCTGGTACCTCTGCACCCCCGGGGCAGGATACATCACGGGGATATCGCTCGACATCAATGGAGGCGTATTCACCGTTTAACGCAAAAATCCCCGTCCGGAAAGGCTCTTTTTGCCGGCGCGGAAACAGAGCTGCGCGGGTGTTATATGCAGCCGCTTCCCGGGCCGAGAAACCGCCAGCCCACCTTCTGCTCGCGAGTCCTACGCCGCCGGTTCCTTCCTGGGCGGATCCAAATGTAATTAAACTAGGCGACGCCCGCGGCCAGCGAAAAGAGTTCTCTGGTCATGGACTTTCCTTGAGGCGACAGTTCGTCATTCGTTCCTGGTTAGATAACCGCTTTTTTCTGCCAATATTCGGAATCCCCCCCTGCCAATTTGGCAAAACGATCCCGCGTACAACCTGATCGCGAAGACCGAAAGATCCCCACGGGGCTTCCCGGCCCATCCTTATTTCGGCGGGGCCGGACCGGGTGGGCTTGGATCAAGGCGCGGCGGGTGTCATTCGGTTCGGGGCATCGGCCCGCCCGCCGGGCTTACCAACAGGCCGCGGACGGGCGGATGAAATCGAACGGACAGGAATTCCCCTGGCGGATTCTCTTTTGTTCTGCGGGTAACCGCGCGGGCGGCTACTCGGCGATTTCCGCGCCCGCGCCCCGAAGCTCCGCCGCCGCGTCCTCGGGTGACGTCACGTTGATGTGCATCCCGAAGCCCGCCTCGAGGCCCGCGAGAACGGCGAGGCGCGGCAATACCTCGATATACCAGGCGCAGTTGGACGGGGAATCCCCATCGCTAGGGCGGATTTCCATGTGGAAGGCGACGTTGAGGGGCGGGTCGGCGAGCAGGGTTTTGATGCGCCTGAGGGTCCGGGCGAGCGCGCCGCCGACGGCGTGGAGGCTCTCCCGCGGCGAATCGCAAAAGCTTTCCTCCACCGGCCAGGGCGATATGAGGGTTTCGTAAGGAAACCTTGACGCGAACGGACAGAGAACGATCGTTTCTTCCCCGACTTCAATTATGCGCGCCTTTTCTTTTCTTTCGGTCTCGATAAAATGCGCAAGGAGCGCACAGCCCTCTTTTTGGCGGAACCGCCCTCCCGTCTCGCGCGCTTTTGCGACGGAGGAAGGCACTTCGGGAAGGCCCACCACCTGAATGTGGGAGTGTGGTAGCGAGGCGCCTGCGGTGGCGCCGTGGTTTTTAAAGACGGTGATGGCACGGATGGAATCGTTGCGGTAGAACTCCCGCACTCGGCGTTGGAGGAAAGCGAGAATTTCGCCGGCGTGGACGTCGGGGAGATCGGCGAGGCCCTGGAGATGGACCGGGGAGTCGACGATGATCTCGTGCCGGCCGGAGCCCGCCAGGGAAGGAAAGGGTCCGGGGTTTTGAGGGTTTGGTGCGGGGCCGCCGCCGACTGCCGGGTACTTGTTCGGTACGGCCCGGGCGCGCCAACCCGCGGGATCGTTCGCGGCGCCGGAGAGAATGTCCGTATGGGGGGGGCGTTTTCTCTTCGTTTCCAGGACAAAACGGACAATGCGGGTCCGGCGACAGGGGCGTGGCGGGCGCATGATGATGGGTGCCGGGCCGGGCGCGTCGGTCCGGGGCGATGAGGGCCCACCTTTCATGAATTATACTCCAGCGCATCTCGGACATCGGCGCTCTCCCGGGCGGAGGCGGGCGCGTGCCCGGCACCACGGGTGACGTAAACTGCGTAGGGAATTTATGGCAGCGCGGGAAGACGTACAACCCTCCGCTACGGAGCGGGACACCGTCGTGGCGCTCTCTTCGGCCCCGGGCCGGGGGGCCATCGCGGTGGTCCGCCTAAGCGGGCCGGGGAGCGAGGCGGTCGCGAGGCGGGTCTTTTGTCCCCGCGAAGGGGCGAAACGGCTTTTGAACAGGCGGCTTTTCCTTGGGCGCTTCGTCGGGTCCGGCGGCGAGGCGATAGACGAGGGGATGGCCGTCCTGATGCGGAAGCCGAGGTCTTTCACCGGCGAGGACATGGCGGAATTCTATTGTCACGGCGGCCCTGCGGTGGTCGAAGCCATCCTCCAGGCGGCGGCGGATGCTGGGGCGCGGCCCGCGGCACCCGGCGAGTTCACCCGGCGTGCTTTTCTGGAGGGCAAGATCGATCTCATCCAGGCCGAGTCGGTGGCGGACCTCATCTCGGCCGAGACCGGGCGGGCGGCCCGAGGGGCGCTGGCCTTGATGGACCGGGGGCTGTCGGAAAAGCTCGAAGACGCCTGGGAGCGAATCGTCGAGGCGGGGGCCCATCTGGAGGCGGCCATCGACTTTCCCGACGAGTTCGAGACGGGAGCGGGCCCGTCCCTTACGGGCACCCCGATGGATGGGGCGAAGCTAGGGGAAAGACTCCGCCGGATCGAGGAAAACCTCTTTGCCCTGGAACAGAGCTACCGGACTGGCAGGATGCTCCGCGAGGGAGCGCGCGTGGCCATCCTTGGGCGGCCGAACGCGGGAAAGTCCACCCTTCTGAACCGCTTTTTAGGGACGGACCGGGCCATCACGAGCCCGATCCCGGGGACGACGCGGGACACCGTGGAGGAGACCTGCGATGTGGAGGGGATCCCCATCCGCCTCATCGACACCGCGGGACTGCGCGAGACGGGGGACCGGGTCGAGATCGAAGGAGCGGCGCGCGCGCGCCGGGCGGCGCAGGGGGCCGACCTTTGCCTGGTGGTTTTCGACGCCGCCGCCGGTCCCGAAGAGAGGGTGTGGGCGACGGGGGAGTGCGGTAGGCTGGAGGCTCCGAACCTCCTTGTCGCTAACAAAATCGACCTGCCGGAGGCCCGTTTCCCCGCAGCGCCCGCGGCGAGCGGCAACGGCGGAAACTCCCCTCCCTATGAGGGATTTTGTCAAATTTCTGCCCTCCGGTACGAAGGAGTGGACGCCCTGCGGAGGACCATGGCCGGCGTGCTCGCGGGAGAAGCTGGGGAGGCGGGGGCCGGGGGCCAGGTCCTGTTGACGCGGGAGCGGCACCGGGATTTGGTGGCGAAGTGTCGGAAAGCGGTCGGGCGGGCGGGGGATGCCCTTTTCTCCGGGGAGAGCCCCGAGTTGGTGGCGGTCCATCTGAACGAGGCCCAGGCGGCCCTCTCCAGCCTTCTCGGGAGGGACTACGGAGAGGCCCTCCTGGATTGGATCTTTTCCGAATTTTGCATTGGAAAATAAGGGATTAGGTGATTTTGTCGTACCGTCCTGTATATGAATATTCGTTCCGCCAATAAACCTCCGAATATACACATGAAGGGGAAGCGGATTTGAACGGCCGGTATGACGTCATCGTGATCGGCGGAGGGCACGCGGGCTGCGAGGCTGCCCTCGCGGCGGCGCGGGTGGGTTCGAAGACTCTCCTCCTCACCATGAACTTGGACACGGTGGGCCTCATGTCCTGCAACCCCGCCATCGGGGGACTCGCCAAGGGCGTCCTCGTGCGCGAGGTGGACGCCCTTGGCGGCGAGATGGCCCGCGCCATCGACGCCACCGGCATTCAGTTCCGGATGCTGAACACCAAGAAGGGTCCCGCCGTCCAGGCTCTCCGCGCCCAGGCCGACAAGCAGGCCTACCGCGCCCACATAAAAAAAACGGTGGAGAGCCAGGCAGGCCTCCTCCTCAAGCAGGGCGCCCTTCGCCGAATCACGATCGAGGGGGGGAGGGCGGTGGGGGTCGAAACCCTTTTTGGAGAGCGGTTTTTCGCCGGGGCGGTGATCCTCGCCCCGGGCACCTTCATCCGGGGACTGCTCCACTACGGGGACCAGAAGATCGCGGGCGGCCGGGCCGGGGAAGGAGCCGCGGCCGGGCTCACCGATCAGCTCGCCGCCCTGGGCTTCCGGATCGGAAGGCTCAAGACCGGAACCCCCCCGCGCCTGGACGGGCGGACGATCGACTTCGCCTCCCTCGCCCTCCAGCCCGGGGATGCACCTCCCCTGCCCTTTTCCTATCATACGAAAAAAATTAAACAGGAGCAGATTCCTTGCCACATCACCTTCACAAACGCGCGGGGGCACGCGCTCATACGGCGGAACATCGACCGCGCCCCCATGTACAATGGCCAGATCGTGGGGACCGGGGTGCGGTACTGCCCCAGCATCGAGGACAAGGTGATGCGCTTCCCCGGCAAGGAGGCGCACCAGATTTTCCTCGAGCCCGAGGGGCGGGAAACCACCGAGATCTACGTGAACGGCATCTCCACCAGCCTCCCGGTGGACGTGCAAATCCCTTTTATCCGCACCATAAAAGGCCTGGAGCGTGCCGAGATGATGCGGGCGGGCTACGCCGTCGAGTATGATTTCGTGGACCCCACCGAGCTCCAGCCCAGCCTCATGACCCGGCGTGTCCCCGGCCTCTTTCACGCGGGCCAGATCAACGGGACGACGGGGTACGAGGAGGCCGCCGCCCAGGGGATCGTGGCCGGGATCAACGCCGCCCGCTTCACCCGGGGGGAGGAGCCCGTCGTCCTGGGCCGGGAGGAGGCCTACACCGGCGTCATGATCGACGACCTCGTCACCAAGGGGACGGCCGAGCCTTACCGGCTCTTCACCAGCCGGGCCGAGCACCGCCTGCTCCTTCGGCACGACAACGCGGACTTCCGCCTCATGGCGCTCGGGTACGAGCTGGGCTCCCTCGACTCGGAAACCTACCGGGCGTTCGAGGCGAAGGCAGCGAGGTGCCGGAGGGCGGTCGAGTACATCGAGGGGAGGACTATCCCTCCCCGCCCCGAGGTGGCCTCCGCCCTCGCGGCAGTGGGCTCCGCCGTTCCGCGCAATCCATTGAAACTAAATGTATTGCTCCGCAGGCCCGAAGTCTCCCCCGGCCTCGCCGCCGAGATAGACTACCTCGGGGGGGGGAGATTCCGGGAGATCTGGGAGGGGCTGGACGGCGAGTCCCAAAGGTACGTCTCGGCCGAGGTGCGCTACAAGGAATACCTCGCCAGGGAGGCGGGCCAGGTTGCTACCCTGCGGGCGGCGGACCGGGTCCGCATCCCGGATTCGTTCTCTTACGATGCGGTGCGCCACCTCGCCGCCGAGGTGCGCCAAAGGCTGGAGGAGGTTCGCCCCCGCACCCTGGGCCAGGCGGGCCGCATCTCCGGCGTCACTCCCGCCGCCGTCTCCGTCCTCGAAGTGTACCTTCGGAAGGCCGGACAGCCCGGAAACGCGGACGGGCGGAACGGGAAGGGGACCGCGGAAGAGCCTGTCGAATAGCCACAAACTCCATCCATCGAAATTGTGGGGGTAGACCCCTGTGCCCCTGCTTCTCTTAGTATTTTCCATGAGTCTGCGGGCGAAGCGGCTGCCTATGAATCCGGAGACCGGGCCGCGAGGCCCCTCTCGATGGCACCGACGAATTTTTCCGCCGCCGCCCGCCGGTCGTCCGCCTGGCGGATGGGCCGTCCCACGACGATGTAGTCCGCCCCGTCCCGGATCGCGGTCTCGGGATCGGCAGCGCGCTGGTGGTCGTCGCTCGATGCACCCGGAAGCCGCATCCCCGGGGTGACGACGAGGAAGTCTCCCTTCTTTTTCGCGTTCGCGGCGTCCCGGCAGATTTTCACTTCGTGCCCGGAGGCGATCGCTCCGTCCATCCCGGCGTCGATGGCCATGTCCACGCGCCGCCGCACCATGTCCGCCACCGTGATGCCCCTGCCCATATCCTGGAGCGCGTGGTCGCTCAGGCTGGTGAGGACGGTCAGGCAGAGGAGCTTCAGATCGTTCTTCCTTTCCCGCACCGCCCCCTTCAGCATTTCGCTGTCGCCGTTTCCGTCCACCGTCGCGAGATGGATATTCCGCCCGGAGGCGATCCGCACCACCGCGCCGACGGTTTTGGGGATGTCCAGCCATTTGATGTCGAGGAAAACTTTTTTGCCTTGGCTGACGAGCCAATCGGCCACCTCGAACCCGGTAGCGGTGAAGAGTTCGAGGCCCACCTTGTAGAAGGCGACGCGATCGTCCAGTGACTCGACGAACCTTTTCGCCTCCTCGGCGGCGGGCACGTCGAGGGCAAGGATCAATCTTTCGTGCGGGGAGGTGGCCAAGGCGGCGTTTCCTTTCAGAACTTTTTCTAGGGAGCCAAACGTATCCGTATCCCTTCGGCGCCGCAAGGGGCGGCGGGTTTCAGCGCAGGTTTACCGCCGCGGAAAATCGGGACGGAAGGGAGCCGACCGAAAATCTCTCCATCGAGCGATGGCAATACAGCCGCCCTTCGCTCCCCTGGGGCGGAGCGCCCGAGGTTCCGGTGGCGGTTGACTCGCTGTGCATTGAAGCTTTATTCGTCAGGGATCCGAAGGGAGACGGATTTTACGACGTCAACGTTGGGCACGACCCGTTTTGTATTGGGATTTTCTGGGTCGGGGCCGATCCGGATCAGCCCTTCTTTTTCGAGCCTTTTTAGGTATCTATAGCGGGTGGCCAGACTGACGTTGAATAAGTTTTCTTTCACGAGTTCTTCAAATCCCATCGAACCCTGTTTCATTAGAAGCCGGACGATCGCCACCTCCCTCTTTTTTATTTTCCGCCCGCGCTCTTTCTCTCGGAGGTAGTTTTCATAAACCATGAAATGGATTTTTTCGATGATTTTTCCGTGTACGTAGCTCAGGCTTTCGGCGAGGGCCTTCAGATTAAAGAGCACGAAATCGGTTACATCCTCCTCGACATAAACCTTCCCAAGCAATTTAATGTACCTATCTTTTTCGCGGTTGCAATAATTCGCCATGGCGTAAAAACCAAAAAGATTGAAACCCGTATCTCGATAAATCATCAGGGCTTCCAATGCCCGGGCGGTCCTTCCGTTTCCGTCGCCAAAAGGATGAATTTCGGTCAGATAATAGTGCGCCACAATGGGCTTGATGAGATCCCGTATCTCCGGAGACCAGCCATCGGGCCTGCCTGGATCGTTCAGCCAGGAGACGAACCCTTTCATGCATTCTTCGATGTCCCAGCGGTTGTTTAATAACGTGGACCTCGGGGGATACCCGATGTTCCTTTGGCTCATCCGAAAATCTCCGGGGATGTTGCCAGGGTAGTTGATGTGCTGCGTGTTTCTCTTGTGAATTTCTCTTATTAGTGAAATGGCGATTTGGCCGTCAGGATTGTTTTTGACCCATTCCAGGCAGAACTCGCAGACATCCCTCGAATTTATTGCTTCTTGGTCGGCGGGCGTCAGCCCACCTTCCCCCCCCCCTTTTTTGAACAGCTTCTTTATCTCCTCGTCCGAGAGAGCGTTTCCCCCGATCCGGATCATTCCACCTACTCCCCGGACGAGCTCATCGTATTTAATCTCGTCTGCCCATGAGGGGAAGATGGGAAGGTCGTAGATGGATCTCCATTCCCACAGGATTTCGTAAAACAGTGACCGGATATCGCGGTCGTCAACTCCCTCCTCGGCCTTCCTTTCTTTGTCTATTGGCAATTTGAAAAAAAAGACCTTAGAAATATTATGAATATCTCTTTGAAAAGTTTTTTCTTC
>CAZUHN010000057.1:0-11095 GCA_964620535.1 uncultured Nitrospinaceae bacterium | reverse complement strand
AACGGCTGTTAAACGCCAGATTCACCATTTTCCCCCACAATCTCCGGAACCCGTCGAGTTGCAAGGAATCTCGATTCCCAAAAAGCTGGTGGTCCATCTCGTACCGAAAAACCTATCGAGTATCGGGCACCGGACCGTCTGGATGGCCCAATACGACTGTTCCGAACAGGCCCGGGCCCTTCTCGAAATTTTGCGCTGACTACGGCCTTTTCCCCGTCAATCACGAAAATGAGGAAGGATATCCTTTTCGAAGGCATCCACTATACGTCTGGACGATTCAAATTCAAAGGGCAGAGCGATGATGACAGTCTCCACCCCATGGGAGGACATTTCGACAAAACGCTCGATTGACTCCGCCACCGTCCCCGCAATGGCGAATCGATTCACTAGATAATCCGTCATCAGATCGATGTTTCCAGACTTCGCCCCCACGTCATTTTCGTTGTAGTTCTCTTTGTAATTCTTCGCTTCTTCCAGATGAACATCAGGAACGGCATAAAATCCCACGCGCAGATTCGACCGGATCCGCGTTCCAAGCCGGGCCCGTATGTTCCGCCGCGCGGAATCGCCGTCGGCCTCGAAATGGCATATGGCGTTAAACCATAGGTCCACTTTCTTCTTCCGGCCGGCCCGTTTTGCCCCCTCCGCCACTTGTTCTCTCGCCCACCCAAGAACTTTGGGCGTAACCCCGGCCCCGGTCATGACACCATCCGCCACCTCTCCTCCCAACTGGAGGGCCTTGGGACCATTCGCGGAAATGAATATCGGGAGATGTGGCTTCCGCCATCCCGGGACCAGTTCCTTTCCTTCCCAAGAGTAAGGTTTCCCGGCGCAAAGCGCTTTCATCGCAAGAACCCCTTCGCGCATCTCGGAGACCGAGGACATTGTCCGGCCGATCTGGTGAACCGGGCTCTCGCCGGATCCAACAATCATCAGGGTGCGGCCCTCCGCGACGTCGTCCACGCTGCAAATGCTGTTTACCGTGGTATAGAGATGCCGCGTTCGAAGATTGGTAACCGCCGGCCCCACCCAGGCGGTTTTCGTGTGCTCGGCCGCGAGGGTCAAGGCCATGTAAAGGTCACGGGCGCCCATGCTGGAGAGGTTATAAGAATCGGA
The DNA here is from genome assembly GCA_964620535.1 of uncultured Nitrospinaceae bacterium. GTDB lineage: Bacteria > UBA8248 > UBA8248 > UBA8248 > UBA8248 > CAZUHN01. The sequence continues at coordinate 9,979 of CAZUHN010000057.1, read as the reverse complement.
AACGGTTATCACATCGAAGCCCACGCCCTCCACTCTCTTGATGAAGTCGATGTAATCCGCAACCGGCTCCGCGCCTGGCATGATTTGTACGCCGAATCGCATGATAGGATTCATATGAAATGAAAATATTCAGGCAGCGTATTAATAACGCTTGGTCCGGGTCGCGACGGCGAACCCTTTGTTTCCCGCCTCGATAGGCCCGCTGCAGCGGCTGAAGAAAAGAACGCCCTCGGCGGGACACCGGAGTTCTTCCACCACTTCGAGGGAATACGGATCCATCACTTCGCCGAGCAACTGGCCCTTCCGGACCCTTGCGCCGAGATCGGCAAACCGGGTTTTTCGGGAAAGCAGATACCCTCCCACAGAGGGATTCGCCTCGGCACGGTCCGAAAACCCGAAGTAGGTGAGGCGGCTTCGTTTTTCCCGCCCAGGCATCATTTTCAGGTGAACGAGAAGGTTGCGGAACCCCTCCTCAATGCATTTCCGGTAAAGGGCTTCCTCCGTTTCCGGCAAATAGGAACCCCCTATCTCGACGCTGATGGCGGGAATTTTTCTCGCGAGCGCCACTCCGGCCGCACTCGCCGGACCCTTGGGAACACCGTGAACGATACCCGCCCCCTCGCTCGAAAAAGCGCGGGCCATCCCCCGGCATCCGGCGGCCAACCGTCCTCTGACGCGATGGTCCAGGTCCACCCGCCGCTGAATCCGGCCCGCAAGACCTCCCGAATGAAATTCCAGAAAATAATCCGCCCTCTCCACCAACTCTCCGGAGAGGAGAGCCGCATACCTCTGCGTGAGCGTCCCCTTGGGATTGCCGGGAAAGGCACCCCAAAGGTTCGTTTCTTCGTGCTGGTCGGGGGATTGGCGGGAAAAATTGGCGAAAGCGTAAGGATTGGCCACGGGAACGACAAGAAGGGTGCCGCACATTTTTTTGGGATCGATTTCATTGAGAATCCCCCGGAGGGCGCGGACGGGCTGGGGCTCATCCCCATGGACGAGGGCCTGGACAGAGAGCGTAGGCCCTTTCTTCGCACCTCGAACGCAATGAAATGGAAGGCGGGAATCCGCACCGGTAAGCATCTTCGCGACCGGAATCGTCAAATAATCTCTCGAACCCGGGGGAATTTCCCTCCCCCCGAGGCGAAGCGGGCGCCACCCTTTCATTCCCCTCCTCCAAGCGGTCCCAAATGATCAACCAAATCAAATTCCGAAAAAAAGCCGCCGGATCGTCAGATCGACATCGCCCATTCTTCCGATTTGTGGCAAAGTTCACTCGAACACAACTACACGGGAGCAAAGAGCTTAACCAAATCCGTATGGGCAAGCAATCATCCCATCTCTTACGCTGGACACATTTATTTCTCAAAAGAAAGATTGCATGAAAAACGCGATTGAAGCCATCTCCGTTGACGCCGATTACACCGTCCGGCTCGCGCAGGACTTAATCCGGATACCCGCTGAAAATCCTCCGGGGGATTGCTCCGCCGTGGCGGAGCGCGTGCTTCGTGAACTCAAGGCGCTTGGCGCCGATCGGATTGAAACGCACGAATTCCAGCCGGGCATGCCGAACTTCATCATCCAGACGGGAGAGGGCGGTGGCGCAGGGCACCTGATCATCGGGGGCCACATGGATACCGTGCCCGTTCACCCGGAGGAAATAAATGACTGGCAGGTCGACCCCTTCGGCGGGGAGATTCGCGGGGGCGAGCTGTGGGGGCGGGGGGCGGCAGACATGAAGGGGGCCTTGGCCTCCACGCTGGCCGCCTTCAAAGCCCTGCGGGACTCCGGGGAAAAGATCCCCGGCACCCTCACCTGGGTGTTGCTTTCGGACGGCGAGCACGGAGACCAAAATGGGGCCCGGGCCCTCGCGGACCGGAATATCCTCCGAGAACTTGGAGGAGACATGGTGCTCTACACCGAATCCACGGGAAACAACATCATCCGGTCATTCAAGGGAAGAATATTTTTCGAGGTGAAGACCCGTGGCCGGTCCGTTCACGTCAGCGTTCCGGAAAAGGGGATCAACGCAATCGCCAAAATGGCCAAAATCGCGAACGCCTTCCGGGCGGAGCGCTTGGGAGCGGCGACGCACCCCTTCCTGGGACCTTGTACCCTTGCCTTCTCCACCATTCAGGGAGGCTCGGCTGTGAATGTGGTGGCGGGCCGATGCGCCGCCACCTTCGATGTCCGTATGATTCCCGGTCAAACGTCGGTGGAGGTGATGGAAAAATTGAACGGGATTCTCGCCGAATTGCGCAAGGATGATCCCGAATTCCTTGCGGAGATCGCCATCATCCCCAGCGGAGCGCGGGAGGTCACTGAGGTGGGGGAGGAAGAGCCTGTGGTTCGACTCATGGAGAGAGTGGTTCCCGCCGTGCGAGGAAACCCCGCCGAATTCCTCCCGGGAATCGAATCCCCAGGAGCGCTCCGCATATTCATCGACAACGGGATTCCGGGAATCTTCTTCGGGCCCGGCGAGTTCATCTCAGAGGCCCACCTGCCGAACGAGCGGGTACCCGTGAAAAATCTGATCGACGCCGCGGGAATGTTCGCGACGGCGGCAAGGAAAGTCTGCAACGGGAATTGGAAGAGTGGCGCATGACGGACCGAGGTGCGGTTATTTCCGCTCCATGAACTCGATGACCACGCCGTCCGGACCTTCGAAGTAGACAAACCGCAACTCAGGGACATCTCCCTCTTGAAGGATTCGTACACCGGCTTTTTTGAGGCACCCTTTCGCCTCCTCCATCTCACCGCCGCCCACCCAAAATCCAAAATGGTCCGCCCCCATCCTAGGGAGGGTGCCCGCCTCCATGGGTTTTTCTCCATCGCGAATTCCCCGCACGAGGAGGATGGTCCCCCCGATCTCCATCTTTGTCTGCGGGGCACCGCCGCGCTCGATGCGGCCAATCTCCGCCGCCCCGAGGATATCCTTATAGAACCGCACGGCGGCGTCATGGTCGGAATGGATCAGGTGGACGTGGTCATATTGAAGTATCAAAACACTCTCCCGATGCGGGAAATGCCGGCCGCTCCCTCCCCCTAATACCCTTCGTCCACGACCTCTTTCAGCAGCGTGCATCCCGCAACAAGGGTCGGCATGCCGCAAGGGGCGAGGGCACACTCGAGCGCTTCGACGGCCTCCACCACCGTCGCGCCGAGCTTCAAGGCGCGCTTCAGGTGGTTCTTGAGCGAATCCGCGTCCGAGGGATTCCGCGCGGCCATCGCCACCGAGATGAAAAGCTCCCTGTACTTTTCCTCGAAAGGGCCTTCCTTTTGCATAACGTAGTTTTTCAGCTCTTCGTATTTCTCCAACAGCTCGGGGTCCACCTCGCAAAGAAGCTCATAGGCAGGATAGATGAAACCCCGCGCCGCGAACATTTTGTCGTAAAGTTCTTTCCCCTTCGGGCTCATGGCCATAGAGGGTGATCTCCTTCCGTTGAGATTCAGAGACATGTCCTGGAAAAACGGCGCGCATCATGGATAGACGGTCTTTTCCAACACCGAGCGCTCGTGGCCCGGGAGGATGAATTCCTCCTCCGAGGCGATGGCGATGCATTTATGGATGCTTTCGACGGCGTCCCGCATGTTCGACATCTGGCCCGCCGGGACGCGCCGATCAAGCCCTTCTTTTATCTGGATCACGTCCGCCGCGAGCACGTATGTGCCCGCCTTCGTCTCCACCGCCACCGAGCAATGGCCCGGGGTATGGCCCGGGGTATGGAAAAGTAAGACGCCGGGAGCGATCTCGGTCTCGTCCTTCCAGATGGGCTCGAAGATGATCCCCTGCTGCGCAAACATCGGCCACCGCGTGCCGGGGTTGATGGGGGCGTCGTAAGGCTTCGCCTGAAGGCTCACCGGGCAGATGGAGTACTGAAGTTCCTGGGCCCAGACATATTTGACGGCGTTCGGGAACAAATCGCAGTTCTGCGAGTGGTCCCAGTGCAAATGGGTGAGGATGAGGATTTCGACGTCCTCGCATTTCCAGCCTGCGCCCTCAATTTGGCTCTTTACCTCCTCGCCGGGGGCGCGAGTGGCCGGCCAGGGGGCGCCTCCCCGTTCAGGGCTCAGGTAACTGGTATCAACCACGATTTTCTTATCGCTTCCCTCAATCAGATATACGAACGAAGGAATGTCTATCTTCGTGCCGAAATTGGTCCAATAGACCATGTTGGAGTAATCCGTGTGAATCGTGCCGCAATTCAAAGGACGAATACGCAGTTCTGCCATGATCTCTCCTCGTTAGATGGTTCAATTCTTTCTCATTCAACATCTTTTTGAACCGATTCCTCTTCCCGCCGCGCTTTTCAATCCCCAAGGGCCAATGCCATGAGGTCAAGCGCCGACGCTGCGCACCGCCCTGATCGCGCAGAGGAACTCGACCGGTCCCTCCAACTCGGCGTCCTCCATGCCGATGGCCAGATTCAGCCGATTGCTGTAATTGCAGTATGCCACGGATGCGATGATGCCCAGGACATTTTCATCGAAAAACCCGACGGATCGAAGTTCTTCGATATCCTCCCGTGTTGCCGCTTTGTGACAGTTTTACCAAAAATACTAGAACTATTATATTGAAACAACAATCAAATGCCCGTCAAGTGAAAGCGGGATTTTCCGGTTTCAAAGTACCCCCATTCTCCACAGCGGCCCCGGAGTTCCCTGGCAAGGGATGGAGGCCGGTCTTAAGGAGATGTCCGGCCTCTTGGCCCGTTGATCCGTCTCACCGGCCTATCGCAGTATAGAGGTCTCGGGGCACCGTGAGCGGCCCTCGCGGACGCATCGGAGCCTCCCCTCTTCTGACGGTACTTTTTCAACGGCTTTCCGGGAAACCGGCGGCGGGAGTCTGTCCGACCCATGTTTTGATTGAGAGCAATATATTGAAGCCGGGGCAAGGGAACCGCAATACCCGTTGGCGTTCTTACCCTCTGCTGAACTCTGACGATCCACCGGAGCCACGGTGACCGGTAGAATTCACATGCAGGCGATGTTTTGACTCGTGGAAAGAAAATTCGGCTGGGGCCTGTTGGTGCGAGATCCCCGCATAACTTTTTTGCCGGCCGGTATCTGTGCGATATTTTCAGCACCGGGAAAAATTAAGGGGCTTATTTCCGATTCGAGCCAAATATTGAATTCTATTCCCTTCTGGGAGAATGCCATGGACCATCGGACAGAAACCGACAGCATGGGCGAAATTCAAGTACCCAGCAACAAATATTATGGAGCGCAGACAGCCCGTTCCCTCATGAACTTCAAAATCGGGGGGGACCGTTTTCCCCGTGAAATCATCCGGGCACTGGGCATTCTGAAGAAGGCGGCAGTCTTCGCCAACAAAGAGCTGGGCATCCTCCCGGCAGAAAAGGCGGATCTGATCGTCCAGGCGGCGCATGAAGTCATCGAGGGGAAACTAGACGCGCACTTTCCCCTTGTCGTTTGGCAAACGGGGAGCGGGACCCAGACGAACATGAACGCAAACGAGGTGATTTCGAACCGGGCCATCGAATTGGCCGGAGGCGAGCTCGGGAGCAAAAAGCCCATTCACCCCAATGATGATGTCAACAAAGGGCAATCCTCCAACGACACCTTCCCCACTGCCATGCACATCGCCGCCGCCGAGCGGATTCATCATCATCTCTTGCCCGCCGTGAGGGCATTGCGGGACACACTGGGAAAGAAAGCGAAAGCCTTCGAGGGCGTCATTAAGATCGGCCGCACGCATCTCATGGACGCTGTTCCACTCACCCTGGGGCAGGAGTTTTTCGGCTACGTGGAACAACTGGGGAACGGTCTGAAGCGGATTGAATCTAGCCAGAGTGGCCTATACGAACTGGCGCTCGGAGGAACCGCCGTGGGAACGGGGTTGAATACGGCTCCAGGATTCGCTGACAATGCGGCGGGGCACATCGCCCGGATGACGAACCTTCCCTTCCGTTCGGCGCCCAACAAATTCGAATCGCTGGCCGCGCACGACGCGATCGTTTTCGCCAGCGGAGCGCTGAAAACGCTCGCCGCTTCGTTGATGAAGATCGCGAACGACGTCCGTTGGCTTTCTTCGGGGCCACGCTGCGGGATCGGGGAGCTAATCATTCCCGAGAACGAACCAGGAAGTTCCATCATGCCGGGAAAGGTCAACCCGACCCAGAGCGAGGCGATGACGATGGTCTGCGCGCAAGTAATGGGGAACGATGTCGCCATCAACGTGGGGGGGATGTCCGGAAACTTTGAGTTGAACGTGTTTAAGCCGGTTATAATCTTCAACCTGCTCAACTCTATCCGCCTGCTGGCGGACGCCTGCGACTCGTTCAACCAGAATTGCGCCGTGGGGATTGAGGCGAACGTGGCGACGATCGAAGGCTATCTTAATAATTCCCTCATGCTCGTCACGGCCTTGAATCCGCATATCGGCTATGATAACGCCGCGAAAGTGGCGAAGAAAGCCCATGCGGAAAATACCACCCTGCGCGAGGCCGCGATCGAACTGAACTTTCTCACGGGGGAAAAATTCGACGAGGCGGTCCGGCCGGAGAAAATGGTGGAACCCAAGATATAATTAGCGAGGTTTTTGAAAGACGCTTAGTCCGCGGGCGGTATGGTCCGTCCGGTGCGGTTTTTAGTCCGCCGCCAAAAGCTGGCGAAGCACGTAATGCAATATTCCGCCATTTTGGTAGTAGTGCACTTCCTGTGGCGTATCGATGCGCACTTTTGCTTTGAAAACAATCGGCCTTCCTTCGCGTGGGATTGCGGTAACTTCGATCTCTTTTGCGGAACCATCACCAATACCTTCAAAATCAAATCTTTCTTCGCCTGTGAGCCCCAATTTTTCGACGCTATCGCCCGGCATGAACTGAAGGGGAAGGATTCCCATCCCCACCAGGTTGGAGCGATGGATCCGCTCAAAACTCTCGGTAATGACTGCACGAATGCCGAGCAACATGGGCCCCTTGGCAGCCCAATCTCGCGATGAGCCGGACCCATATTCCTTACCCGCCAAAACGAGAAGAGGCACGCCTTCTTGTTGATACCGCACGGAGGCATCATAAATCGTCATCTGCTTCCCAGAAGTCTGATGACAGGTCCATCCGCCCTCGGTTCCAGGAGCCATCTGGTTCCTGAGGCGGACGTTCGCAAATGCGCCCCGCATCATGACTTCGTGGTTGCCTCGTCTAGAGCCGTAGGAATTAAATTCCACCGGATCCACACCCTTCTCGGTCAAATATCGGCCCGCAGGATCGGTGGGGCGGATAGCTCCCGCCGGCGAGATGTGATCTGTGGTGACGCTGTCGCCAAGCACCGCCAAGGCACGCGCCCCTTTGATATCTGTTACCGGCGAAGGCTTGGAGTTCATTCCATCGAAGTAAGGCGGATGCCGTATATAGGTAGAATTTTCGTCCCAGGCGAAAAGATCGCCCTCAGGAACGGGAAGGCCCATCCAGCGAAGGTCGCCACGATAAATATCCTCGTAACTATTCCGGTACATATCGGACTGAAGGCTGGAAAGAATCACCTCCTGCACCTCGCGTTGCGAGGGCCAAATATCCTTCAGGTAAACCAGTTTCCCGTCCGCGCCCTGGCCCAGCGGATCGCTCGCAAGGTTGATATCCATTCGCCCCGCGAGTGCGTAAATCACAACCAAAGGCGGAGAGGCCAAATAATTCATCCGCACCTCGCTATGTACGCGTCCCTCAAAATTCCTGTTCCCCGAGATCACGGATACAACGGAAAGGTCTCCTTCTCGGATCGCTTCTGAAACTGCGGCCGGAAGGGGGCCCGAATTGCCGATGCAGGTGGTGCAGCCGAATCCCACCAGATTGAACCCCAAAGTCTCCAGGGGAGAGATCAAACCCGCCTTCTCCAGGTATTCCATCACCACCTTTGATCCAGGGGCCAGGCTGGTCTTCACCCAGGGCTTGGATCGGAGCCCCCTTTCAACCGCCTTCATTGCCACGAGTCCCGCGCCCAACATGGCGGCGGGATTTGAAGTATTTGTGCAACTCGTGATTGCCGTTATTACCACAGATCCATTGGCAAGCTCGATTTCTTCCCCGCCGATATCCACTTTGACCGTTGCGGGCGACTTCGATTCGCCCCTCCTATCCCCATTGCTTTTCGAATCATTTTTCGAACCGGCGCTCTCTTCGAGTAAATCTTTCAGGGCCTTTTCGAACATAGGCTTTGATTCTCTCAAGGGAACTCGATCCTGCGGCCGCTTCGGTCCAGCCATGCTGGGCTCGACGGTTGAAAGATCGAGCTCAAGCGTATCGGTGTATTCCGGTTCTGAAATCGATTCGGAGTGGAAAAGACCCTGCTCCTTGGTGTAACTCTCAACCAGCGCGATTTGCTCAGGCGATCTACCGGTGAACTTTAAATACTCGATCGTCACGACATCGACCGGGAAAATTCCGCATGTGGCCCCGTACTCCGGAGACATGTTTGCAATTGTGGCTCTGTCCGCAAGGGGCAATGCAGAAAGGCCATCACCGTAATATTCCACGAACTTACCCACCACGCCCTTTTTTCGAAGCATCTGAACGATGGTGAGAACAAGGTCCGTCCCCGTTGCGCCTTCGGAAAGCGCTCCTCTTAACTTAAAACCGATCACTTCGGGAATCAGCATGGAGTAAGGTTGCCCCAACATGGCCGCCTCGGCTTCGATCCCACCTACTCCCCATCCCAATACCCCGAGTCCATTGATCATTGTGGTATGAGAATCGGTTCCCACGAGGGTGTCAGGAAATGCGGCCAGGACACCGTTTCCCTTCTTCGTATCCACAACACGCGCCAAATACTCCAGGTTGATCTGGTGCACAATCCCGGTGTCCGGAGGAACCACCTTGAAATCCTTGAAAGCCCGCTGCCCCCAGCGCAAAAAAGCATAGCGCTCTCTGTTTCGACTAAATTCCATTTCGGCGTTTTTCTCAAACGAATCCCCCGTTCCGTACTCATCCACCTGAACCGAATGATCTATCACGAGTTCCGCGGGTTGAAGAGGATTGATGCGAGCCGGGTCGCCACCCATCGCCTTCATGGCGTCCCGCATGACGGCCAAATCCACAACAGCGGGAACTCCCGTAAAATCCTGCAACAAAACCCGGCCGGGGGTAAAAGCAACCTCACGTTCGACACCAGCCTTAACATCCCACGAGGCGAGCGCTTCGATGTCTTCTCCCTTTACCGTTAATCCGTCCTCTGCCCGAAGCAAATTTTCGAGAAGAACTTTTAGCGAAAAGGGAAGGAGATTAACCTGGCTTTTCCCCGTCAACGCATCCAACCGAAAAATCTCATATTTGCGATCTTTAAGTTGCAAATTAGAACGGGCGTTGAAACTATTTCTCATATTCACTCCAAAATCCGTAACAGGGAATTACTGATTCGAAATGAAGATACATTTTCCGTACCGGCGCAGGCGCGCAGACTCTCCGACTTCAAAACTCGGGATATTAAAGCGGATGGACGCCCGTATCGGTCACCATCCAGCCCTTGTCTATCAACCCCAGAATACCACGGAAGAATCGAAAGAACGATCCACCTTGTTTCTAGGCCATCATTTCCAATTTGAAGTCCGATTAAGTGGGAAGCGCGATTGCGCGTTCGAATTATTCGATGCGCAAAATGGCCCTGCACACTGAAAATTTCTTATCAACCGAAAATTTGAGTTGGGATTCTGCCCCACTCGGCGGGATCTGTAATGATAGATTCACCTTTTCCTTCGTAAGAAAAATAGAGAGTCTCTGTTTCGATCTTGGTCCCCTTCTTTTCAAACCTCCTGATGGAAATGGTCGGAGTATGAATTCCCAGAGCAAAATTTTTGGCGTGACTCACGCTGACGGCCGCGTTGTATTTCTTTGCACACGAATCCAATTGCCTACGGGTTGTTTTTATTTTCCTGTTCTCCAGGAGTTTCGCACCGAAATTCTCCGTCAATTCTACCAAAAAGCTTTTTTGTTCCAACATGCTTTCAACTCCTTATTCGCTCAATAATATA
>CAZUHN010000056.1:0-7211 GCA_964620535.1 uncultured Nitrospinaceae bacterium | reverse complement strand
AGTATAAATAATTGAATACTCATTTGCTAATCGGGTATTGCACACGGAGAAATAGTCGAGATTTCTATTCTTTCATGAAAATACGGAAAAGCTTGTCCCGGCGACGGAGGGATAGGTCCCTTTTGAGGATACATCGAAAACATCTTGTAGCACGAATGAAGCACAATGCGGGGCGGCTTTTTGGGTTCCCCCGCATTTTGCGCTTTGCTCACCACGCATGTTGGGCAACGGAGTGCCGGAAAGGGAACCATACTTTTTGCCCTCTGCTCGAAGGCGGTGTGTCGGAAGAGGCGGTTTGGAGCGAATTTGATTTTGCAGGAATTCGCGCCTTTTCATCACCGCCTTCCTTGACGTAAAGTCAGGGGAATTCGGATGTTGCGCCCGGTGCGAAGCGCAGAAATCTATACGAAAGGAACGGTGGCGAAGAGATGAGCCTTCTTGTGGTCGGTTCGATGGCGCTGGATTCGGTGAAAACCCCTTTCGGCGAGAGGGAGGGTGCCGTGGGCGGGTCGGCCACCTATTTCTCTATCTCGGCGAGTTTCTTCACGGACGTGCGGCTGGTGGGAGTCGTGGGCGCCGATTTCCCCGAAGACGCCCTCGACTTCCTCGCCGAGCGCAATGTGGATCTGCAGGGCCTCGAGCGCACGGAGGGGAAAACCTTTCATTGGAAGGGCGAGTACGACTACGATCTCAACACGGCGCGCACGCTTGATACCCAGCTCAACGTTTTTGAGACCTTCAAGCCCCGGATTCCTTCGCCCTACCGGAAGAGCGAGTTTGTATTCCTGGCCAACATCGATCCCGGATTGCAGGGATTGGTCCTTGATCAAATGAATTCCCCCCGTCTTGTGGCCTGCGATACCATGAATTTTTGGATCGAAGGCAAAAAAAAAGAGTTGCTGGATACCCTTCGCCGGGTGGACATCCTCGTAATCAATGAGGGAGAGACAAGGGAGCTCGCCGGGGAGTCAAACATCCTCCGAGCGGCGAGAAAGGTGCTTTCGATGGGGCCGGAGTCGCTCGTCGTCAAGCGCGGTGAGTATGGCGCCTTCATGTTTCACGAGGGGTTGGTCTTTTCGGCGCCGGGTCTTCCGATCGAGGACATCTACGATCCCACTGGGGCGGGGGACACCTTCGCGGGCGGTTTTATGGGATATCTCTCTTCGACGGGGAATTTTTCTCACGAGGGAATGCGCCGGGCCGTCATTTTTGGAAGCGTGATGGCTTCGTTCAACGTGGAATCTTTCAGTTACGATCGCATGAAAGAACTCACATACGATGAAATCGAAGGGCGCTACCGCGAATTCAGCGATCTCGCCGCTTTCGACCCCCTTTAGGATAATATTAGCGCATGAGCGGCCGGGTGAGCCTTCGGATTATCGGCGGCCGTTCCCGCGGGAGGCGGCTGCGCGCTCCGGTGGGAAAGGGGGTGCGGCCGACGGGAGATCGGGTGCGGGAGGCCCTGTTCAACATCTGGGGGCAGCGCTTTGACGGATTGCGCTTCCTTGATGTTTGTGCGGGAACGGGCGTTGTCTCCCTCGAGGCACTGAGCCGGTATGCAGCCGAGGTGGTGGCCATTGAAAAAGATTCGAACGCCTGCCGCAGCATCCGGGATGAAGCTGAGCGGATGGGCCATTCGCCGGGACTCGACGTCCGGTGCGGCGACGCCCGGGTCGAACTTCGGCGATTGCGCCAAGAAGGGGCCGACCGGTTCGACGCGGCTTTTGTGGATCCCCCCTGGGAAGATGTGGATCTGCGCCGGGAGATTCTCTGGCTCCTATTGGAGGCTCCCCCCCTTTGCCGGTCAGCCGTTGTTGAAACGCCCGGTAAGGCAGATCCGCCTCCCGCTCCCCCCGGTGCGCTTCTCAGCCGGACGGTCAGGCATGGAGCGACCACCCTCCTTTATTACGATGACGGCGGCGTCCAGGCCGGGAGAGCGGGAGATGCTGAAAGAGGGTGAGGGGCATTTGATATTTCGCTTGCCTCCCTATCCGAAAGTGTCTCCATTTCCCGCGTTGCTCCCCCCTGAAAGAGTCCGGCGGATTCATTCATTTGGTGGCGTTCGATGGGTTTGGAATCTCTGGAAAATGAAAGTGAATTTTTCGGGACTCAAGGGGGGGTGTCCGGGTATGAGAATTTCATTTGTTGGCATTTGAATGTAAGGGCAGAAATGTTCCGATTCGTAGATTAAAAAGTGAAGCCGAAGAGTTACAATATTGCCCCTTTCCAGGAGGAGAGGTTGAAAACTTGTGAAAAAACAGGCGCCAAGACGAAGGCCTAAGGTCAGAGGAGGCGAAAAAAAGGTATATGTAATTGATCTTATATGCTTTATCTTGAATGCCAATGAATGAGGCAAGACGAAATAAGTGTTGGAAAGGGCTTGAGTTAAAGGAGGCGATAACAAGTTTTTCCACAACTTTCCCACAAAATTTGTGTGTAGCAGAGGAATAATATTTTCTTTTCCATTTTTTAGACACACTCCTGAATGGGCAAGAGATGGAGAAGGGTGCTCGAAATATTTGATTTGACAGGGAAGGTGGCACTCGTCACCGGTGGAGGAAGCGGGCTCGGCCGTGCGATGGCGCTCGCGCTTGCCGAGGCGGGTGCCGATGTCGCCCTCGGGGCCCGGGGACTCGAGCGGCTCGAGGGGGTGGCCGGTGAGATCCGCTCTATGGGGCGCCGGGCGGTTTCCCTCCCCCTCGATGTTACCGATCCGGCGAGCGTGGAGCACGCCGCCGAAAGGACCGAGGACGAGCTCGCCCCGCTGGACATTTTGGTGAACAACAGCGGGATCAGCGGCGAGGGGAAGGCTTTGGACCTGTCCCCAGAGCGATGGGATGGGGTCATCAACACGAACCTTCGCGGAACCTTCCTCATGTGCCAAGCGGTGGGGGGGCGGATGGTGAAGCGCCAGCGCGGGACAATCGTAAACGTGTCTTCGGTGCTGGGCATGGTCGGGAATTCCTCGCTTTCCGCCTACGCGGCGAGCAAAGGAGGAATTATCCAGCTTACCCGCACCCTTGCCCTGGAATGGGCGCGGAACGGGGTTCGCGTAAACGCCCTCGCTCCGGGTTATATGGCCACCGATCTCAATCGGGATTTTTTCGGGACCGAGGCGGGCGAGCGCCTCATCCGGACCCACATCCCGATGGGACGAACGGGCCAGCCTGAGGAGCTAGCGGGGGCCGTGGTTTTCCTGGGCAGCGAAGCTTCGAGCTTTATGACGGGGGCCATTTTGTGCATTGATGGGGGGCAGAGCGCCCAGTAGGGAGAGGCTCTGGCCGGGGCGGGTTGGGCAAATTTGCAATTCGTTTTGGATAAAAGGAGGTTGACTCAGGCGGCGTTTCTGCCGATATTAAAATCGTTTTTTTCTGTTCGCCGGGTCACAGTTCGGTTTCCTGACGGCCCGGCGATGATCACGGAGTAGAGTAGTGGTAGACTGGGTTATGTGCAATAAATTTCGTTGGAGGAACCGGGGCGCTATCAGGGCGTCCCAACAGCCGCTGGCTTCTTAGGTGACGGAACCGCAGAGGTGGTCCGAAAGGGGGGTTTCCCCATGTCCTCGGACCAGGATGGAATTCTCAACCTAAGGAGCGAAGTTTCATGCCGAGCAAATCTGCAGTAAGCCAACAATCAGCCAAAAAAGGATTTCCCTCTTCTCATAAGCACCGGGTGCGGATTTTCGACACGACCCTGCGAGACGGCGAGCAGTCCCCGGGCTGCGCCATGAACCGCCACCAGAAAGTCCAGATGGCGAAGCAACTCGACAAGCTTGGGGTGGACATTATCGAGGCGGGTTTCCCCATCGCCTCCCAGGATGAATTCGAGTCCGTCCGCGACGTCGCCAAGACGGTGAAGAAGGCGATGGTGGCGGGCCTTTCGCGATCCGCCCGCGTGGACATCGACCGTTGTTGGGAAGCCGTTCGAAGTGCGGCGCGCCCGCGGATCCACACCTTCATCGCCGCTTCGGATATCCACCTGAAACACAAGCTCAAGATGACGCGCGCCGAGCTGCTGAAAGAGGTGGGCAAATCCGTTCGCCACGCCCGGAAATTGTGCAAGAACGTGGAATGGAGCGCCGAGGACGCCACCCGCGCCGACTGGGATTTTCTCGTCGAGGGGATCAAAATCGCCATCTCCGAGGGCGCTACGACGATCAATCTCCCGGATACGGTGGGTTATACAGTGCCGACCGAATACCGGAGATTCTGGGAGCACATTTTCGAAAAAATCCCCATTTACGACGGCGTAATTTTCAGTACCCACTGCCACAACGACCTGGGCTTGGCGGTGGCCAACAGCCTGGCGGCCATCGATGCGGGGGTGCGCCAGGTGGAATGCACCATCAATGGGATCGGGGAGCGGGCCGGAAACGCTTCTCTCGAGGAATTCGTCATGGCCCTTAAGACCCGTAAAGACATCCTCGAATACAACATCGGGATTCGCACCAAGGAGATTTATCCGACGAGCCGGCTTTTGACCTCCATGACCGGCGTTCCCGTCCAGCCGAACAAGGCCATCGTCGGCAAGAACGCTTTTGCGCACGAGGCGGGAATTCACCAGCACGGCGTCATCTCAAAGGCCATCACCTACGAGATCATGACGCCCCAGTCGGTCGGCCGTCCGTCGAACACGCTCGTGTTGGGGAAACACTCCGGCCGGGCCGGCCTCCGGAAGCGCTACGATCAGCTCGGCTTCAAGATGGGCCGCGAGGAAATCACCTCAATCTATCCGCGGTTCATCGATCTGGCCGACAAAAAGAAAGAGGTCTACGATGAGGACCTCATCGCCCTGTTGCAGGAGGATCGCGCCGGGACGGGCGAAGACTACTACCATCTGGACTATCTGCAGGTCACCACCTCTTCCAACACCAAACCCGCAGCGATGGCTACCATCCGGCTGCAGATGGGCGAGGATGTGGAGTCCGAGGTCGGACAGGGAAACGGACCCGTCGATGCGACCATCGAAGCCATCGTGAAGATCACGGGTCTCAAGTGCCGTCTCGCGGACTATCGGGTCAATTCCGTCACGCGGGGCCGCGACGCCGTGGGGGAGGTGAATCTCATGGTGGAATTCGATGACAGAATCCAGACAGCGGGTCATAGCACAAGCTCTGACATTGTTGAAGCGAGCGCCAAAGCCTTCATAGTCGCTGTCAACAAATACAGGCTGGCCCAGAACCTAAAAAACAAGAACACAGGCAAGCGGGGGAAAAAGACCATAGCCCCGCCGAAGGGAATCTGAGCGTGCAACCGCACCCGCGGAAAATCACCAAGAGTCCATAGATGGAAGGGCCGCTTCGGCGGCCCCGCTTTTTTGCATCCCCGTTCCTGCAAAAAAGTGCGCCCTTAGAAGCTATTTTATTCCGGTTTTCATGAAATATTCGGAACAAATCAGGGAAAATATGGTTGTGGATTTTTTTTATTTTATCTGCTATTTTCCCTGAAACGTGCAGATTCAAATACCGAAGATATTTCCATTCAGAATTTGAATGGAAAGTATCGGATAAGAGTCCGACATATTGTTGGCGTGATGCCGAGGATGCCGGAAGTGAGTCAGTGTTCCCGGCGTTTTCACATCCCAGGAAGGAGGGAGTAGGTGATGGATAAAATGAAGAAGTTTTTGGTGTTGTGCGGTATTGTTTTTCTTGCGCTCGGCTTGGCGCTTCAAGGCCCGCAGTTGGTCCATGCGGCGAAGCCCATCAAGATCGGCTTCAGCATGGCCCTCACCGGTGGCCTTGCGGGTGCGGGGAAGGCCGCGCTACTTGCCATACAAATTTGGCGCGACGACGTGAACAAGAAAGGCGGACTGCTCGGCCGCCCGGTGGAGTTGGTTTTCTATGACGACCAAACCAAACCAGCCAATGTCCCCGCGATCTACTCGAAGCTCCTAGATGTGGACAAGGTCGATTTCGTGGTTTCTGGCTACGGCACCAACCTCATCACCCCCGCCATGCCCATCGTGATGGAGCGGGGGCTGGTTTTCATGGGCCTGTTCGGTCTCGCGGCCAACGAGAAGTTCGGCTACAATAATTATTTCCAGATCATGCCCGCGGGGCCGAGCCCGCGCACGGATTGGTCCGGAGGATTTTTCCAGGTCGCGCTGAAGCAAAATCCGAAGCCCAAGACGGTGGCGCTCATCGGCGCGGACGCCGAGTTCGCCCGGAACGCTGTCTCCGGCGCAAGGGACAACGCCAAAAGACTCGGCCTCAAGATCGTCTACGACAAAACCTACCCGCCGGGAACGGCGGACTTCTCTCCGGTCGTCCGTGCGATCAAGGCCACGAACCCGGATATCGTGTACGTCGGTTCCTATCCTCCCGGATCGGTCGGGATCACCCGGGCGGCGCATGAAGTTGGCCTGAAACCGAAAATGTTCGGCGGCGGAATGGTGGGCCTGCAGTTCGCCTCCATTCAAACGGCCCTCGGTCCGATGCTGAACGGTATTATCAATTACGATTTCTGGGTGCCTGAGCCAACTTTGAATTTCCCCGGGATCGAAGAGTTTCTGAAGAAGTACCAGGCGCAGGCTCCCAAGCAGAAATTGGATCCTCTCGGTCATTATCTGCCACCCTGGGCGTATGCGTACGTGCAGGTGCTGGGTCAGGCCATCGAGGCGACTAAGAGCACGGATCAGAAAAAGATTGGCGCCTACATCCGGAAGACGACGTTCGATACCGTCGTTGGGAAGGTGAAGTTCGGCCCCAACGGCGAATGGGCGAAAACCAGGGCGCTCATGGTTCAGTTTCAGAACATCAAGGACAAGTCTCTCGGACAATTCAAGAAAGCGGGAAAGAGAATTGTACTCTATCCCAGTGAGGTGAAGTCGGGGAATGTGATTTATCCCTATTCGCGAGCGCAGTAAAAAGCCGAACAATTGTTCGGGGCAAGGGCCGCGCCCGATGAGGGCGCGCGCCCTTGCTCTTTCTTTGGAGAAACTTTGTGTTTTCCGTTGAACTCTTTTTGAACGCTGTGGTCGCGGGGCTTCTGCTTGGCGGCTTTTACGCCGCCGTAACCTTGGGCCTCGCCATGGCCTTTGGTCTGCTGGACGTGGTGAACATCGCCCATCCGGTTTTTGTCATTCTCGGTTCCTATGCGGCCTTTGTGCTGAATTCCGAATTTGGACTTGACCCGATCCTTGCGGGATTGATCTTCACCCCTGTCTTCTATTTTCTCGGGATTGCCGTATACCGTATCTACTACAACAGCTTT
>CAZUHN010000055.1:0-3349 GCA_964620535.1 uncultured Nitrospinaceae bacterium | reverse complement strand
GCCACCATCTTCCGACAATCGCCCTTTGCCACAATCCCCTGGGCGCTTAGCATCTCCGCATGGGCGATGGAGCCCAGAACGTCCCACCTCGCAAGTCGGCGGTCGAAGGAAACACTTTCGGTGAAACTCTCCACACGTGGATCGGTTTTTTCCGTAAACCGCCCTCCCCACGGTTTGCGGACCGCCTTTCTCCCAACTCTTTTTTTTCGAGGCTTGGACGCCATCGTCTTCCCCTGTGCCAATGTTTCCGCTTCCTGGTCCGGCCACCGATTCCGGGCCAAAACCCGAATTCCCCAAAAGAAGCAAACTCTTACACAATCGGGATACATCCCTCAAGCCGGGGGCCGAGCCAGAATCGGACGGGAGGAAGAACAATTCATAGGAGACGTGCGGGAGACGGCTGCCCTCTCTCGCCCCAGGGGCCAAGCCCCCCCGCCGAGGAACCAAGCTAGACGGGGCCGGGTCTTTTTCTTTGCCAGGGCGCGCGCCACCGCACCGGTCAATAAATCCTCCAACTCCCGGACTGCCGAGAGATCCTCGAACAGGAGGCGACTCGAAGCAAGAATTCTTTTCAATGGATTTCCGCCAGGAAGGTTCCGTGCCCAGCCGGAGGGCGATTTCGGCGTATTCCCCGGAGGTTTCAGCGACGCAATCCAGAACCCCCATTTTCCGGCACAGGGCGTAGGTCATCCGCCCCCGCATGAAGGGAGAAGGCAACGTGACGATCGGCGTGCCGACGGCAAAGCCCTCAAAGCTCGAATTTCCCCCGATGAAATGAATGGAGTCGAGCAGGGCATCCGATAATGCCAATAGGTGAAGGTAGTCCTCCTGGCCGAGTCTGGGCAATAACCGGAACCGCGCCGCCATATCGAGGATGCTCCTCCGGAACCGGCCCATCAGGCTCTCGTTCCAACTCGGATATTTCCCCTCAATGAGAATCAGCAATCCTTCCGGTTCCTTCCGGAGGATCTCGCCCAGAATCGCGTCGTACTCCGTGTGAAATTTGAAGAAGGTCTGGGGCAGCAATAGATTCGTCCATCGGTCGGAAGGCCGATGTCCTCCCGCCGATTCCACCGGACGGGAAGTTCCGGCCGATAGTAATAGGTCGAGATATTGCCGAGGCGGATCAGATTTTCGGTGTAATTCTCCTCGGCACCCTCCGGCTCCAGTTCAGAGCTGGAGATGAAATAATCGAGGGCACCGATCCCCGTCGTGACGGGATGTCCCCAGGTTTCCGTAGGCCTCCGGAAAATCGAGCTTGAGACGGATCGCCTTTTTTTGGCATTCGGCCGCCTCGGCCGTTTTCCCCTGCGCCATGAGGGCAG
Source organism: uncultured Nitrospinaceae bacterium (assembly GCA_964620535.1). GTDB lineage: Bacteria > UBA8248 > UBA8248 > UBA8248 > UBA8248 > CAZUHN01. Next base: position 2,024 of record CAZUHN010000055.1, on the reverse strand, counting down.
CGCCCAAATTGGACTTGAACGCCGGGTCGGAGGACCGCAGCGCAATGGCCCGGGAGATAAGCCTGGACGCGGCTTCATTGTTTCCGCCTTGGTGGGCAAGTACCTCCAGCAAGTGTAACGCGTCGGGACGGTCCGGGTTCCGGCCGATCACCTACCGGTAAGGAGATTCCACCTCCGGAAACTTTCCCGTTTTGTATAGCCGAACGGCCCGATCCATAACCTCAACATAGGGATCGATAGAAGTAGGAGGCGGGTTCATTGTGTTTCAATTCCTCGGATGGGACGGCGGGAGGCGCCCCAAGGCCAGGGGAATCTGATTGGAATGGGCGAGGCGGACAGAACCGAAACGCCGGGCAGGAAAGCTATGGAGGGATCCGCGCCAGCCTGTAATCCATTGGAAACAGTGGGGATTTCCCTTGCAACGGCCTATCCGTAAGCGTACGATAAATTATTGCACCGCTCAATGCCCTCGGTTTTCCCCTACATCCGGGCAGGCCCCCGAAGGGACGTTTCGCCGATGCGGAAGTTGAACGGAATCTTTACCGTCAGCCAGTGGATCCTGTTGAGTGTATGCTTTTTCCTCCTCGCCTTCCACGCGGGCATGAGTTATACATTCGGAATCTTCCTCAAACCCCTGGTAGAAGAGTTCAGTTGGTCGAGGTCTTGGGTCTCGGCCGCGTATTCCATCCACATGTTCACCCTTGCCTTGAGCACCGTCTTGATGGGCGGCCTTTCCGACCGGTACGGCGCGCGGAAGGTCATGTTCGGGGGAGTGCTCGTCTACGTAATCAGTCTGCTCTTCTCTTCCACCATCAACAGCCTCTGGCAGCTTTATCTGCTCGTGGGTATTCTCGTCGGCCTGGGCAGAAGCTCTGTCATCACGCCGCTCTATGCGTACATCCAGAATTCCTTTCCCCGGAACCGCGGCCTTGCCACGGGGCTTGCGGGCGCCGGCCAGGGATTCGGCATGCTCCTCTTCCCCCCTCTGACAGGCTTTATCATAGCCGCCTACGGTTGGCGGAACGCGTACATCTTCTTGGGCGTGGTGCTTCTGGTGTTCATGACGCCCCTGGTTATGCTCCTTCGGCCTCCCGCCTCCGGCTCGGGAAAACCCCCGGCAAAAGCAGGGGACGCGCCGGAGCAACGGGAAACCGAGCTGCTTCCCGAGGCCGCCCTCGGGCTCAGCGAAATCGTAAAGCGTCGCCCCTTCTGGGCCGTGCTGGGAAGCCATATTTTCGATTGCAACTGTCATTCGGTGGTCATCGTCCACCTGGTTCCTTTCGCCATCGAGGCCGGAATCCCCCGGATTCAGGCCACCACTCTCATCGGAGCGCTCGGGGTCGGAAATGCCCTGGGCCGGGTGGCCATCGGCGTCCTGGCCGACCGCGTGGGGGCGAAACGCGCCCTCGGCACTGCCCTCTTGCTGCAAACCATTCCGGTTCCGTTCCTGTTATTGGTGGGCACCTTCTCCACCTTGATGGCAATCACCTTCGTCATCGGCCTGGGACTGGGGGGGCACGGCACCATGTATCCGGTGGTGACGCGCTCCTTCTACGGCCCGAAACGGATTGGTCTGCTCTACGGTACCTTCACCTCGGGGGCGAGCTTCGGCATGGCGACGGGTGCCTTCATGGGCGGCCTTCTCTACGACCTCTCCGGGGACTACACCCTCTCCTTCGTTTACAGCTTCGGCGTCGGCGTGATCTCGCTCCTCCTCGTCTGGTCCTATCCCAGCCGCCGGCCCCTCGCCGGCCCTTCCCAAGAGGTCCCCTCCGCGGTCTCCCCCGTCGTGAGCTGAGGATCGGCCGCACGGCATTAAACGTAACAAGAGGGCGCATTTACGCTCGGAAGTAGAGACGGCTGTGATCTTTTCATCTCATTCTTGAACCATCGAGAGGTTTGCGACATGGCTGACATCATCATCAAAGGCGGGACCGTTATCACCATGGACCCCGAACGGCGCGTGATCACCCGGGGGGCCGTCGCCGTCGAAAAGGACCGGATCGTCGCGGTCGGGAGAAACC
>CAZUHN010000054.1:0-9718 GCA_964620535.1 uncultured Nitrospinaceae bacterium | reverse complement strand
CATTGAACGCCTGCTCCATGGGCCGGTTCAGGTCGTAGTCAAACTTGGTGATCGCGTATATGTACTCCGAGAGCTTTCCGACTGAACTCAGGTACTTCGGATCGACGTATCCCGCCCCGTAAGTCACATAGGCTGTCACGTCCACCTTTTGTGCGGCAAGCGCCCGGGTGACCAGGATGGCGTCGTTCGTGAAGTTCGTGAGGTAGATGACGTCGGGTTTGGCTGCCTTCAATTTCGCGACCTCGACGTCCACGTTCGTCACCTTGAGGGGGTTATAGAGATCGGCGACGACCTTCTGATTCGATCCCTTCTGAATCGCGTCGATAATAGATTTCGCGGAGGACTTTCCGAAGTTCTCATCAAGGGAGAGCAACGCCGCCCGCTTGGCGACCTTCCCGGTCTTCTTGCCCATGGCTTCGACAAAATCGACCATCCGGGACCCCATCCTTCTCGAATTCAAGATGGTCCGGAAGACGTATTTGAAGTTACGCCCTTCGAGGATGGTCGCCTGGGAGGACATGCCGATGAGATGTGGGAGGCCGTATTGCTCGGAGACTTGGGACGAGGGGTAAGTCACGTTGCTGTTGTAGCTTCCGACGAGAATGGGGATATTCTTGTTCTGTGCGACTTTCTCGTACTCCGCCATCCCGACCCGCGGGGTGGTCTGGGTGTCGCGGAGGACCGTCTTGATCTTGGCCCCCCCGAGGCACTTGATGCCGCCCGCCGCATTGATTTCATCAACGGCGATGTTCCATCCCCTTACGGCGTTCGTTCCCGAGGCGCCCGAAGGGCCGCTCAGCGGATAAACGACGGCAATCTCCACCGCCGCGGCACCCCGGCTCACGGCCGGGAAGCCAAGGCTTGAGGCGGCGATACCCGCTGCCCCCGCGCCCTTTATGAATGTTCGCCTGTTGATCTTTTTTTCCGCCATGGTGAACCTCCCTATATTGGATTGAACGCCACGGGCAAGGAACCCCCTGCCCACTTTCACCTTCGCATTCTTAGATGATCCCCAACAATATATTCAGTCAAGAAAAAAGTCTAGGGGACTTCTCCAAATTTCCGAGATGCCTAGTGTTTCATGGGATATTGCTGTGCATTTCTCTCCTGGGAGTCCACCCCTGCGAGGAGGAGATTCCTCCCCGGGGGAAACGTTTTCCCTCCGAGAGGATTATCCTCGTATAAACAAATCGCGCGGAAAATTCGTAATATTTTCGAGCCCCGTTTCCGTGACGGCTACCGTTTCGCTCACGCCCACGGCGTATTCCCCGTACTCCCGCAGGGCGAGCGGCACGTGGAACACCATGCCCGGCCGCAGCTCGCGCTTGTCGTGGGGCCCGAGGGACATGATGTGCGCTTCCGGCCATCCGGGGCCGAAGCTCAGCCCCACGGCGTATCCCACCCGCCTTCGGAAGTTGGGCTCATACCCGTGCTTGTCGATCACGGCCTGGCAGGCGGCCTGGGCATCCTCGGAGAGCGCGCCCGGGCGGATGGCTGCAAGGGTGGCCTCCAGCGCCTCGGCGCAGGCGTCGTACATGCGCCGCATCCCGTCGGAGGGCTCGCCCACGACGGCGGTCCGCATCAAGGGAGCTGTGTAGCGGTGCCAGACGCCGCCGTGCTCGAAAAAAACGGCGTCCCCCCGCAGCAGCTTTCGCCGCTGGAAGGTGGTGTGCGGAATGCCGGACTTGTCCCCGGAGGTGAGGATGGGACCGAGGCTGAAGAACTCGCTTCCGGTAGCCGCGAGGCCCCGGTAACATTCGGCGACCACCTCATTCTCCGTCTTGCCCTCGGCGACGGCTTCGATGCCGGCGGCCATTCCCGCCTCCGTGCATTTGGCCGCCGAGCGGAAGCACTCCACCTCCCAGGAGGATTTGATCATGCGGGCCGGCTCCACGAAGCCGGTTCCGTCGCCCATCTCCAGCCCCAGGTTCTTTTCTAGGTGCTTGTATTGCCTGACGGTCATGAAGGGGCTGGTCTGCTCGGCGAACAACTCGCGCGATTCAAACCCGTTCTCCCGGACGGCGCGCAACAAGGCACTTGCAGGGTCTTCGTGGTCCGCGTATCCGAACACCGAATCCAGCCAGGAGGAAGCCTCGGCCACGGGCACCTCGAAACCGCGCACGACCAATACCGGCATTCCCTCCATCGGCACCAGGAGGCACTGATAGGTGTAGAAAGAGATCGTGTAATACCCGGTGAGGTAGGTGACGTTGGCCGGGTCGAAAACGAGGAGGACTTCCACTCCTTTGGCGGCCATGCCCTCCCGTACTGCGGCGAGGCGGCGGTCGTACTCTTCCTGGGGAAAAGCCAATTCCAGTTTTTTCAGGGGTCCCATTCTCTTTTCCTTCCCGCGTGTCCAGGCCGCGGATTTTCGCTATTTCGCCAACGGGCTCCACTCCGGAACGGTCCAGGAGAGAGGTTTCCCCTCCATATAATCCTTGAGCGGCGTTTTGTAGGCGAAGAGTTCCGCCTGGCCGCCCGTGTGCAGGAACACAACCACGTCGTCCGGCTTGAAGAATCCCTGCCGGCAAAGATCGATCAAACAGGCCATCGAGGCGCAGGAATATACGGGATCTATGAAAAGCCCCTCCGTTTGCGCCGCGATTTTGATAGCCTCGGCCTTCACCTCGTCGATGAATCCGTAGCCGTCGCCGGCGTATTGATCATAGACGACGATATCTTCCAGGGCGATTTTGATGTCCAGCTCCAGGAATTCCAGGGCGTCATCGATCCGCTGGGACACGGTATCGAATTGCTCCTTTTTGGAGTATGAACCGTTCGTCGAGGCGATGATCTTCATGGCGGTGCTGAAGGCCCTGGCCCCAATCACGAGGCCCGCCTGGGTTCCCCCCGAGCCCGAGGTGGTTATCAGATAGTCGATGTGGATGCCCAGTTCGGTGGATTGCTGCAAAAGCTCGAGAACGGCGTTCATGTACCCGGCCACCCCCGGGGGGGTCGAGCCCGCCAAGGTCATGAGATAGGGTTTGTGCCCGTTCGCCTTCAGCTCCTCCATCTTCGCTTCGGTGACCTTTTGGAGATTTTCGGGTCTCGCGACCTGGATGTCCGCCCCCGGCAGATAGTGGAGAAGATGGTTCGCGTCGTAGTCCTTTGAATCATATCCGTCCTTCGGGCCCGATTTGATGAGGGTGATTTTCATCCCCAGCCGGCAGGCCGCCGCCGCCGCCTGGGAGCACCAGTTCGACTGAAAACCCGCCCCGGTGACGATGTAATCCGCCTTATGGCGGAGGGCGTCCGCCATAAGGTATTCGAGTTTCCGCGTCTTGTTGCCGCCGAAGGCGAGGCCGGTCATGTCGTCCCGCTTGACGAAGATTCGGGGGCCTTTGAGGGTTTTAGAGAGATTCGGCAGCTCTTGCAGGGGGGTGGGCAGGTTGGCGAGCTTGACCCGGGGAAGCGTATTGAATTTCTTCATGCCCCCCTCCCCTCATTCCCGATCGGCTTTACCGGACAAGCTGCTGCCCGCCCGCCGGATCAGCGGATGCTCCCGAGCAGTGCGCTGTGCGGAGCGCTTCGATGGTGTCCGCCTCCAGCATTGGAATTCCTGCTGGTCGGATATGAGAACGATTACCAAATGATACGATTATATTTGCAAAATACGATTATAGTTGCAAGATTGCACAAGGGCGGCTGCCCGCCCTCCACCTTATGGATGGGCAACCCATGGGCAACCCGCCGAGCATACGCTCGCCCCACCCGAGTGGGCGGGCGGCATACCGGGCAGTCTCGAACCCGCCGTGCCCGCAGACGCAGGGTGCGTCCTCTTTCGGCGGGCGGGGGGCGCGCGGCCATGCGCCGCCCGGGAAAGCGGCCAGGACCGGCGGGAAACTACCTACTCCCGGATCCAGTTCACGTTCAGCGGAACGCTGGCGTCCCCGATGAGGCGGCTCACCGGGCAAAGGCGTGCCACCTCCTCTTTCATTTTCTCAAAGCGCTCCTCGTTCTCGTCCGTCTTGATGTGGATATCCAAGTCCACCTGATGGAAGTGATAGGCAATCGGCTCGACCTCGGTGAACTTCTTGCCGGTCCGTTTCATCTCCGCTCGCCGCACGTCGTGCACGCCGGTCGCCGCGCACCGCATAGTGTCCAGCTGGAACTTCATCTCCCGCTGGAGGATGTAGATGATCATCGAAGTGCACGCGCAGAGGGCGGAAAGGACGGTTTCCAAAGGGGTCGGACCGGCGTTGTCCCCGCCCAACTCCTTTGGCTCGTCGAAATACCAGGTCGGAATTTCCCGGATGCTGACCGCGCTCTTGTACTTGCCCAGGTATTCCGTCGAAACGTGGATCTTTTGCAGCCGCTCGTTCACCTGGACATCGTCCGCAGCCGTTCCGGATTGCGCCGTTGCCATGCCGTGTTCCTCCTCTATTTTGGGGGGTGGGTGGGTCTCCTACTTCCGTCCCACGTCCCCTCCCCAGTCGTACGTCCAGTTGATTTCGCCGCGGGCCTTGCGCATCTCCGCCCGCAGGGTTTCCGTCTCCTCCATTTTCAGCTCATAGGTCCCGGGCGCGAAAACGACCCCATATTCCTCCCGGGCCGTCTTTTCGGACACTTTACGGTCCAGAACGTCCTCGCGGACCTTCCCGGGCTCGCGCTCGAGCGGATCGCCGTTTCCCCCGCCCGCGCCGACGTAACACTCCATCTTGTCGCCCGGGCGCAAGGGGAACCGCAACCGGGAAGGCACCTTGAAATCGGTATCGTCCTTCCGCTTCACGTAGGTGGCATAGCTCGCGCCGGGCTTGCCGCCGAAAAGACCCCAGGGATGCGTGAAATGCCGGTCCCCCCGGTGGGTCACCTCGCACTCGCCGCCGAGCACCTTGAACGCCTTTTCCATGCCCATGCCGCCTCGGAATTTGCCCGGCCCCCCCGAATCGTCCCACAGGCGGGCGCGGAAAATGTGGAGCGGGTATTCCATCTCGACCGCCTCGACGGGCGAATTCATCATGTTGGTGACGTCGCACTCGATGTAGTCCACCCCGTCCTTGGTGGGGCGGGCGCCCATCCCGCCGGCGAAAAGCTCGAGGTAAACGTACGCGCTCCCGCTCCCCGCGCGGCGGCCCGAAAGGCTCACCCCCTGCATTCCGCCCGAGGAAGCTCGCAGCTTCCCGGGGATCGCCTGCATCAGGGCGCCGAAGATGCAGTCCAGCGTCCGGTAGAGGGTCATGGTGCGTGCGTTCAGGGCGGCGGGATGATTCGGGTTAAGCAGCGAACCTTCCGGAACCTTCAGGGTGATGGGCCGGAAACAGCCCGCGTTGGTCGGGATCTCCGCGTCGGTGATACAGCGGATGGCGTAGTAGACGCAGCAGGCGGGTCCGGAGTGGGCACTGTTGGCGGCTCCCTTGAGCTGGGGGTCGGTCCCCTCGAAATCGAAAACGATGTCCGAGCCCTTGACCGTGACCGTCACCTGAATCTTATGGCGCTTCTCCAGGTCTATCCCGTCGTTGTCAAGCCAGTCGTGAAACGTGTAGACGCCGTCAGGGATTTCCTCGATCTTCTGCCGCGTCTGGCGCTCGGCCCGATTCATCAACTCCTCGATGTACCTTTGGAACGTCTCGGCCCCCAACTCCGCGCACATCTCCTGAATCCGCCGTTTGCCGACCTCCCCCGCCGCCATCATGCCGCGCATGTCGCCCAGGGTGAGGTGGGGCATCCGGATGTTTTTCAGGATGATCTGGAGAATCTCCTTGTTCCACTCCCCCCCGCTTATCAACTTGCAGGGCGGAAGGATCAGGCCCTCCTGAAAAATCTCAGTGGCATCGGGCGGAAGGCTCCCGATGGCCATCCCCCCAAAATCCTGCTGGTGGGCCATGACGCAGCAGAGGGCCACCGTCCGCCCCTCCCAGATGATAGGCATGACCACGGTGAGGTCCGGGATGTGGTTCCCTCCCTCGTAGGGATCGTTGAAAACGTACACGTCCCCTTCCCGCATCGTTTCCACCGGATAGTCCTCGATGACGCGCCGCACGCAGGACACCAGCACCCCCAGGTGTATGGGCAGGGATTTCGCCTGGGCGATGGTCTGGGCCTCGGCGTCGAACAAGGAGCACGCGCAATCCCACCCTTCTTTGATGACCACCGAGAAAGAGCTGCGGACCATGGCGACCTGCATTTCCTGTGCGATTACATCCACGCGGTTCCGCACCACCTCCAGGGTAATCGGGTCGAATTCCGTCGCCGTTTGCATCTCCGCCAAAGCCTATCTCCTCTTTCCGCTAGGCCGGCGCATTTCCGCCCGGCTCATCGCCTCTCCAAAGTGTTTTTCAGGATAATATTACCCGCCCGGTCCATCCGGCACGACTGGTCGGGATAGACCACGGTGGTCGTATCCCGCTGCTCAATGACCAAAGGCCCTTTTTGTTCCAAATCCACCGGGAGCCGAGCGCGATCGTAGACCGGAACCTCGACGCCCTCGGCGTGGTCCGGGAAAAAGTAGGCGCGGCGCGATTCCTTCTGCGCGTCCGCCCAGGCGCCCCCGCCCTTGGGACAGGGCACCTCGGGCTTTTGGAGCGGATACCAGTGGACCGTCCGCAGGTTCACGAACTCGACCGGCGCCTCGGTGCTGGACTGGCCGTACACCTGATGGTGCTTGCTGTGAAAATCCCGGACGAGGCGCCCGGCCGTTTCGCCTCCCACCTCCTCTTCCAGCAGGACGTTCAGTTCATAGGACTGGCCGAGATACCGCATGTCGGCCGAGCGCGTAACCCGGACCTCTTCCGCCGGCACCCGGTCCTTCTCCATGCTCTCGAGGCCTCTTCGATCCAGGTCCTCGTACACCCGGCGCAGGGTCTCGGCCGTGACCTGATCCTCCGACATCTTGAAGGAGGCGCTGTTGTCGTGCTCGATGTTGGCCACCAGCAGGCCGAACGCCGACAGGACGCCTGGCGTTATGGGGACGAGGAGGGTGGAGATGGACAAGGATTTTGCGAGCATCCCCCCGTTCACCGGCCCCGCCCCGCCGAGGAGGACGAGGGCGAAGTCGCGCGGGTCGTACCCGCGGCACACGGTCCAGAGCCGGATCTCGTCGGCCATCTTGGCGTTCACGATGGCGTGGATCGCCCAGGCGGCCTCGGGAACGGAAAGGCCCAGCGGCTCGCCGATCCGCTCGACGGCGCGGTGTGCGGCGTTCACGTCGAGGCTGAGCGTTCCCGCCGCGAAATAGGACGGATTGAGATACCCGAGAACCACGCTTGCGTCGGTGACCGTCGGCTCCGTCCCGCCCCGCCCGTAGCAGCAGGGCCCAGGGTCCGCCCCCGCGCTCTCGGGTCCGACGTGCAGGCTTCCCACCGAATCCACCCAGGCGATGCTCCCCCCGCCGGCCCCGATGGCGGAAACGTCCACCATGGGAAAGCGAAAGGGGTAGCTCAGGAGCTTTCCGTCGGTGGTGGTGAGCAGGCGGCTGTTCTTCACCACCGAGATGTCCGCCGAGGTCCCGCCCATGTCCAGGCTCACGATGTCCTTGAAGCCCGTCTGGACGGCGACGCTCACCGCCCCGAGCACGCCCGCGGCGGGCCCGGAGAGGACGGTGCGGGCGGGCTGCTCCACGATGTGGCGGAACGTGCAGATTCCGCCCCTCGACTGCATGACCTCCAGCTCCGCCGCGATCCCGGTGTGCTCCAGGCTCTCCGAAAGCATCTCCAAATGCCCTTTCACGATCGGCCGCAGGTAGGCGTCCAATGCCGTCACGCACAAACGCTCGTACTCCCGGAAAACCGGATCGACCTCCGAGGAGATGGAGACCGCAAGGTCGGGAAACTCTTCGTTGAGGATCTCCTTGGTGCGGCGCTCATGGTCCGAGTTCAGGAAGGAAAACAGGTAGCACACTGCGACCGCCTCGATTTGGAAGCGCTCGATCAGGTCGCTCGCCGCACGCCGCACGCTGTCCTCGTCGAGGGGAGTGATGACCTCTCCCTTCGCATTGACCCGCTCGCGGATTCCGACGCGCAACCGGCGGGGGGAGAGGAAGGTCGGCGTTTCGGCGTCGATGAAAAGATCGTAGAGCTCGGACCGTTTCTGCCGCCCGATCTCCAGCGAATCCTCAAAACCCTCGGTCGTCAGGACGGCGGTGACCGCCCCCTTGCGCTCGATCACCGCGTTGGTCGCCACCGTAGAGCCGAGGATGAACCGCTCGATCTGACTGGGCTCCGCCCCGGCGTTTTGCAATACGTCCGCCACGCCGTTCTGGATTCCGATGGAGTGTTCCTGTGGGGTTGTGACCGCCTTGGTGGTCCATAGTCCCTGCTCGGAGTCCGCCAGCACCACGTCGGTGAAGGTCCCGCCCACGTCCACTCCGATGATCATCACGTCTTCCCTTTGAGGTAAGTTGCTTAATCGTTTAGGGCGATACCCGCCCGGACGTCATGGGGCGGGAGCGGCCTCCCGGACGGCATCCCCTTTTCGAATCAATCCTTCCGTCAGGATCTTGGCCTTCAAGCCGCCCCGGTGGACGAGGCCGTAGAGGACGCCCTTCTGGGAAAGATCCTCCATGTGGCTGCAAGGCTCGCAGAAGGCCACCCCCTGCAGGGTGACCTCTCCCGCCTGAAATACTTTGCCGATCAGGTGGTTCAGGGGAACCCCTCGGGTGACGATATTCCGGCGGTGGGCGCCCGGGGCCAGGTGAATACTCTCCGTTTTCTTGAACAATTCCGGTGTCTTCAAAGCCTCGATAGACTCGTTTTCGATCAGGGTGACCTCGCTGCAGGGGTTGAGTTTCACCCACTCGGGCTTGGAGTCCCAGTGCCCGGTGCCGAGAAAGTAGCGATCATCCTCCAGCCCCTTTTCTGGCACCGCGCGGACCTCCTCCCGCTCCTCCATGGGCTCGCTCGCAGCGGAGGCGATGAATATCGTATCGACGATGCCTTTCCACATAATCCAATTTTCCGGCTGAATGTTGAATGAGACTAAATAGTAGCACATACGCGCCGCGGATACGAGCCGGAAGTGCGGGCGCCCCCCCCGGGACGTCAAATTCTGGGGAAAAAGGGGAAGTGCGCGGGGCCAACCGCACCTCCTGCCCGGAGGGAGTCTGCGCGGGTCTTCGATCTCCCCCCGCCGGGATTCTCGCCGAAAGCGCGGATGAGCCAGAGACGGCGAGGGCCGGGAGTGACAGATACCGATGCTTTCTGGTACCCCCTGCGGGATTCGAATCCACGGCCTACGGATTAGGAAGCAGTCATTCTATGGTGTATCCATTTGTAATATAGCAAGTTACAGTATTTTTAAAATATACACACCCAATAACACACCTGCGCCAGAAACCCTTTAGGAATTGGATTCCATAATAACTATATCGAATTTTGATCTCAGGTTTCTGGATATGACTCTCATTAATCAAGTCTAGTTTTTTTATACTCGTTAAGTCTAATATTCACCTCGTAAATGAAAACCTCTACATTTTTGATCACTTTTTGCGCGTGAAATAATTTGTCGTCAAATTTTCCAGCAACAATTATACTTCTTACATTTTCGTTCTGAAGATTTTCTAAGACCCATCCCATGTATCTAGTAACCTGCCCTATTGTATCGTCACTGGTTTGGTTCCTTTTTAACTCAATCACTACGTAATCTTTTGAGACCTTATCTACTGCCAGGATATCGATATTTCCTATACTGGTTCTGTACTGCTGACTTTTGGATTCACCATCTTCGTGACCAGCCGGGAGTATTTGTACCACATACTATGTTAGTACATCCGGTTCAAGCAGCT
>CAZUHN010000053.1:0-39751 GCA_964620535.1 uncultured Nitrospinaceae bacterium | reverse complement strand
CACGATGACACACGAATAAGGCAGGACGCGCTCTTCCGATCTTAATATCTCTTCCCGCTCTTTCCATAAACAAGCGCACCTGGAATATCCGGCTGGGGCGGCATGTGTCCCCCCGTCCCGCACGAAGCGTCCTTTGAACTTCTACTCAGGGATATAAGCGGCGAGGGACCAAATGCTTCTGCATCCGGGAACCGGCATGGGGCCGCTCACCTCGGCGCTCATGTTGGTCGGCGGATCAGCCGGGAACGCCTCCCCCCATACCTCAAATGCGGGATGGAGGTCTTTCATATCCAGGAATACGGATTGGCTCCGCACCACATCCGACAGCGAACCCCCGGCCTCTTCGCAAATGGCTTCCACATTTTTCAGAATATTTTTCACCTCGGATTTGATGGGAGAAGTATACCAGGGAATTTTCGGATTTCTCCACGCCTCTTCCACAAGCCCGCCCCCATCCGCCGCCAGTTGACCCGAAATGAAAAGGTAAGGCCCCGCCTTTACGGCGTGGGGCTCGTGGAAGAGCGGAGCGGGGATGGATTTCGCCACGATGTTGCGCCGGGGAAGCCCGCCGCCCGGCCGCAAGGCGAAAGTGCTGACTTCGATTTGGGCGCCGAGGACGGAAAGGCCGTCACAGGGAAAAACCGTGCGGGCCGGGGGATTTTCGGGGAAAAACTGCCTCCAAACGTAATCCAGCCCCGGCAGATCCTCCATATGCGTGAGGTACACCGACGCCTGCACGACATCCTGCAGAGAAAGCCCGAGCTCTCCGTACAATTTTGCTTTGGATCCGAGAATGAACTCGGCTTGCTGTTTGATGGGGGAATGAATCCAAAAGTTCGAGTCGGACTTCGCCTCGGGGGCGATCCCGGTCTTGAAATCCGTGGGAACCATTCCCGGAACGAAAACGAAAGGCCCATAAGATTGCGCCGCGGGATAACCCGTGATGGACTTCGGGATGAAGTCGATGTCGTGCGTTTCCTTCTTCCATCCCGAATCTGGATTGATGGCGATTCCGTCGCACACGATAATCGCGTCCGGCACCTCGAGGCCCTTCGCACACACGCGGGTGCTGGTGGGGTGCTGGGGATCCATTACCGCCCGCCGCGCGATTGGATACCACGGAGACTGATCCTTGCCGACCATGAACTGTTCGATCCGGATCAAGTTTTCGAATCCCGCCCCCGCGGCTTCCAGAACGGCCCCCATGTTGCGGAGCATGTATCCGGTCTGGCGGACCATCGGCGGCGAACCGCAATAGGGCAGGCTCGGATCCACGGCAACCTCCGGGGCGATGCCGCTTTCATAGTCGGTCGCAAGGTGTCCCGAGAGGAATATGAAGTGGTCGGTGGAAATCACTTGGGACTGAGGCTTGGGCGACTGGGGAACTTTGTCCGTCCGGATAACGCGCTTCATGCGAATCTCCTTTCCCGGAAAATTTACGTAAGAAGGATAGAAGAATGAAAAAAACCGTGTTGAAATGGCTTTTTTCTTCCCGGTTTCCACGCGGACCCGAACCCCAAGATAGCAAATTTATTCGGCCGCTAATAACATGCGCCGGAATTTGGCCGGAAATCCCCCGCCCGGGCGCAACGGAGCGGACATGCATCTTCTCCGCCCGCCTTTCCACACGACATCCAAGAGCGTGGGGCAGTTCGTATTTATCGGCCATCTTTTCAAGTCTCCGCATTCGACGTAAAATAGAGGTAGAAGCGTCGGCAGTACTTGAAAATACATCTATATGACTTGACTTAATGCCTTCGCATAACCATCCGAAGAGGTTTGCATGCCGGAGCCTACGATTGCACAAAAATTTCCCTATATCTGGAAGGCGGGAAAAGACGAGAAAGTCGCCTGGTGCCGGTGCGGGGACAGCAAGAAACAGCCTTTTTGCGACGGCTCGCACAAAGGAACCGATTTCCGCCCCATCATCCTGGACGTAAAGGCGGGACAATCCTACTCCTTTTGCGGCTGCAAGCGCACGGGAAACGCCTCGATGTGCGACGGGACGCACGGCACCCTTTGACCGTCAGGGGCGCCATGTGAAACCTTCTGGAACTGTCCGGCCGATCATGAAATGATGCCCCCGGAAACGGGACCGGGCGCTTCCAACGCGAAGTACCGAAGATTTATGCGCGTGTAGCTCAGAGGATAGAGCACCTGCCTCCGGAGCAGGGGGTCGCAGGTTCGACTCCTGCCACGCGCACCAAATAAACAATGTGTTACGGGCGTAGCCCTTATTTGATATGACTGAAAAGTAAGGGGCAGAGAACCATATTATATAAGGCAGGTTATTGCTTTTGGGGTTCGGTTAGTTAATAAAAACGAATTCATAGTCTCGGGGCGGACATCCCCGAGCTGGGCAATGTCCGGGAAATCCCGGCACCCGCCGAGAAGACGCCTCCACGCTAAACGCACGCGCTTCCGGGTTGGAAAGTTTCTCAACCTTGGAGCGCGTCATAGTTTCTAAGACAAAAATTATGATCCCCACCACCAAGCGTCTGCACCTGGATAAACGGGCAAATCGCCTGCCGGCCAGACGCTCCGACTTCCCACGAACACACGCGAAAGGCCCGCGTGGCGGAGTTATTGAACTGGCACAATGAGAAGGTTTTTCTGTGCTAATGGTCCCGGTTTCGCTCCCGACAACAAAGCACCTCAGGCTCCTCCCAGGGGGGGTCTTCGGGGGTCGCATTTTCGCTCCTTTTACGGGATCCCCGTTTTCCACCCATCCGCTCGTGCTCAATTCTTTGCAAGATCATGTATCACCTTCGCGCTTGTCTTGATCCCCATGCGGTAGAAATCGAGCGACAGGTTTTCATTGGGGGCGTGGTTCGCCTCATCGAAGTTGGCGTAGGTGCACTTGACCATCGGAATGCCGATCAGTTCATTGAAAATGTAGCTGGGATTCGACCCACCCGTTACGGGATAAAGGAGCGGTCGTTTTCCAAAGACTTCTTCTACGGCGGCAATGACGGTCTTGCTCATGGGATGATCCAAGGGAGTTTTGGATGGGTAATACCCCATGTACCGGGTAATCTCGATATCGTCGAACCCATGCTTATGGGTATGCGCCTTGAACTTTTCATAAATTTCTTGCGGAGTCTGGTTTTTCACCAAACGCATGTCTATCTTGGCTGAGGCCCTGCACGGGATGACGGTCTTCGTCCCCGGTCCGCCGTAGCCGGAGGTCAACCCGCAGATATTCAACGTGGGCTGGAACATGATTTTGTCGAAATACGTCAACTCCGGCGGTCCCGCCATCTCCTCGATTTCCATTTCCTGGAGCCAGTCCTGCGGATCAAAAGGAATGGCGCGCATGGCCGCGCTGTCTATTTCGTCCGGAGGGACTACTTCATCGTAAAAACCTTCGATGGCCGCCCGCCCTTTTTCGTCGCGCAGCGTCTCCAGAAATTCCACGAGCCGCCAGGCACCGTTCGGCAAGGGACCCCCGTATTGCCCTGAATGCGCGTCCCGCTTCGCGGCTTTGACGTTCAGTTCGAGGTAGCACGTTCCCCGGTTCCCGAAGGAAATAATGGGGATGTTGCCGTCAGCCGCCGCCCCGTCGGCGTTGTAGCCGTAGTCGGCTTTGAAGAGGCCGGCATGGGATGTGACGAAAGATTCGAGCATGGGGCTTCCGATCTCCTCCTGGGGATCGAGAAGGATCCGCAAGTTCACGGGAATGCCACCTCCGGATGTTTGCAAGGCTTCCATCGCTTTTAAATGAGAATACATCTGGCCTTTGTTATCTCCGGGACCTCGCCCGAACATCCTCCCGTCCCGAATCTCAGGCTCAAAGGGCGGGGAGTCCCAATCCTCGAGGGGTTCGGGGGGCTGGACGTCTAAATGGCCGTAGATGAACAGCGTCCGCCTGGCGCCCGGAGGATCGAGGCGGCCGTAGACGAGCGGGGGATTATCGCTCCCTCCCATGGGCATAATCTCCGCGTGAAGTCCGATTTCCTTCATGCGAGACACGAGGTGGCACGCACAATCTTCAAGTCCTTTTTTTTGCGCGCTTACACTTGGAATGCGTACGAGCGCGGCAAGCTCATCCACGAACCGATCGAAATTTTGATCGATATACTCAAACGCTTTGTCCATTAGGTATCTCTCCATCCTGATGCATTTCGATCCGTTCGGGACGTTAATTCGACTACGGGAATTTGAACGGACAGGCGATCATATCAGATAGAACTCCAAGCGTATCCCCCGCCCAGAAAACGAATGAATCCCGCATCCAACAAAACAATTTCCGCCGGGAAAACCGGCTTTTAATTGAATTGAAGTGGTGATAATAATTCTGAATATATGTAACATCTTCTCTTTATTTGCAACAAATAATTGCAGCCGGCGGATGAAGGCCGGCATCTTAATGAAGGTCTGTATCCATGCCCAATATGGTCT
This sequence comes from uncultured Nitrospinaceae bacterium, assembly GCA_964620535.1. Classification (GTDB taxonomy): domain Bacteria; phylum UBA8248; class UBA8248; order UBA8248; family UBA8248; genus CAZUHN01. Next base: position 35,350 of record CAZUHN010000053.1, on the reverse strand, counting down.
CTGGCGGTGTAGATATCGATTACGAGGTGTTGAATCCGGATGCAGGCAGCATCCCCGTTTTTTTCATCAGCGGCCTGTCAGGCCTCCGCGCATCCTGGAAGAACCAGATTGATGCCTTCACGAGGCGTGGAACCGTAGTTCTCCACGACCACCGGGGAACGGGAAAAAGCGGAAAACCGCTCGGCGTCTATACCGTTCCCAACATGGCGGGCGACATGATCGCCATAATGGATGATATAGGCGTCGAAAAGGGACACTTCGTCGGAAGTTCCACGGGCGGCGCGATCATCCAGGCGCTTTGCATCGACCATCCGGACCGCGTCCAAAGCGCTGCCGTTTGCAGCTCTTGGGCGAAGGCCGATCATTTCTTCAAGCGGCAGTTCACCATGCGCAAAAAAGTGCTCGTCGAATTGGGAATCGAGGCATACACCAAGCTTTCTTCGATAACTCTCCATTCGCCGAAATCCTTCAACGAAAACTACGAGTCCATCGTAAAAGGAGAAGACGAACGGATCCGCTCCGCTCCCTCCATCGAGGTGGCGGCGGAGCGCATCGATTGCATCATGGCGCACGATCAACTGAACCGCCTCGGCCGAATCCGGGTTCCCGTTCTGGTGGCCGTCGCCAGGGACGATAACTGCACACCGCTTTATCTTTCGGAGCGGATCGCGGCCGCCATTCCCGGAGCGGAGTTGAAGATATTTGAAGAAGGAGGACATTTTTTCTATTTGTCGAGGGCGGCGGAATTCAACGCCGCAATCCTCGGCTTCATCGGCCGTCACGAACCGTAAGCAATATGGCCAGACGGCCTAGCTCGCCCTCCCCTCCTCCTCACGCGGCTGTGCGAGTTCAAGACGAGACGGATCAATGAAAAATTCCTCCCGCCCCCTCCACATCGATATCCCCTGATATCTCGTAGCGCACGCCTTCCGAGATACACCTCTTGCGCATCTTAATATAAGGTTTCACTTCCCCCCGCCTTTTTATGCGGGCCGTTTGAGAACGCCGATTTTCTTTCTCGGGAAAATTATCGAAAAAGAAAATTGACAGGCCGATTTTCCGCCGCGCTCTTCTCGATGGCGAGAGTTATCTCGAGAGTAGTCCGTGCTTCCTCGGCAGTGGCAAGCGTAACTTCCTTGCCCGTCGAAACGTGCTCGAGGAAGACGCGCGTCTCGTCCCGCATGGGTCCCCAAAATTCCCCCAGAACCCAATCGCCCGCCATCATGGTCTCGAGGTAAACCACATGGGATTTGGCTCCAGGCGCATAGACCGACGGCGTGGGCACCTTCGAAGCCATGATAACGTCCTTGTGCGAATCGTCGATAATGATAGCGCCGTTCTGACCCATTATTTCCATTCCGATCGAACAAATGTTCGCCGGCCAATTTTCAGGCAGTATCCAGCAGCAGCCCAAGCTAATTGTGGACCCGTCATCCAGCGAGAGGATGGCCCAGGCCCAATCGCCGACTCCTGCCGGCTGGTTCGGAAATATTTTCCCTCCCCCCTGCGCGTAAACGCGCTTCGGGCGTCTGCCCTCGAAATACCAAAGGGCGATGTCCACCATGTAGGTCAGGGTATCCGTGACAGGGCTCGCATGGGGAGAGCGTTTGTAGATTTCCGCACCGCTCGTGACCGGATTGTATAGAGACATCCGTGCGGTGAGGAGGCGCCCAAGCTTTCCTTGCCGGATTTGTTCTTTTGCGTTCAAAAACCGGCGGCGTTGGCGCTGGGTGTATCCGACGTAGAGACTCCCTCCATATTTTCGCTTCGTCTCTAGTATACGTTCGGCGTCTTCAAGAGAAAGAGCGAGAGGCTTTTCAACGAGGACCGGCTTTCCTTTTTCCAGGGCCATGCAAACCGGATCCGCGTGGGCAAACTCGGAGGTGGATACGACAACGGCGTCTACCTCCGGATGGCAAATCACTTCTTCATTGTTCCCGCTGTGAAAATCGGCGCCAACCGCTTCGGCCAATTTTTCGGCCCGTTCCGGGTCCAGGTCCGAAAGAGCGAGAAACTTGACCTCGGCGGCGCCCGCCAAGAGATCCGCCCGTCTGGAGCCCATGCGGCCAGAGCCCACGACCGCCACCCCGATCTTACGCACTTCGCCCCCTAACTTCCCAAGGGAAGCGGCAAAACTTCTCCTCCCGCCACGGCGCTTCTTTCCATGGCCAGAGTGAGTTCCAGCGCCGCATGGCCGGCCTGCCCGTTGCAGAGGGGCACCTCCCTCCCGGTCGTAACCCGCTCAAGGAAGAGTCTCGTTTCCTCCCGCATCGGCCCCACAAAATCCCCCATGGCCCAATCCCCGGGCATCTGGGAACCCAGAAAAGCGACCTCCATTGAATTGTTCGGCACATAGGGAGAAGGTATCGCCTCGCCGGACACCAGGATCACATCCTTGTGAAAGTCATCCACCGCGACGGCCCCTTCGGTTCCGAAGATTTCCATCCCAACGCTGGCCACGTATGCCGGCCAGTGCTCCGGCAAGTTCCAGGAACAGCCCAGGCTCACCGAGGCGCCATTTTCAAAAGTGACTATGGCCCAGCCGTAATCGCCGATACCGTTGGGATGCTCGGGGAACACCCCTCCCCCTCCTTGCGCGAAAACCCGAATGGGCCGACTCGGAGCGAAGAACCAAAGGGCCATGTCCGCCATATAGGTAAGCGAACCCGTAAACGGACTCGCCTCCCACGAGCGGGCATAGACCTGCCGTGCAACGCTTCGCGGAATGTAAATCGTAAGGCGCGCGGCTAGGAGCTCGCCCAACTTCCCCTCTTCGATTTGATGCTTTATCGAAAGGTAGCGGCGGCGAAGGCGCTGGGTGTAACCAACGTATATTTCCGCGCCTCCGCGGTCGCGGGCGGCGAGAATTTTGACCGCGTCCTCCAAAGTAAGGGCGAGGGGCTTCTCTACCAAGACGGGCTTCCCCCGTTCAAGGGCCAGGCAAATCGATTCGGTATGTTCACCCTCAGGCGTGGAAACGATGATAGCGTCCACTTGGGGATGTTCGATAACGGCGAGGTTGTCCGAGGTGTGAAACGCCGCTTCGGTCTGCTGAGCCAAGGCGGCGGCCCGCTCCGGATCGATATCCGCGATGGCGAGAAAATTGACCATGGGCGAACCGCTTGCAAGGTGAGAGCGGATGGTCCCCATCCGGCCCGCACCGATGAGGCCAATCCCGGCTTCCGGCTTACCGCGGGTCACGACATTCTCCTGCAAGAGATGTTTCAGAGAGCGACGGGAATCCTACCACCCGACTTTGGGACCGGCAACCGTTTGCGAGGTTTCTTCGAAGTGGTATACCTTTGGAGAAAATCGTCGAACTCTTCGTCACAATTCATTGCATGGAGCAAGTTCCTTGCGCGAACATGTCTCTCTCTCCGCTGTTCTTCACGCACCGCGAAAACTCGTTCTCGAAGAACGCCCCACCCCCCAGCCGGGACGGGGCGAGGTTCTGGTGGAGGTGGACGCCTGCGCCATGTGCGGAAGCGATATCCACCTGTATGAAGGACATTTCATCCGGGCGAAATTTCCCGTTATCCCGGGGCATGAGTTCGCGGGACGGGTCGTCGCCCTGGGGCCAGATGTGGAGGACATTGAACTCAATACTAAAGCCTGCATCGAAAATCACGTCGCTTGCGGCACTTGTGATTATTGCAAATCAGGAAGAGAGAATCTTTGCCGCGGCGCACGCTCCATCGGTTTCAACGTGGACGGGGCCTACAGCCAACACGTCGTCGCCCCGGCCAAGTGCGTGATACCCCTTCCAGAGGAAATCGACGATGCGATGGGAGCCGTTATGCAAACACTCGGTACCGCCTACCATGCAGTCATGACACGCGCGCGCATCGAAAAAGGAGAGACCGTTGTCATCATGGGACTGGGACCTGTTGGATTGTGCGCGCTATCCATTGCGAAAATGGCGGAGGCGCGCGCCATCGTCGTCGATGAAGTAGCGGACAGGTTGAAAGTAGCCCACCGAATGTGTGCGGATGAATCTATTAACATCTCGAATGCCGACCCCATCGAAGAGGTTCGGGAACTCACGAATGGCCATGGGGCGGACGCGGTTCTTGAACTCGTTGGCGGGGGACAGAAAAAAACAATCCGCCAAGCCATCAAGATGCTCCGCCGGGGCGGCAGAGCTGTGGCGGTAGGAAGCTTCGAATCGGAGGAGTGCCCGGTTCCGATTCTGGAGCTCCAGGATCAGGAAAAGGACTTAATCGGGAGCCGGGGCCATCCCAACACTTTCCGGGTGTGCATCGAGCTGGTGGCCACCGGAAAAATCGACGTGCGCCCGATAATCACCCATATACTCCCTCTCGAAATGGTCGAGCGGGGAATTCAGCTCATGCGTGAGCGGCAGGAAGGGGCCATTAAGATTATTCTCGCTCCGCAATAATCCACAGGATCCTAAATTCCTACAATATTCCGCACCGCCAGGGGCAGTCATCCAATTAAACCCGGCCGCTCGATGATACGCCTGAGAATTGTGAATTTGGCGGATTGAAACTCTGAAAATATTCCCCGGAAGGCGAGAACAAACCCTCGTAACCACTGGCACGGGGATTTGATTAACTTGATCCGTTTTCGTGTGGCGGAGACAGCCTTACATCGATTCCTCCAACAACTCCTCAAATGTCTCTCGGCTCACCCCCAGCGGCTGGTTCACCAAGGCGTCCCTTTCGAGAATCGGCTCGCTATCATCGTATATGGGCTCCTCAATCCGGTAGAAAAGCCCAATGGGGATACGGTCGATTCGGTCACTGCGGTCACCTAACTCGAAAGAGCGATCAATCGCCGCCTTGATGTCTCCGGGATCGTGACCCTTCTCCTCCAGGGTGTATACGCGCTCTTTGAACCAAGGGTAAGTATTAATGTTGTTATACGTCACGCACGGGCTTAAAACATCAATCAGCGAAAATCCTCGATGGGCGATGCCGTCGGTGACAAGTTTTGTCATATGCTTCGGGTTTCCCGAGAATGCGCGGGCCACGTAGGTGGCCCCGGCGACTAGAGCCAGAGCAAGAGGATTGATTGGCTTTTCGGTGTTTCCGCTCGGCGTGCTCTTGGTCTTGTGGCCTTCCGATGTGGTCGGAGATGTCTGGCCTGTGGTCAGACCATAGATTTGATTGTTCATAACGATATAGGTGAGGTTCAGGTTGCGACGCATGGCGTGGATGAAGTGGGCACTCCCGATCCCGTAGCCATCGCCATCGCCGCCGGTAGCCACAACATGGAGGTTGTGGTTGGCTAGCGCGGCGCCGGTGGCCACAGGCAGGGCACGTCCGTGCAGGCTGTGGATCCCGTAAGCATTGATGAAGCCTGGCAGGCAAGACGAGCACCCGATGCCCGATACAACGAGTATCTCATGAGGAGGGATTCCCAGTTCGGCGGCGGCGGCCTTGAGCGATTTCAGCACCCCGAAGTCGCCGCAACCCGGGCACCAATCGGGATCTACCAATCCCTTGTAGCTACTTAGGGTCAATTCTTGAGTTACCGACATGCCATCGCTCCTTCAAGAGTAATCTGGCTGAAATCAATCAGCCATGATGTCATTTTCTCGTTATTGCGCCTTTGGGCGCTTATCTCTCCGCGGTCACCGGCTCCCACATGTAGATGGAGCCAGTCTCCGCACCGATGATGAGCTTCCCGCGCGGGTCGAGTTCCGCACGGTCAACGATCTCGACATCCCACACGGATTCGCCATAGCCGTTCTCGGCGACATGAACAACGCGGTTCGGCCGCGCTTTGTTCTCCAGGTGGATTCGGATGTAGCGATAAGCGATATCTCGAGCCTCATTTTCCTCCACCCGGCCGTCAAACGGCCGATTTTCGACGATGTCCCGGACCCGGCGGATGATTTGGGCGGGTTCGAACGGCTCCCCATCATACTTCGTGATTAAGTGATCCACGGAGATCCCAGTCTCTGCCCGAAGGTGGCGGGCAAACTGACCGCTGAAATTTCCCTCCACTGCGATGGTGCGCTTGCAAGACCCCAGGATCTCCTTCGCCTCCTTAGAGTGGAAGGGGTGGATATACTTGAAGTGCAGATTATTTGTCGGGATTCCCGCTTCGGTCAACCCGTCAGCGGCCTCTCGGATGGCGCCCCATGTGGAGCCCCAGCCAATCAAGGTAACATCCGCTTCGGACGGGCCTTCGAGGGTCGGCGGCGTCAGCGCCTCCAGTACACTGACCATCTTCCGCATGCGTTTTTCTAGCATCTTGCGGCGAACGGCCGGGCAGGTGTACTCATCGGTGACGTAGACTCCTTGTTCATCGTGCTCATCAGTGCCCGCGACATGGACCATCCCCTTGGTGCCGGGAAGGCCGCGGGGAGAAATGCCCGAGGGGGTTATGGCATAACGGTTATAGCCGTTGGGACCGAGGACGGCGGGCGGCTCTGTAAGCAACTCGCCGCGCTCGATGGGGACATCTGACGTAAGGGCCTCGGGATCGACGGTGGACCGGTGCTCGCCCAGCAATAGGTCGGAGATGATGATGACCGGGAGCTGAAACTTTTCAGCGAGGTTGAAGGACTCAACAGCGGCGTAGAAGGCGTCAGTCGCATCTTTGGGGGCCATGATTACGCGCGGAAAGTCTCCCTGGGAGGCGCCCACGGCCTGATTCAGATCGGCCTGCTCGGTCTTTGTGGGCATCCCGGTGGAAGGCCCCCCGCGCTGTACGTTGACGATGACCACTGGCGCCTCAATCATCCCTGCCATCCCCACACTTTCGCTCATCAGGGCGAACCCACCCCCCGAGGTGGCACACATGGAACGTACACCTGCATGGCCCGCACCGATGGCCAAATTGACCACCGCGATCTCATCCTCGACTTGCTTGACCAGCACACCGCACTTTTCACTGTGGCTGGCAAGCCAATGGAGAATGTAGGAAGCGGGGCTCATGGGGTAGGCCGAATAGAACTTGCAGCCACCCGCCACCGCGCCCAGCGCGATTGTGAGGTTTCCGGTCACGATGGAGCGTCGTTTTCGGGAAAAATTCCACTTACGGTCGACGGGGTTTAAATCCCTCACCGCGTATTCATAACCCACCTTAAGCACATTGACATTTTGCTCGATAACTTTATCGCCCTTGTGCCTGAAGGTCTCGGCGATAAGGTCGACGGTCACATTCAGGTCGAAGCCAACCATGTGAATCAACGCGCCCAGCGCCACCGAGTTCTGCATCACGGGCAGGAGTTGTCCCAGGTCCTTGGTAATGTCCCTCACGGGCAAACCGGCCACCTGCACTCCCTCGGGAACCAGGAAGGAGTCGCAAGTCAGCCGGGAACTGTTAAATAGGATCGCTCCGCCGGAATCTATTTCGGGGGCATGGCGCTCGATGCTATCCTCGTTGAGGGCGATCAACACATTTAAGTGATCACCGTGGCATTCTACCTTTTCCTCCCCGATCCGCAGACGCAGCCAGGTGTGCCCGCCGCGGATCAGCGACTGATAACTGTTGTAAGCGAAAACGTGAAGCCCCAGCCGGGCTGCCGTGCGGGCAAGGGTGTCTCCGATCTTGTCCAATCCATCGCCCGCAGCACCCGCGATTCCTATAGTGATTTCTTTAGCCATATCGCCTCAGACCCCTAGTTTGAACTCATATGTCATCGCCATGACTCTCTAGCGCCAGAAATGCCTTTGGCCAAACCCTCTAAAGGAAATTTAGTTCACCTGGCGCCAATATACGCATAATTTCTCTAACGTGCTACTTCAATTAATGTTCACAAGTCTCCCGTTTCCAGCCCGGCCGGCCGGAGTGAATGGGCGAAAAAGAAGAAAAGCAGGTATTAATTTCACCTCGCACTTCCTGCACCGCATTCGGGAAGGGGCGTCACCTGGACCCTGAGACTCCCGCCGCCGGGCGGGGATCCCATCCCCAGAGTCCCTGCGAGCGAGCGGAAAAAGCCCGTCAAGGAATGTGTCATCCATATTTGCCGACATACCGCCGAGTGAGATACTTACATATATATAATATGTGGTTATGCGCGGGTTGACGCGCGCAAGGAGGCTAAACCTTCGATGACACAAGAGCAAGGAAAATCAAAAACCATGGGCGCGGGCCCAGGCGAATCCTCCTTTCCCAGCCACTTGGCCGGCCAAAATCAAGACGACGGCGACAATTCCCCCTCGGAGGCCTCGCCCTCCTCTGAAGGTGAGGAAAAATCCGCCCCCGATGAAATCGAAAATCGGGAGTGGCGAGAATCCCTGGAATACGTCATCCAGAACCGGGGGCCTGAGCGTGTCAGGGACCTCCTGCGACAGCTTCAGATTTACCTCCAAGGGAAGGGGGTAGAGCTCTCCTTCTCGGCCAATACCCCCTACATAAACACCATACCCCGTTCAAAACAGGTTCCCTTTCCCGGCGACCGAGATATCGAGCGGCGCATCAAAAGCCTTATTCGCTGGAACGCGATGGCGATGGTGGTGCGGGCCAACCGCGCCGACAGTGCAATTGGCGGCCATATCTCAACATACGCATCGGCGGCCACGTTACTCGAGATCGGATTCAACCATTTCTTCCGGGGCAAGGGAGACGGGCACAGCGGAGACCAAATTTATTTCCAAGGGCATAGCGCGCCGGGAATCTACGCGAGGGCCTTCTTAGAGGGCCGCATCACCGCCGATCAGCTGGAAAACTTCCGGCGCGAAACGGAGAAAAACAAAGGTCTTTCCTCTTACCCCCATCCCTGGCTCATGCAAGATTTCTGGGAATTTCCAACCGTCTCCATGGGACTGGGCCCCCTTATGGCAATTTATCAGGCACGGTTCAATCGCTACCTTGAAGACCGTGGCCTAAAGGTGACGAGCGGGTCAAAAGTGTGGGCGTTTCTGGGCGACGGCGAGACGGACGAGCCCGAATCGCTCGGCGCCATCACCTTGGCCGCAAGGGAGAAGCTGGACAATTTAATCTTTGTAATTAATTGCAACCTCCAAAGACTCGACGGGCCCGTCCGCGGCAATGGAAAGATTATTCAAGAACTGGAGGCCGCCTTTCGCGGTGCGGGTTGGAACGTCATCAAGGTCATCTGGGGCGATGACTGGGACCCGCTGATCGAGCATGACACGGACGGCGTTCTCCTGAAACGGATGAACGAGACCGTCGATGGGCAGTACCAAAAATACGCCGTTGAAAAAATCCGGGCAAATGAATATCTCCGGGAGCATTTTTTCGGAGGCGATACGCGTCTGGCCGAATTGGCAAATATGGTCTCAAACTCCCAACTCAACAGGATGCGCCGCGGCGGCCATGATCCGGAGAAAATTTACACGGCTTATAAAAGTGCCGTAGAGCACGAAGGGGCACCCACAGTCATTCTGGCCAAAACGGTCAAAGGATACGGTCTTGGCGAGAGCGGCGAAGGAAAAAATATTACCCATCAGCAAAAGAAGTTGAATGAAGAAGAGATGCGCGAATTCCGGACTCGCTTCGATATTCCTCTCACGGATGAAGAGGTAGCCTCTGCTCCCTTCTACCGGCCCCCCGAAGAGAGCCAAGAGATTCAGTACATGCGCGAATGCAGGAAAAAGCTCGGCGGATTCTTACCGATCCGAAAGACAATAAACACGCCTCTAAAAAGCCCACCGGAAGATCTTTTTGAGGAGTTCTATGCCGGGACGGATGGGCGGGAGGTTTCAACCACCATGGGTTTCGTGCGAATCCTCACCAAGTTGCTGCGCGACAAGGAGATAGGCAAGCTCATCGTCCCCATCGTGCCGGATGAGGCGCGAACGTTCGGAATGGAAGCCTTATTCCGGCAGGTTGGAATCTACTCTCACGTCGGTCAACTCTATGAACCCGTAGACAGGGACAGCCTCCTCTACTACAAGGAATCCAAGGGCGGCCAGATCTTCGAAGAAGGAATCACCGAAGCGGGCTCGATGGCCTCGTTCATTGCCGCAGGGACGTCTTACGCCACGCACGGTGTTAACACCATTCCGTTCTTCATCTATTATTCCATGTTCGGACTTCAGCGAATCGGTGATCTCGTCTGGGCCGCCGCCGACATGCAATGCCGGGGATTTATGATCGGCGGAACCGCCGGCCGAACGACCTTGGCGGGGGAGGGCCTCCAACACCAAGACGGAAACAGCCACCTTCTTGCCTATCCCGTCCCGAATCTCATCACCTATGACCCGGCGTATGCTTTTGAACTCGCCGTGATCATACGAGACGGAATTCGAAGAATGTACGAAGAGCAGGAAAAAGTTTTTTATTACATCACGGTTGGAAATGAAAACTATGACATGCCTCCGATGCCCGCGGGCGCGAAGGAAGGCATCCTCAAGGGAATGTACCTTTTCCAGCCTTCCGCCAAAAAAAATCATCCTCTTCGCGCACAGCTCTTAGGAAGTGGAGCAATAATCAGGGAAGCCCTAAAGGCGCAAGAAATCCTTGATGAGAAATATAACGTCGCCGCAGATGTCTGGAGCGTGACAAGTTACAAGGAGTTGCACCGTGAGGCGTTGGGTGTGGAGCGCTGGAATCTGCTCCACCCCGGCGAAGCACCAAAAGTGCCTTTCGTCACGCAGTGCCTCTCCGCCCGGCCGGGTGTCTTTGTCGCGGTCTCCGATTACGTAAAAACACTGCCTGACTCCATAGCCAAGTGGATTCCAGGACCTCTTCACTCTCTTGGAACCGACGGGTTCGGAAGAAGTGGAGGAAGAGCTGCACTTCGGGATTTTTTCGAAGTTGATGCCCGCCACATCGTACTTGCAACTCTCTCGTCCTTGTCGAAGGAGAAGAAGATCCATATGGATTTGGTCCAAAAAGCGATAAAAGACATGGGCATCATTCCGGAAAAACCCAACCCATTGAGTTCATGAGTCCTGCCTTTCAACGAAGAAGGAAACGTATATGGAGATCGAATTCAAACTTCCCGAGTTGGGAGAAAATATTTCTTCCGGGCAGGTAGTATCACTCATGATAGCTGTGGGCGAGACCGTGGAAATAGATCAATCCGTCCTGGAAATTGAGACCGACAAAGCGCTCATTGAGGTGCCCTCCTCGATAAGCGGAAAAGTCACAGCTGTTCACCTGAAACCGGGCGACGAAGCCACCGTGGGCCAACCGGTCATAACCGTGGAGTCGAATACCGCTGAAGCCGCCAACAAAGATACCGCTGTTGATACAGTTCCCGCCCCGGACGTTGGCGAGGCACCGCAAGCGCCTGTCATTGATCGTGAAAAAAAGGAAAAGGACGCACCCGAGGAAATCCCGTCAACTCCTGAACCAGCCGCTTCAGACGGGCTGATTCCCGCCGCACCCTCGGTGCGCCGCCTCGCGCGGGAGTTGGGGATAAACCTCAGAGACATACCGGGAACCGGGCCAAGAGGGCGAATATCCACAAAGGACGTCAATACATATGCCCAAAGACATGCAACGATAGACTCGCCCCATTCTCCGGGAATCGCTCCTCCTTCTCCCGCGCTTCCTGATTTTTCGAACTGGGGCCCCGTCGAGCGGGTGGCGATGGAGGGCGTCCGCCGGGCGACCGTCCGGCAAATGGCCCGCGCATGGTCCCAGATTCCGCACGTCACCCAATTCGACAAGGTCGACATCACGGAACTCGAAAAGCTCCGCAAGCGCTACGCCGCCAAGGCCGAGGCGGCCGGCGGAAAGCTCACTATTACAGCCATCCTGCTCAAGGTGGTTGCCTCGGCCCTTAAGGTTTGTCCGAAATTCAACGCCAGCTTGGACCTCAATGCCGGCGAGGTGGTCCACAAAAAGTACTGCCACATCGGGGTCGCGGTGGACACCGAGCGCGGCCTGCTCGTTCCCGTCATTCGGGACGTGGACAAGAAAAACATCATGGAGCTCGCCGTCGAGCTCACCGGGGCAGGTGAGCGCGCACGGGCGCGGAAAACCAAACTTGAAGAAATGCAAGGAGGCTCGTTTACCATCACGAACCTCGGCGGAATCGGCGGTACCTACTTCACTCCCATCGTGAACTGGCCGGAGGTCGCCATCCTAGGCGTCTCGCGCGGGGGTCAGGAGCCTGTCTACATCGAGGACACCTTCCAGCCTCGCCTCAAGCTGCCCCTTCAGCTTTCCTACGACCATCGCCTAATCGATGGGGCGGACGGCATCCGTTTCCTCCGTTGGATCGCGGAGGCGCTGGAAAATCCATTCCTGCTGCCGCTGGAAGGTTAAAAACAAAATTTTTCTCGGAAGAAATATCCGCTGAATGAAAGTGCCGCCTGCCCAAGAGAATGAAGGCCGCCGAGCCCCGCCCGCCGTCATCCGGCCGAATCCGAAATGGAATGGGTTGTCCTGAATCACACATGGAATTTCCGGGAAAATATGGATTGGATACGCCTGATCACACCGCGTCGGGCTTTGGAAAGATCCGCTCGAGGAAGGAAGGGCAGCCGCGGCGGTGAAGACGATGAGCGCGGTCCAAAAATTTATTGACAACCGCCCTTGAAGCAGATCTCCTACCGCGTCCCCCAAATAGGTGTAAGCGAAGGCTCCTGGAAGAATCCCCAATAAGGTGGCCAGGAAATAATCCCGGAGCCGGATGGGGGACAACCCTCCAGCATAATTCAGCGCATTAAAGAGAACGAGCGGGATGAGCCGAAGATAAAAATAACCCAGAATCCATTTCGGTCCGCTTTTTCATCCAAAGTTTTCAACCGCCCCTTCAGAAACCGGCCGACAAATTCCCTCCCCCAAAATCGCGCCACAAGGAGCGCGCCTGTCGCGCCCAAAGTGGCGCCCAAAGTGCCGCCTGATACATTGAACAACATTCCCAGGGAGGGACCGAAGAGAAGACCGCCTGACAACGTAAGAACGCTGCCGGGAAAAAGAAAGACCGTTCCAATAGCGTACACCGCGATGAAGACCGCTCGGGGCGAGAGGCCCGAACCCTTAAACGAATTCGGTCACGCTCTCCGGATTGAAATTACCGAGAATCCCAACGTACCAGAGGAGGAAGATAGCAGCGCACAGGCCGAAGGCCACCCCGGCCAGTCTATATCCTGCTCCATCCCCGCGCGGTTTATGCAAAGGGTCATTCCGGCGATGAAATCGAAACGGGATCATGAACCTCGAGATTTCCTTTTAGACCGAAAAGCCTTCGAAAACGGCGGCGCACCTCGGAGTGAAAAAGCTTCCCGACATAATACTGCCCTGCCGCCCGTTTGTTGACTTGACGTGCTCCCAAGAAACCGGTCCAGGTTGGGTGTTAGGATTTTCGATAAATTTTCGACACGGGTCGGCCAGTCAAAGAGAGGATTTTCATGTCCAAGAAGCGTCACACTGACCTGCCTCCCTTAAACCGGTCCAGGTTGCTAAAACCCCGGGCGCAGGCGATGGAGAAGAGGCTGGGCGGGCAGAAGTAGGAGAAGCTCAGCGCACCCGCCCGGGCAGACGTTGGTACGGAACCATCAGGTTATCGGGAAAATCCGGGAATGAATCTGTCGACAGATCACATGGGAAATGCCGGCACAACAGGCTTCGCAGGCATTTTTCCGTTCACGCCCATCGCCTTGCGGAAGGTTCGGCTTTTCTGCCATCCTTCCCGCGTTCAGTGCCGCGGTCTTATCTGTTTCCGGGAGTTTTCATGTCACCGAGGAATGCCATCCGTGCGAACCGCGCCCGGATGAAACGCGAGTTCGAGGCCCAATCCCGAATCGGCCGCCACGGAAAAACGGGTTTGGCCCGTGTCGCCTTCACCAGGGAATACAACCTCGTGCGGGATCGGGTCAGGCGGTGGATGGAAAAAGCCGGCCTGAAAACCCGCGTGGACGCTGTGGGAAACCTTTTCGGCCGGAAGGAGGGGGAGGACAATAGCCTGCCCGCGGTCATGTCCGGCTCGCATCTAGATTCCCAAAACCCGGGGGGGCGGTTCGACGGTGTGGCCGGGGTCTTCACCGCCCTGGAGGCGGTGCGGCGAATCTCCGAGGCAGGAGCGCGGCATGACCATCCGATAGAGGTCGTGGCATTCATCGGGGAGGAGTCCGCCTGCGGCCTGACGGTGTTCGGGAGCAGCGTCCTCGCGGGGGTGCTGGCCCCCAGTAGGATGCGAAAGCTCATTCATCCGCCCACCGGCAAATCCATTTACGACGCGCTGCGCGCCGCCGGGGGGAATCCATCGCGGGCGGGGCGGTGCGCCCTTCCCCGGAAATCCCTAAAATGCTTTCTCGAACTTCACATCGAACAAGGACCTGTCCTCGACGCAAAAAAAATCCCGATAGGAATCGTGGACGCCATCGTGGGCTATATCCGCGGCTATATTCACTTCAAGGGGGTAACGGCCCATTCCGGGGGCCAGCCCATGCCGTACCGCCGGGACGCCGCCATGGCCGCGGCGGAATTCATGGTGGAAATGGAGGACGCCGTCCGCCGCGTCCCCGAAAGCCGCCGGGCCACCCTAACGTTTGGGGAGATCTCGGTCCGGCCCGGTTGGATAGCCATCGTTCCAGGAGGGGCGACGATTTCCTACGACCTGCGGACGAAGAGCAAATCCGTATCGGATTCGGTCCTTTCACGCATGAAGCGATCCTTGGAGCGGATTCGGAAAAAGCGGGGGGTGAAAAGCCGGATGCTCGTGGACAACGCCATACCCCCCTGCACGACTTCGCCGGGAATCCGGCGCACGCTCAAAAAAGCGGCTGAGGAGACAGGGCACCGCCACCTTGTTCTTTCGAGCGGAGGGCTCCACGACGCCTGCCGAATGGATCTCCTCTGCCCCATGGGGATGGTCTTCGTTCCATCGGTGAAGGGACTCTCGCATACCCCGGCTGAACTCACCCGCATGTTCGACCTCGCGGCGGGCGCCGAGGTTCTGGCCTCTTCCTTCCTCCGCCTCGCAGATAAAAGAGTGAAACCCTGAAGCCTCCTTGAGGAAATCCGGAGACGGCTCCTTGCCCAAGAAAAAAGCCCGCCCCATCCGAATCAATCGAACCCGGATGGCAAAAGAGTTCGAAGCGCTCTCCCGAATCGGAAGATTCGGGAGAGCCGGCATCGATCGCGTCGCCTTGACGCCGGAATACAATCGGGCGCGGGACCTCGTCCGCCGTTGGATGGAGGCGGCCGGCCTGGGGATCCGCGTCGATCCAGTGGGAAACCTCATCGGGCGGAAAGAAGGTGTCGCGAAAAACTTGCCCGCCGTTATGACGGGATCGCACCTTGACTCCCAGCGGCCGGGCGGGCGCTTCGACGGGACTGCGGGCGTTCTTTGTGCCTTAGAGGCCGTCCGGCGAATCGGCGAGGAGGGATTCCCCCACGATCATCCCATCGAGGTTGCCGCATTCGTCGGTGAAGAGTCGGCCTGCGGGCTTTCGCAATTCGGAAGCGGGGTGATGGCCGGCCAGGTGGGAGCGGCGAAGATGCGGGCCACGATTCATCCTCCTACGGGAAAATCTCTTTACCATGCCGTGCGGGCGGCGGGCGGAAATCCGGACAAACCGAAGGAATGCATTCTCCCGAAAAAATCCCTAAAGGCGTTCCTCGAGCTTCACGTTGAGCAAGGCCCCGTCCTGGAGGCGAAAAAGATCCCGATCGGGATCGTTGACGCCATCGTGGGTGTCCGGCGGGGGGAGATCATCTTTGAAGGGGTGACGGCCCACGCCGGCGGCCAGCCGATGGTTTACCGAAGGGACGCCGCCGTCGCCGCGGCCGAATTCATCACAGGCTTGGACGCCGCCGCCCGGCGCGTCCCCGGGCGCCAGCGTCTCACCCTCACATTCGGATACGTTTCCGCCCAACCGGGGGCGGTTTCGATCATCGCAGGCAGGGTCCGCCTTTTGTTCGATCTGCGGGCGAAAAGTGAGTCGGCCATCGAGAATATCCTAGCGCGGATGCGGAAGGCGCTGGAGCGAATTCATAAAACAAAAAGGGTGAAGAGCCGGATGAAGATAAACACGAACTTTCCGCCTTTTCCCTGCGCATCCGGCATCCGGCGGGCGCTCCGAAGGGCGGCCGCGGAAGGGGGATACCGGTCTCTCTCTCTTTCGAGCGGAGGGATTCATGACGCCTGCCGGATGGCCTCCCTCTGCCCGATGGGGATGGTGTTCGTCCCCTCGGCGAAGGGCCTCTCCCACACGCCGGCCGAGTTCACCTCAGCGCCGCATTTGGCCGCGGGGGCCGAGGTGCTTCTCTCGGCGCTGGTCCGGCTCGCCGACAAAAGGGCAAAATCCTGATTTGAATCCGCCGGAGGGTTGACGACCCGAACGGGCCACGGCGCAAGGAAGGGGAAAATTAGAAGCGGGTATTACCATTACATTATCTTCTTTGCGCGCTTGTCCTCGTACATTCGCATGTCGGCGCGCTCGATGAGTTCTTCGATGGGGGAGGGCATCTCGGGATTGAAGTTGGCGATTCCCAGGCTCATCGAGATTTTCTTTCCTTCTCTTTTCCGCGAATTGTGATCTTCGACGTTCTGCTTCAAACGCGTTGCGACAATGTCACCGCTTCCCCCTACGGCTTCGAGCGCCAGTACCAAGAACTCATCCCCACCGTAGCGGCAGAAGATATCCGGTTGCCAGAAGATTTTTTCAAAGATCAAAGCGGCCTCGAGCAGGGCCTGACCCCCCTCGAGGTTCCCCTGGGAATCGTTGATCTGATCAGATTATCGAGGTCAAGGAAAATCAAAAGAACCTCCCGCTTGGTCCGTTGGGCCAGGCTGAGATGCTTTTGGTCGCCGCGACAAATCCCCGCCGGTTGAGCAACCCCGTGAGCGGGTCGATGCTCGAGAGGGAACGCAGGCGTTCAAGACTGTGCATGTGAGCCTTCACGCCGCGCTGGACCGCGAGGACGAACGCCACGTCGGCGTGGTGGTTGAGCTCGTAGATCCGGTGAACGAAGAGGGGACCTTTATCGCTCCCTTTCGCGCCGGGGCCGTGGCATTCCATGCAATTTCGCTCGAAGAGCGCCTTCCTCCCCGCAAGAGCAGCAGGGGGTCGATATCCGCAACCTTTGGCACGAGGGGCGCGAAGGCCCGGGGTGAGGACGGAAGCATCCTCTGTGGTGCAAGGAATACCAAGGCCAAAATCATGATGACAAGTACGGCCCCTGCCATTGTGGCAACTATCACTCGATATTCACATCCGGATGGCGGAGACGTGGAAAATAAATAAAATCGCCTTTCCATAACATTGCCGAATGGATCCCCACCTCAACTCCGACAGCAATTTCCCGGATATCAATTTCTGCCTCCGTAAAATTCGGCCATGTTGATTTCCATCCCCCTCCCCGTTATCTTTTTTCCGGCACCCGTGCAAATCCAGCCGTTATTATCCTTTGACCTCCCTTGCTGTTTTTCCCGACAGTTCCACCGGAAAAGCAAGGAGCGGCAAGGATACCGACCCAATTTCGATGAGGAGAGAAATGCCCCATCCCGATTTCGACCGCGCTGCAAAGCACATCACTTCCGACAATCTTCGGCAAAGCCTCAAGGAGATGGTGGACACCGCGAGCCCCACCGGGGAAGAGGGGGAGATGGCCTCCCTCATCGCAGACCGCTTCCGGACGATGGGGCTTCGTGTCAGCCTCCAAGAGGTCAACCCGGGAAGGCCCAATGTGGTCGCCGTCCTGGAAGAGGAAGGCGACGGAGCGAACCTCCTTTTCACCGGCCATATGGACACATCCTACCGCGGGGATGAGGACTACCTCACGGAAAAAGGTTACAAGGCGAAGGCCGTCTACGAGGGCGGTTTTATATGGGGCCTCGGGGCGAGCAACATGAAGAGCGGCCTTGCCTCCATGCTGGCCGCTATCGATGCAATCGCAAAAGAGGGCATCCCCCTCAAAGGAGACATCACCTTCGGCGCCGTGGTGGGCGAGATTGAAAAGGACCAGATCGAAGAGTTCCAGGGGACGGGCTACAACGGCTACGGCATCGGGACGCGCCACCTCGTCACCCACGGCGTCATGGGCGACTTCGCCATCCTCGCCGAGCCGACCGGCCTCATGGTCTCGAACGCGAACCTCGGGGTCATCTGGGTCAAGATCACCGTCCGCGGGACGGTAAGCCACAGCGCCTTCACGCATGACCCCAGCGTAGTGAACGCCGTCACCGATCTCCACAAAGTCCAGGCCGCCGTCGAGGAGTGGCGCCGGGATTATATGGACCGGAACGTCAGCCAGGGGGAGCGTCCCACTGTCCTTGTCTCGGCCGTACGGGGAGGCCTCCCCTGGCGGCTCTCGCGCAACCCCATCGAGGCGAGCTTGTATCTTGACATCCGGACCATCCCCGGCCAGACCGCCGACCAAGTGAAGCGCGAGCTGCGAGCCCTCTTCGGCCGGGTGAAGGGAAACGGGGGGCCGGCCGCCGAGCTCGACTTCTACGTAAACGACCCGCCCGCCTACATCCCGCCGAACCATCCGGTCGTCGCCGTCATGCGGCGGGCGCACGCCGAGGAGACGGGCCGCGACCACGAACCCATCTTGCGCCGTCCCGCCTCGGACTCCGCCCACACCAACCGCTACGACGTTCCCACTTGCGTCTACGGCCCGGGGGGCCAGACCAATGACAAGGGGACGGAGGGCGGCCTCGCACGCGACCTGGGAGAAAACGTGCGCGTGGACGACCTCGTCACCGCCTCCCGGGTTTACCTCGCCGCCGCGCTGGAGCTTTGCTCCAAGCCCGCCGCGGATCTGGGGCTCAAGTAGGCCGTGCGGGAATTCACGGGCACATAGACCCAAATTGAATCTCCTCCGTGCCGCTAGCATACTCGCACTACAGTTGAAACATTGAGATTTTGATGTCGATGCTCATTTTTTCCTGAGGAAGAAGGAGGGCGGGCATGCCTCCAAAAATCACCAAAACAGACGATGCGTGGCGGGAGATGCTCACGCCCGAGCAATAGGTGACCCGCCAGGGAGGGACCGAGCGGGCATTTACCGGGAAGCATCACGATGCCAAGGCGAAAGGGGCCTACAACTGCGTTTGCTGCGGAGTGCCCTCTTCCGCTCGGAGGAAGAGTTCGACTCGGGGACGGGCTGGCCGAGCTACTGGGCCCCGGCTGGCCCGGAAAACGTCGAGGAGCGGGAGGACAACACCCTTTTCATGCGCCGGACGGAGGTTATCTGCGCCCGCTGCGAGGCCCACCTCGGCCACGTCTTCCCGGACGGTCCCCCGCCCACAGGGCTTCGCTATTGCATTAACTCCGCCGCGCTGGACTTGTGAAGAGAAAAAGGCGTAACGGGGTGGCCATTTCCCCCTTTTCCGGGCCTTGCGCGATAGGGGTCCTCTCTGGTAGCTTGATATAAATCCCATCACGACAGGCGTGGCAGGGAAGACTTCGTTTTTGTATCAATGTGGGAGAAAAAGGGTGCCAGAAGGAACAGTAAAGTGGTTCAACGATTCGAAGGGGTTTGGGTTCATTTCGCAGGAGGGGGGGGATGACGTCTTCGTTCACCACTCCGCCATCCAATCAGAGGGTTTCCGATCCCTCCAGGAAGGAGACCGAGTCACGTTCGAAATTGTACAGGGCCCGAAAGGGCTCCAGGCGGCGAACGTGAAAAAGGGGGGAAGCGAATAGGGATTATTCCTTACAATATACAACAAACGGCGGCCCCTTGGGCCGCTGTTTGTCTATCCGCATTTCCCGTTACGCTCAGGGTTCTCCGCCCAGGCGAGCAAATATTTGGGGCCAAATGGCCGGCCGGAGTTTTCACCCCGCCCCGGCTTCCCGCCATCTCCCTGTGCTTTCATTGGAAGAAATATAAGGAACGATTGCTAGCAGGAGTTCGGGGGCTACCCGCGCACGGCTCTTCTTCCGGCCGGTGAAGCCGAGATGGGCAAAAAACACTATCTTTTCTTTCATTCGCACCGGCGCGTTGAAAAAGTACGGCTTTGCCCTGCAAATACCCGGGAATTTTTCCGAGGAAATCGCGGAAAGCCGCGAATCAACGGTTGCCAGCTGAAGAGGGGCATTGGGGATGAAATACGTTCGGTTGTACGGAGACGAGACGGGCGAATACCACTTTGAGGATGCAGAGGCGGAACTTTCGCTTTTTCAGTTCGCCCTGCCATCCCCGCCCGTATACGTGTCAGAGCCGTGGACAGGGCCACGCTTTCTGTTCTTACGCGCTCCTGCGGGCTGGACGGGCGATTGGCATACAGCGCCGAGGCGGAAGTCAAGGCAAGCGACGGCGAGGTCCGCACATTTTCCGCCGGGAGCGTCCTCTTGTTTGAAGACACATCCGGGAAAGGGCACGACACAAATATCGGCCGCAAAGAGGATTTTGAAACCGCGATTGTACAACTTGAATGATGAGAACTCCCGTGAAAGGCTGTGCGGCAAGCCGGAAAAAGGGCCGAATCAGCTTTCTCTCTTGGGCCGATCCTCTTTCCGGAGCCACTCGCGCAGTTCAATCTTGAGCACTTTGCCGTAGCTGTTCTTGGGCAGGCGATCCACGAATAGGTATTCCCGCGGGCGCTTGAAGCGGGCGATCTTACCGAGGCAAAGGGCGTCCAGTTCTTTTTCTTCAACATGGCCTCCCGGCATCGGGACCACGAAGGCAATTACTTCTTCCCCCCATTCGGGGTGGGGTTTTCCCACCACCGAGACCTCGAGAACTCCCTCGTGCCGGAGCAGCACTTCTTCCACCTCGCGCGGGTAGATGTTGCTTCCCCCGCTGATGATGAGGTCCTTGGATCGGTCCTTGAGGGTGAGGAAGCCGTCCTCATCGAACGTCCCCACGTCTCCGGTGTGAAGCCAGCCGCCGCGCAGTCCAGCCGCGGTGGCCTCCGGATCATTCCAGTAGCCCTGCATCACCACATCCCCGCGAACCAGAACCTCCCCCGCCTCTCCAGCGGGAAGCGGACTGTCGTCCTGCGCTGCCACCCGCACCTCGACCACGGTGTGGGGAACGCCCACCGAGGCGATTCGCTGCAGGTAGCGGAGGTGATCTTTTTCGGCGTGGCGCTCCTTCGAGAGCGCGGTGATGGTCATGGGGCTCTCCCCCTGGCCGTAGATCTGGGCGAATTTGTTGCCGATCCGCTCGATGGCGAGCTTGAGGTCTTCGACATACATCGGCCCCCCGCCGTAGACGATGGTCTTGAGGTTGCGGCTGTCGGCGGCGCCCAGCGCGGGGCTGTGGATGAGCCGCGTCACCATGGTGGGCGCGGCGAAGAAAGTCATACCCTTGTGGGCGGGAAACAGGCGGCAGATCTCCTCCGGGTCAAAACCTCCGCTCTCGGGGATCACCTGCTTCGCGGCCATCGCCATATGGGGCATGATGTAGAGCCCCGAGCCGTGCGACATGGGCGCGGCGTGGAGGATGCAGTCTTCCCCGGAGATCGCGTCAACGTCGGCAAAATAGCTCAGCATCATAGCCTGGAGGTTGCGGTGGCTCAGCATGGCCCCCTTGGGTCGGCCGGTGGTACCGCTCGTGTAGAAGAGCCACGCGGCATCGTCCGCTGCGCGCCCGGCGAGGGGCGCCGGATCACCGGCGCGCAGGGCGCGGTACTCCCCGGCCCCGGTGCTGACGACCCGCTCAAGGCCGGGGACATCGTCCACGAGGGGCCCGACCGCCTCCATGAGGTCGGGGGTGGCGACGCAGCACCTCGACCCGGAGTTGTCCAGAATGAAGGCGATCTCTCGCGGGTGGAGCTTGGCGTTGATGGGGACAGCACATAGGCCCGCGTGCCAGGCGGCGTAAAGCACTTCGATGAATTCGGGGCAGTTCTTCATGACAAGGGCGAGCCGCTCCCCGGGGGCGAGACCCAGGCGATCCCGGATCCGGCCTGCGATCCGGGCGACGCGCCCCGCGAGTTCGGCGCAGGTGCTGTGGGTCTTCTCGCCTACCGTGATGACGGGCCGCCCGCCGACGGACCTTCCCGCGCGATCCAAAAAAACCGCCATGTTCATGGATGATTTCCCTTGTTTCCCGGTGCCGCCATCCGACCCCGGCCGCCTCCCTGGGGGACGCCCAAGCGGCTTCATCGAACTGATGATCTCCACCCGCGGTCAGGAGGAATGACTAACGCTTTGAAATGCAGCCTAGAGGGAATCCGTACGGTTAAGAAGCCCTGGCTTATCGGGGCATTCAATGCGCATGACATTTTGGGGGAAGGGCCCTCCGAATACGCGGGTGTTCCGCCAAAATGGCGCGAAAATAGAGTGGAGACGGAAGGCCTTTCCTCCTGGACCGTCCCCTTTAGAGGCCGCTCTCAATTCCGCTTCGGGGCCTCCGCCAGTCCCTGCACATACCACTCCGGGCCGGGCTGCTCAGGCGGGTCGTCGTAGCGCTTGATCTCAAGCTCGATCCCATCGGGGCCGTAGAAATAGGTGGCGTAGCCGATTCCCAGGGCGCCGAGGTTGCGCTCCTCGCCGCGATGGGGCGTGAACCCATTCGCGGCAAGACGCCCGAGGATGACCTCGTACTCCCCGTAGCCCACCCGGAAGGCGAGGTGATCCATCCCCCGCATGTCGGCGGGATCGTCTTTTTCGAAATCCGCCTGGTGGAAGAGGACCTGCACCTGGCTCTCGCCTACCCGGAAGACGACCTGCTCCACCCGGCGGAATTCGGGCTGCCGGCGCTTTCCCACCGGCTCAAAACCCATGACATCGCGGCAGAAAACGATGGATCGGTCGAGGTCGCTGACGCGGAAGACAACGTGGTCGAAAGTGATCTTCACCGCTCCGCCCAACCCTTTACGGGAATTATTTTTCCGGACCGTTTTTAGGTCTCGTAGATCTTTACGGTGGGAACCGTGATAGGGGGATCCGGCTCGGTGCGCCCTTCGGCCACGGCCCGAATGGCCTCGATAATTTTGGTGTAGCCCGTGCAGCGGCAGAGGTTGCCCGCGAGATAGTGCTTGATTTCCTCCTCGCTGGGGTCCGGATTTTCGTCAAGGAGCGCCTTGGCCGTTATGATCATACCAGGGGTGCAATACCCGCACTGGGTCGCGCCATGGCTGGCGAAGCTCTTTTGAAGAGGGTGCATCCCCTCTTCGAGGCTGCCCAGCCCTTCAATGGTCTGGACCGTCGCGCCGTCGGCCCGGACGGCGAGGGTGAGACAACTGCTGGTGAGAACGCCGTTCATGATGACGGAGCACGAGCCGCACACCCCCTGATCGCAGGCGCGCTTGGTTCCCATCATGGCTAGGTCTTCTCGGATAACGTCGACGAGATAGCGGGTGACGGAAACGGTAACTTCGACCGACTCGCCGTTCAGAGTGAAGGAAATGGCCCTTCGATCAGTTTTGGCCATGCGGGCGGCTCCTTACGCGCCAGAAAAATCAACGCGGCCCTTTTTCGCCGATTCAAGCCAAACCATTCAACAATGACATCCCGGTAAGAGAAATACAGCATATCATTTTCCGGCCCCCGGCGCACCCGCGAGGGGCAGCTGCAACCTCAGGATTTTCTCCAATTTGTCCGCCGCCTTGAGGCCGTGGCCCGTGGCGGGGACCACCACGACGGGACAGTCAACGAGCTTTCCCATCTGCCACAAACTCTCCGCGGCGGCGAAGGGGACGGCGCTCGTCGGCTCGACCAGAATACCTCGGCCCGCCAGCGCCCTGATAATGGGGGAAAGCGCTTCTTCTCCGACTGATACGGCCTCCCCCCCCGATTCCCGGACAGCGGCGAGCATCTGCTTCCATCTTACAGGAGAGGCGATGCTTATCCCCTCGGCCAGGGTGGGGGTCGGGTAGATTTCCGGGAGGGCGGTCAGATCTTCTTGCCAGATCTTTACGAGAGGCGCGCACGCCGCCGCCTGGGCGGCGAAAAGGCGGGGAAGACGCTCAATATAGCCCGCATTCAAAAGCTCCTGGAACCCCTTGAAAGCCCCGATGAGCAGGGAACCGTGGCCCGCCGGGATCACGACCGCGTCCGGCGCCCGCCCGCCGAGCTGCTCCCATACTTCGAACGCCCAGGTCTTGGTCCCGTGGCAGAACCAGCAGTTCCAGAAATGGCTCGCATAAAAGCGGTCCCGGGTAGCCGCCACGGCAGCCTCCGTCGTGGCCTGGCGGCCGCCCGGGATTTTCCTCACCCGGGCCCCGTAGGCGGCGATCTGTGCGCACTTCGCGGCGGAAGTGCCGGAGGGAACGTACATGTCGCAGGCCATCCCCGCGCGCGCCGCGTAAGCGGCAATCGCGGCCGCGGCGTTTCCGGAGGAATCCCCCAGAATTTCCCGCACCCCCCACTCCTTGAGCTTGCTGATGAGAACCGCGGCGCCCCGGTCCTTGAACGAGCCGGTGGGGAACAGGAAATCGAGTTTGACCCAAGCCTCCCCCCCCGCCAGGGGAAGCCGGATCAGGGGCGTAAAACCCTCCGAAAGGCTTACGATGTTCCCGTCACCGACGATCGGGATCGCCTCCCGGTACCGCCACATGTTTTCCGGGCGGATCCGGGGCTTATTGCGCGGAAAAATTTCCGCTTCCGCGATATCCAGCGGCCCGCCACACGCATCGCACCTCCATCGAGGCTCTCTCGCGGAATACTCCGCTCTGCATTCCAGGCAACCCAATCGGGCTTCAGTCATTTCACCCTTTCTGCCGTACGCTTCAAGGTGATAAAGTCTCGAATGAATTCGAATTCTACTACATCCTTTCGCAATCGAGGCCGTCCCCCTCAGCAAGGAGTCCGCCATGAATAAGTGGGAGGTCGAAACCCCCGCCCCGTTGGTCAATTACGACAGAATGGATCGGAACCTACGCCGCATGATAGAGGTGGCCGAGAGGGCGGGCGTCCGTCTGCGGCCCCACGCCAAAACCCATAAATCCCCCCAAATTGCCAAGCGGGCCATTGAGCTCGGGGCGAAGGGCGTTACGGTGGCGAAAGTGGGAGAGGCCGAGGTTATGGTCGCCGCCGGGATCGACGACATCCTGGTGGCCTACCCCATCGTGGGGAAGAAAAAAATTGGTCGCTTCCTCGATCTAAACGGCCGCGCCCGGATGGCCTGTACCACTGACTCGCTCGAGGTGGCGGAGGGGCTCTCCGCCGCTGCGGAAGAGCAGGGACAGATCGTCCGCATCCTCGTTGAGATCGATTCGGGCATGCACCGGGTGGGGCTCCCGCTCGGCGAGCCGGTCCTGAACATCGTTCGCCGCCTTCGGGATCTGCCCTCCCTCCATTTCGCAGGCCTGCTCACCCACGGCGGGATGGACCGCCACGCCCATGATCTGGCGGAGCTTCCCGAGATCGCCCTCCAGGAGGCGGGCGCCTGTATCGAGACAGCAGACCTCCTGCGGAGGAACGGCATCAAGGTTGAGGAGGTGAGCATAGGCACCACCCCCCTCGCCCGCTTTGGGGGCGCACCCGGCATCACCGAGCTTCGGCCCGGGACTTTCGTTTTCTACGACGCGAGCACGGTCGCGTTGGAAGCGGCGGGGTTCGAAGATTGCGCTTACACAATCCTGACCACCGTCGTCTCGCGCCACCCTGACCGACTCGTGGTCGATGCGGGCTCGAAGGCGCTCAGCAACGATCGGCCCGCCGGCCAATTCACGGTTGCCGGCTTCGGAGTCGTTGTGGGCCACCCCCATCTGCGCGTTGACCGGCTGAGCGAAGAGCACGGCGTCCTCGTCCCCCAGGGCGCGGGTCCCATCCCCGGCATCGGCGACAAGATCGAGATTATCCCTAACCACGTATGCCAGTCCGTGAATCTTCACGACACCCTTTACCTCGTACGCGACAGCGAAGTACTGGAGACGCTAACTGTCGCGGGAAGGGGAAAGACGGTCTGAGAGAACGTCCCGGCTCTATCGCTGACTTGCCAACCTCTTGCCGCGAAGATATATGGCCGCACGCAAATATTTCCCCGAACCGTCAAAATAGGCTCCAGCCGTCCTCGGCCGGGATTTGCGTTTTTTTGTATGTTCATTAGAGGAGGGCCGAATAGCTTGCACGCCCCGAAACCTGGCATTTGCCGGTAACTTGCGCATCGATTCGTACAACAACAACTCGTGAAACTCGCCTCCGCCGGAGCGCGGGAAGTCAGCACCGAGGACACCTATCTAGATTTTCGGGCCAGGGAAGGCCTGCCGGAAAACGCGCGAAAACTGAAAGAGCTCATGAAGGCGCATCAGGGATTCCTGAACGCCTCCCCCGAATACAACACATCGGTCCCAGGCGTATTGAAAAACGCGATCGACTGGGCGTCGAGAGCCGGCGAGGGCGAAGAGTCCATGGCGTGCTTTAAGGACAAGATCGCAGCCATCATGAGCACTTCGCCGGACTCGTTGGGAGGCCTGCGCGGGCTGATTCACCTGCGGGCTAGTTTAGGAAATTTGCGGGTTTTCGTCATTCCGGATCAGATCGCATTGCGCAACTCCAATGATTCGTTCGGCGCCGACGGAAAACTAATCGATCAAGGCCGGAACGCTTCCGTCGAAAATCTGGACAAACAGCTGGTCCAGCTCCTCCATTAACTGGACGCCTGACTCCTCACCCCCATTAGGGGACGCGCGGAACAACTTCAACAATCCGCGATTGGACTTCATGGATTCGATAAAGTACCGCGCCCGCCGGATTGTTTGGATGAATCCCGAGGCGCCTTATCTCTGGGGATCGGGCGATTCCGACATGCCCTCCTACCAGCCCTACTGTGACGCCCTCCATGAGGTGGGAAATCTCGCCCAACTAGCATACGCTATGGAAAGACTCTTAGACGGGAAACAGGCGTCTCCCGCCCGGATTTTCATTTAACGTTCGTTCTTTCGGGTAATCTCCCAAGAAGGGAGATCCCATCCGGAAAGAAATGAAAACAGATCAATAAAATACAGCGCGGCGAACGCCGGGGGAGGGTATCTCCATGTCAGAAGTGAGGCGAAAAGAATTTGACTTCGACGGATTTTCGTGGCGGTTCGTCACCGTCGTTGCGCTCTTCATCGCCTCCCTGATCGCGGCAAACATCACGGCCGTCAAGCTGATTACGGTGTACGGGTTGCTCCTCCCTGCGGCGATCGTCATTTTCCCCGTGAGCTACATTCTGGGCGACGTGCTCACCGAAGTTTACGGCTACCGCCAGGCGAGGCGGGTGATTTGGCTTGGCTTCCTCTGCAACCTGATCGTGGTCGCCGCGATCTGGATCGGAAAATGGCTGCCCGCCGCTTCGTTCTGGGACGGCCAGGCGGCCTACGAGCGCATTCTCGGCTTTGCCCCGCGCATCCTAGCCGCCTCGTTTCTCGCCTATTTGGGAGGGGAGTTCGCCAACGCCTTTGTATTGTCGAAGATAAAAATCGCGACCCAAGGCAGGTGGCTCTGGATGAGGACTATCGGGTCGACGCTGGTGGGGCAAGCGATCGATTCCGCCGTTTTCATCACCCTGGCCTTTGCCGGAACCATCCCGCCAGCGGGATTGGCCATTGCGATTGTGACGCAATGGCTCGCCAAATCGGCCTACGAGGCAGCCGCCACCCCGCTCACTTACGCCGCAGTAAACTTCCTCAAGAACAAGGAAGGCATGGACGTTTACGACCACGAGACACAGTTCAACCCGTTGACCTTAAACTAACGTGCACAACTTTCGGGTTACCGGAAATTTCACGCTAAGGAGGGAGGAACCTTGTCTTTGGAAAAACGGCTGGAGCAGCTGAAAAGGCAAAACCGGAGATTCAAGCAGGGCATAGTGCTGGCCGTGGTGCTCGCCGCCTCCGCCCTCCTCGCCGGGGCGGTAGGACAACTCCCGAGTGATATTTCGGCCCATAGATTCACCCTTGCGGATCCTAAAGAGAAAATGGCAATCTCCTATCTCAAGGTGATGAAAGGCGGTTCGCCGTCCTTGTTCTTCCGGGAAATTCCGCAGCGTGCTGACCGCGAAAAAAACGGCGCTGCAACAATAGACTTTCGCGACCGAAACAGGAAGGTCCGCCTCTCGATGGGCGTGAGCCGGGACGGATCGCCAGGCTTCTCCAGAAAGCGAGTTCTTTCTCCTGGAGAAAAATAATTTGTCGAGGAATAAAGCCGGCAGGCTGAGAAGTGGTCCCAGTGCAGATGAGTGAGAATGACGCTTTCGACCTCATAGGACCTGATGTCGAAGGGGGCAAGGAGATCGCCGGGCCGCCAGTATTCTTCCAGATCCGGATAACGCCTTTGGTAGTGGGCCTCAAGGGAGCCTACATCCACAAGAATGGAGATTTCCCCCTCGGTACCGCCCTCCGGAACGAGGGCCCAAAAATAGTAGGCGATTCGGGCCGGCCAGCCAATATCCGTCAAACAAATGCATGAGAATTGATGTGTCGCATTTTCGCCACCCTTGGCCGAGCACAAAGATTTGGTAAGTCTGCGAATTTCCCATCCCGTATCCTAAATCGCGAAAACGAATACCTGGCCCTATCGTTTCCCTCCTCCTCGGGGAACGCCGATTTCTCTTTCAAATCCATTTTCTTTTCAAATTAAATAATCATATGTGCTTGATACACGTGGATATGTATGCGAAAATTCCTAAGCGTCCGTTTTCCTTAGGGTTAACCCGCGAATTGGCGGCTGAAATTTGACGAATATAATAACTGTTGTTTTTTCTCCCTTCCTTGCGTCCCTCCTAATTCCTTTCTTTTCCAACCGATTAAGGAAAAACACGGCATGGATAGCGATGCTGGCGCCCATCGCCAGCCTCTGGGGACTGGTTCGCCTTTACGTCGCCTGGGAGGCGGGCGGGGGAAAATCCATTTTGTACGTTATCCCCTGGGCGGCGGCCGCGAACGTGGAGGTCTCCTTCCTCGTCGACGGGTTGAGCCTAATGTGGGGCTTCCTCGTGGCCGGGATGGGCGCCCTCATCGTCCTTTACTCGTTCTGGTATCTCCACGGGCACGAGGCCTTCGGGCGCTACTACGCCTTCCTCATCGCCTTCATGGGCTCCATGCTAGGAGTGGTTTTTTCGGATCACCTGATCTCGTTCTTCATTTTCTGGGAACTGACCAGCATCACCTCCTACTTCCTCATCGGCTTCTGGTGGGATCGGGAGGCGTCCGTCTACGGGGCGCAGAAGGCGATTCTCATCACAGGGGGCGGCGGGCTCGCCATGCTGGGAGGATTCCTCCTCCTCGGGGGAGCGACGGGGGAGTGGCACCTTTCGCAGCTCATCGAGCGCGCCGATCCGGCCGCGGTCTCCCTCGCCGCCTTCATCCTGATCATCGTCGGAGCCGCCACGAAAAGCGCCCAGTGGCCTTTCCACATTTGGCTGCCCAACGCCATGGAGGCGCCAACGCCCATCAGCGCCTTCCTCCACTCGGCCACCATGGTCAAGGCCGGCATCTATCTGCTCTCCCGCTTCTACCCTTTACTGGGTCCCCATCCCGCCTGGGGCTATATTGTTATCGCCTTCGGGATGACCACCATGATCGTGGGAGGGCTCCTCTCCCTTCGCGCCACAGACCTCAAAGCGATACTGGCCTACGGAACAATCAGCCAGCTCGGCCTCATCGTCACCTTCCTCGGCTACGGGGGCGAGGAGGCAATCGTGGGCGCCACCCTTCACCTGTACAATCACGCCGCCGCCAAGGCGGCCATGTTCATGGTGGTGGGGATCATCGATCACGAGACGGGAACGCGCGACGTCCGTCTCCTGGGCGGACTGTGGCGCCAAATGCCGCGGACCCACCTCCTCGCCGTCCTGGCCGCGATCAGCCTCATCGGCATTCCGCCGATGGGCGGTTTCATCACGAAGGAAATGCTCTACGGAGCGAGCCTTCATCCGGGGGGGCCCGGACTCTGGTCGAACTTCTGGCCCTGGCTTACCCTCCTCGCCGGAATCATCACGGCGCTCTACCACCTTCGCTTTCTGGGTGCTACGTTCTGGGAAAAAGCCGAGAAGGAACCGCCCAAGCACCCCCACGATCCGCCGACGGGGATGCTCGCGGCACCCCTCATTTTGGTCATCCTTGCCATTGCCTTCGGAGTGGCGCCCGGCCTCATCCAGGATTCCCTGATTCTTCCCGCCGCCGCCGCCACCCTCGGCGCCCGCGAGGCGCCGGAATTCCACCTCGCGCTGTGGCACGGGGTCAACACTCCCCTTCGCATGTCTCTCGTCACCATCGCCGCCGGCCTCTCCCTATACATTTGGGGCCGATCCTTCGTGGAAAAGATCTTAGAGAAGGCCGCCTGGTATTGGCGGCACGGCCCCGGGCCGAACAAAGTGTATGACGGAAGCACCCGGGCGGCGGTTTTCTACAGCTGGCCCATCCTCACCGCCCTTCAGGACGGCTATCTCAGGCGGTACCTTCGGTGGATGCTGGTCGCCGCCGCCCTTATCGGGCTTTTTGTGACAGGGAAAACCGGTTGGGCGCTGGGAACCTGGCCCTCCCTTTCGGGAATTCCCCTCCTCCCGCTCACCCTCGGCGTTTTTATCGCCTTCGCCGCCCTCGCCACGGCCCTCTTCCGCAACCGCCTTTCGGCCATCCTGGCGCTCGGAACGACTGGCTATCTCATTTCAGTGCTTTACATTCTGCTCAAGGCCCCCGATCTCGCCCTCACCCAAATCCTCATCGAGTCGGCCTCCGTGATTCTTTTCCTTCTCGTTTTTTGGTTCCTGCCCGAGTTCGAGCCCATCTCACGGCGCGCGGGAAAGAACATCTGGGACTGGGCGATCTCCCTCTTCCTCGGTGGAACCGCCGCGGCCGTGATGGCCCTCTCCATGAACAGCCATCACCTTCGAACGGTGGCGGACTACTTCATGCGGACGAGCAAGCCCGTCGCCGGCTTCAAAAATGTGGTGAACGCCATCATCGTCGATTACCGAGGTTACGATACGCTAGGCGAGATCACCGTTTTGGCGATCGCCGGTGTGGCAATCTACGCCATGATGCGCCTGGTGAGAGATGTAAAATGCGATCACTAATCCTTCGGACGGTCGCGCCCATCGTGTTGCATCTGACGCTCCTCTTTTCTTTATTCCTCCTTCTTTTTGGCCACAATCAGCCCGGGGGAGGGTTCATCGCGGGCCTTATGACGTCAGTCGGATTCATCCTTCAGTGGGTCACCTTCGACTCGCAAGAAGGCTGGCGCAGGTTTCACTGGCCATGGGATCGCATCTTTTCGGCCGCCCTCGCGTTCTCGGTTTTCGTCGGAATTTTCGGCCTCCTCTTCGGGGCGTATCTCAAGAGCGGCATTTACGAATTCAAGATCCCCTTCATCGGTGAGATTGAAGTATTCACGGCGTTCCTTTTTGACCTCGGTGTTTACGGAGTGGTCGTCGGCGTGGTGATGTCCATCCTGACGATTTTCTGCGACCGGCGGCAGGGAAACAGATAGAGGATTTGGAATCGAGATGATTTGGATTCTTTCAGGCACAATCGGGGCGTTGGTGATGGCGGGCGCCTATCTCATCATGCAGCGGAGGCTGCTCCAACTCGTCTTAGGCCTCTCCCTCCTCAGCCACTCCACAAATCTCATGATCATTGCCTCCGGGTGGGTGGCGCAGGGAAAGGCGCCCATCGTTCCGGGTCCCGGGCCAATCGACCCGCTCGGCTACGTGGATCCCCTCCCACAGGCCATGGTGCTCACCGCCATCGTGATCAGCTTTGCGGTCACGGCTTTTCTGCTCGTCCTCGTTTTGACCGCTTACCAAAAATTTAAAACCGACGACGTCGATCACCTTCGGAGGCTCAAAGGATGAGCTTGTATTTGCCCTTGCCGATCGTGCTTCCGCTGCTTTCGGCGGTCCTCCTCCTTCTCATCCGACAGGCAAGGGCGTGGCAGGAGGGACTCAGCTTGCTTTCCCTGGCGGTGAATCTCTCCTTCGCTCTGGCACTATTGGGCGCGACGGGGGGGGGGGAGATCTTCATCCACAAAATGGGATTATGGCCCTTCCCCTTCGGAATCATTCTGGCGGCAGACCGGCTCACCTCCACCATGCTCTGCCTTTCCTCGAGCATCGTTGGCGCCTCGGCAGTCTTTGCTCAAAGCTATCTCTCAGAAGATCAGCGGCGCGAAGTTTTTCACCCGCTGATCCATTTCTTGATCATGGGAATCCAAGGATCCTTCCTAACGGGCGACCTCTTCAACTTATTCGTCTTTTTCGAGGTGATGCTCATGGCCGCTTACGCTCTTCTGGGTTTTTACTACGATCTGGAACAGCTTGAGATGGCCTTCAAGTACACCTGCTTAAACCTCATCGCCTCGGCTTTCTTTCTGTTGGGGATCGCGCTGGTATACGCCCAGGTGGGCACGGTGAACATGGCGGACCTCTCGGTGAAGATCGGCGAATTGGGCCCCCGCCCCCTCCTCGTTGTAACCGCCTTCATCTTCTTGATTGTCTTCAGCGTGAAGGCCGCAATTTTCCCCATGCACCTTTGGCTTCCCTCGGCGCACTCCATCTCGCCCACCCCGATCGCCGCCATTCTGGCCGGCGTCATGGTCAAGGTGGGGATATACGCCATCATCCGCAGCGCGACGCTTATCTTTCCAGACCCTTACAAGGTCCTTCAGGGGCTATTAATGGGGTTTGCGCTGGCGACCATCATTTTCGGCGCCCTGGGAACTCTTCCACAAAAGAGCCTCAAGCGTATTCTGGCCTACAGCACCATAAACCAACTCGGCTACATCGCCTTCGGCATCGCACTCCTTACCCCAGCGGGACTTACAGCGGCGGTTTTCTACATCGTGAGCCATGCTTTCTTGAAAAGCTCCCTGCTGTTGGGCGCGGGGCTTAACCAGAAGCTGACGGGGACTGTGGACCTGGATGAAATGGGCGGGTTGATGACGAAAACCCCCTTTGCGAGCACTCTCCTGCTCATCGGTTTTCTTTCCCTTGCAGGGATCCCCCCCCTGAACGGATTTTTCTCGAAACTTTTCCTCCTCCAAGCGGGCTTCAGCGGGGGAGCATATCTCGCCACCGCAATTGCGCTGGCGATGGGGGTGCTCTCCCTTTTCTACAATTTCACTACCTACCAGCGCATGGCCTGGGGGACAGGGGGAGGCGATGCGGGATCGGCACCCGCCGCCATGTATGCACCGGTCGCCTTCCTCTCGGCCTTTGCGATCATATTCGGCCTGGGGGTACCCTGGCTTTACGAATGGTCTCAACTCGTCGCCACGCAAATCTCCGCCCCGGCGCTCTACATCGCGGCCATGCAGAGCGCCCCCTAACAGGCGACCGATGAAGGAAAGTGAAAAATGCCCTTAGCTACGCTCGTTCTCACCATCGCGTTCATCTGGATGTTGTTAAAGGGGCAAACCACCGCGGGCGATCTCTTCGTAGGCCTGATCTTCGGGCTGCTCATCGTCGCCTTTTTGCGAAAAACCTATCACCAGGAGAAAGCCTTCCACCGGGGCGGGAACATCATTCGCTTTTCCTTGAGTTTCCTTTGGGAAGTCGTGGTTGCAAACATTCAGGTGATGAAAATTGTGCTTTCGCCCAGGCTGAACATTCGGCCCGGACTCCTGGCCTACCGGACCCGCTGCAAGAAACCCCTCAGCGTCACCCTCCTCGCGAATTCGATCACTCTAACGCCCGGTACGCTCAGCGTTGACATTTCCGAGGACGCCTCCACGATTTTCGTCCACACCCTGGACATCGAACACCCCGACGAAGTGCGAAATTCCATCCGGCGAGGCCTGGAGGATCCCCTGGTGAGGGCCATGGAATGATACAAACCGCCGTTGTTATCGGTTTATGGGCCATCGGGATCGCCATCGCGCTTTGCTTCTACCGCCTGGTGAAGGGTCCCACCATCGCTGACCGCGTGGTCGCGGCGGACACGATCGCCACCAATCTGCTCGGAGTCATCGCGCTCTCCGCCATCCGGACGGGAGAGAAGTCTTTCGTCCTCGTCGTGCTCGCACTGGCGATTCTCGCCTTCGTCGGGACGACGGTATTCGCGAAATTCCTGGAAAGGGGAAGGATCATTGAGTGAGACCATTGCCGTAGCGGGTGTCGTACTGGGCGCTTTCTTCTTGCTGCTCTCAGGCATCGGCCTGGTGCGCCTCCCGGACGTTTACTCTAGGATGCACGCCGCAACGAAAAGCACCACGTTCGGGATGATAGGAATCCTCCTGGCGACGAGTCTGGCGTTTCAAAAAGTGGATATTGTCACCCAGACGACTCTCGCTGTTTTTTTTCTTTTTCTCACCGCACCCGTGGCAGCACACCTAATCGCCCGGGCCGCCTACCGAAAAGGTCCCGATCTTTCTCCCTTAACGACAATAGACGAGTACGGCCCCTATCTGGCCTCAGAGAAAATCGGCGGAGCGGGGGACGAGCCCGGATAAAAGCGGGCAATAAAATTCCGCTGCCCTTGCCCCCCCTGGATTACCTTACAACCCGGCACCAATTTTGATAACGGAACTCCTATGGCAGATCCGAAAAGCGTTTTCATCGAACGTTGCGGAGTCCGGCTTCACGCCCTCGATCACGGGGGGGGAAAACAAGCCCGTCCTCCTCTTGCTTCACGGAGCGGGCGCCCACGCCCACTGGTGGGACCGCATCGCGCCCGAATTCGAGGATTTGTTCCGTCCTGTCGCCCCGGACCTGCGGGGACACGGCGATAGTGACTGGGCCGAGGACTATAGCTACGATGCTCTCGAAAAAGATCTCGCAGCCTGGGCCCAATGGG
Source organism: uncultured Nitrospinaceae bacterium (assembly GCA_964620535.1). Classification (GTDB taxonomy): domain Bacteria; phylum UBA8248; class UBA8248; order UBA8248; family UBA8248; genus CAZUHN01. The sequence goes on along the minus strand of CAZUHN010000053.1, from coordinate 894 downwards.
CGGGGTGGGAGACGAACACGCCGCCCGCCGTCCTCGCACATTCGCTTGGCGGCGTCATCGCGGTAAAGCTTTACGAGGGAAGCATGCCGAATCTGTTGGGTCTTCTCGTGGCGGACGCACCGCTCGATATCACGGACCGCATAATTGAAGAGGTGCGCGGTTTCGGGCACAAACCAAGCCGGCCCTGGCTCTCTGCCGAGCTGTTCATCGAAAAGTTCCGGCTCATTCCTTCCGATGGCAAGGCGGATCCCGCCGAGATCGCCCGCATCGCGCGGCACAGCATCCGGGCCGAAAAAGACGGCACATGGATTTCGAAGACAGACCGGGCTTTTCACCGAAGCCGCGTGAGGACGGCCCTGCGGCCTGGCTGGAAGAAAGTTCGCGCGCCGGCAAGACTCCTTGTGGGCGGGCAATCCGACAGGCTGCTCCCGGAAGACCTCGAATGGATTCGGCAGGCCTGCCCCCATGTCGAGATCGTCCGCATCGAAGACGCCGGCCATCACCTTTTTTTGGACGATCCCGAGGCTTTCCTGCGTGCCACAAGGGAATTCTTCCTTACGCTTTTCTAAGCGGCCCGTCTGTGGAAATCTTTTCCTGCGCGATTGCCCGCGCCATTCACAAACCATACCGACGGTGGACGATTCAATGACGGATATCAACTCAGAAGAAGGGCCGGTACCCGAGAAAGAACAAGACAAAAAATCAAAGGGAAGCACAGAAAAAAAGGGAATGTGACCATTGAGGGGGAATTTCTCCTGAACCTTCTCTCGGTGAAATCCCACCGGGCCCTTTCCCCGCTCGCCGATTTACCGCGCTACGGCACCTTGCAAAAATTTCTCTCCGGGAGGCCCGCCCCGCCGCGGATTATTGGATTTTGGCTCCCCGCCACAATTG
>CAZUHN010000052.1:0-6679 GCA_964620535.1 uncultured Nitrospinaceae bacterium | reverse complement strand
TGAGCACCTTTCGGCTGTATTTTTGTGAAAGTTCGAGTATCATCTCGGTCCCTTTTACGTTCGTCATTATGGTCTCAACCATTTTCTGCATAACGAGCCGGACGCCGACCGTCGCTGCCAGGTGAAATATGAATTCGCACTTCTGGACCAACGGTTCCAAGCAATTAGCATCTTGAACATTTCCTTCCACGATGCGCAGCTGGGGATGATCTTTGATATGCGCGAGATTGCCCGCACGTCCAGTCGACATGTTGTCGATAATGAAGACCTCATGACCTCGATTGATCAATTCCTCTGACAGGTGAGAGCCGATGAAGCCAGTACCGCCCGTTACTAGCATTTTCATGTAAGCAGTGACCTCAAGGACTTGGCACGACCCGATCCTGCTAAAGATCCGAGTCATGAAGGCCAAGGGAACCTCGGCAGAATGACTCAATAAACTTGGTTTTTATACCTGTCTTTATACGCCCCTTCAACTAGAAACTTGTTTTCACGCCCGAAATGCGTCCAAAGGTGTCCTGTCCCATAACTCTAACGAATCTAAAGTCCAGTGTCTCGCAGATAACTAACTATAAAACCAATTCCCTGATAATTCCCTGTTCGGATTTTGGGAGGAAGGCAACATAATGCCTTGTATAGATAGAGTTTTCCAGAAACTTGAGACCGATTCACGCCCTGAATCCGAAAAAATTCCCTGTATCTTCCCTGTTAAACAGGAAATTCGGTGAGAGGGATTCGCCGCTGACTGCTTCCACCCCCACTTGCAAGTTATCGTTTTTTTTCTCTAGTATGTTTCCTCGCCCATCCCCGATCATCCTCACACCTTCCCCACTTATCGACGACTGAGAATTCATTCAAAGTGTTATTGTTCGGCTGGAGGTCCGCTACCACTCAGGCAGAAAGTATCTCCCGATTGCGGTATTGAAACGCGCTGCGTAGTACATGGATTGGGAACTGACGCGAAACCTTGCCACGAATTGGTGTCCCCGCGCCGTTGGCGGTAATTTTCACCTGGCCGGCTCCGGATTTATCCGGCATCTAATCACAGCGGTACTGAGTCTCATCGCAACGGTGGTGCTCAGCCTCATCACCCCGGTGCAATCAAAAGAAGAGATCCCGTCGGTATTCGAGGAAAGCGCATAAGGGAGAGAGGCAGGAAAGGCCATCAAAGGAGAGAAGGCGAGGGCCCTCCGTTCACCCCAGGCGGAGGGTCTTCGTATATTTCATCTAAGAAACAGCTGACCGTGCTTGGGTCAAGATTCCCGTCCTCTCCAGGTCGGCCCGGAGTTCCTCTTTTTCCGAATCGCCGAGCGGGACCACCGGCGGGCGGACCGGGCCGCCCTCCATTCCGATCAGGTTCATCCAGTGCTTCATGGCCGACATGGGCATTCGGCCGCGCATCCAATCTCGAATCATCCATTTGGCGTGCACCGTTCGAAGCGGGGTCAAGCTCTCGGAAAGCGCGGCAGCCTTCGCCACCTCTCCCGCCATCGCCAGGTCGGTGTATTTCTTCACCGGCAGCCATCCAGGAACCTGGTACATGTGCGGCGTGTAAGTGAGAAGCCATCGATGGCCGAGCTGAGTAAGGTTGTGGAACCAGACGGCTTCGTCTGCCACGCTGATGACAATCCGGTTTCCCACCGCCTCATGCAGGAGGAGCGTCGCGTGCGGGTTGAGATCCGCTTGTTTTATGGCACATACACTGGGAATCTCAGCGAGGTGCCGAGCCAACTCCCCGCCGATGGAAGAGGAAACGCTGGGCAAATTAAAGAGGACGATGCCAATCTCGGTTCTGTCCGCGATATACCGGAAAAATTCCAGGATGGCCGCGTCGTTTCCGGCGGCGACGTAGGGCGTGAGGCAGATAACAAAATCGTAACCGATTTCCTGCGCGTGACGGGTTAGGGCCAACGCCTCTTTGGCGGATTGGTGGTGGACGCCCGCCATCATTGGGATCCGCCCTTCCCCCGCTTCCAGCATGACCGCCTGGGCACGCTTCCTCTCCTCCAGCGTAAGCGCCCAGAACTCCGCCACGTTCCCCGCGCAGTAGTGTCCGTCGACCTGGAGATCCTCGATCAGGATGTTCACATTTTGACGGATAGCGGCCTCGTCCAGTTCGTCGTTTTCTGTAAAGTTATATGGAAGCGCCGACCATATCCCCTTCATGACTTCCCGCGCGTATTCTTTCGCCTCGCCCTTCCGGTATTTCATCGCCCTCTCCCTCCCGATCATTTTGGGGGAAATCGCTTTTTACGGTGCACCCGCTTCCCACGTCAGTTTGTCAGAATGTGGCCGGAAGAGAAATACCTTCTTGCTCCTCATCCTGTCCAAAGATTCGAACGAATCTAAAGTCCAGTGTTTCGCGAATAACTATAAAGCCATTTCCCTGATAACTCCCTTTTGCGCCGCAAAATTTGATCCTACATAAAATGAAGGACTTATGAAGGGCACTCCGCTCCGCCCTCCGGCCATGGCTACAGGACTAACATAGGGAGTGGCACAACTATCGGGGGCAGATCACATTAAGGCCTGGACAATAGCCTGATTGAACCATTTATTGAAAAGGCCAGGAATAGGCGGAAATGTATATTTTCGCGCGCGACTTGGAGGAATGCTCAGACACTATTACCGCAAGGCGGCATAGATTCGGATGAGTTTTTGGACAGGATGGCATGTCGAGTGAGAGAATATTCCCTACGCTTTCGGTTTGGGGCGGCCATATGATTGCTATTTCGTCGCAAGATTCCGTGAGGTCCAATATTTACGGAGCATACACATTCATCAAAAGAAGGAGGTTTGAAATGCGTGCGCTTTTTGTGCTCACTCCCCCAGAATCCAAACGGTTCATTGCCAAGGCGGTGGCCCTACTGCCCGAAGTCAAAAAAGCCAAGGAAGATGGAGAGATCATCATTGTGCATGGCTCCACAAATGTGCGCGTGGCAGAGGAGATACTTGGGGAATGTCCCGAACGCGATAGATTTCTTTCGGGGCAAATAATAAACCGGATTCTGTGCCTGACGCAGGCGGAAGAAAAGCCACCCATGATCAAAATCAAGAAAGGCGAGCTTGTTCCGCCCGATTTGACCATGGAGGAGACGCTTGAAAACTTCGGCGCAAGATCCGTATTCATCAAAGGAGCGAATGCGGTTGACTCCCAAGGGAACGCGGGGGTGTTTGTGGCTCACCCTTCGGGCGGGACCATTGGCTGGGCTTTCGGTATCCTCAGCGCCAGGGGATCCCACCTGATCGTCCCAGTGGGGCTTGAAAAGCTAGTTCCATCTGTCAAAAAAGCTGCGCAACACCTCGGGCAGGACACGTTGTATTATTCCATGGGAGCCAAAATCGGGATGATTCCCATTATGAATGCGAAAGTGATCACCGAGGTGGAAGCTTTCAACATCCTTTTTGGCCTTAATGTAGTTCATATTGGAGGTGGTGGTGTAGGCGGCTCCGAGGGTTCCGTGGTCTTGGCGGCAGAAGGAGAAAAACAGGGTTTGGATCGTGCCGTCGAACTTATCGAATCGATAAAAGGGGAGGCACCGATTCAATCGAAGAAATCACTGTGCATCAATTGCTTGCCAACCAGCCCGAGCATGCTCTTCAGGCCGGAAGAACAGTTTGCGGAAAAAGAGAGTGGCCATTGTATGTTCCAGGGGAAAAAAGAAGAGGAACTTCTTCGTTTTTTGCAACAAAAGGTGAAGCAGGATTGAAGAACAACCCGTATTATTGCTCAACCAGCGGGATGGGTTGAAGAGTCAGAGGTGACGTCCCTCCATCTGTCCAATAATTCAATCTGAAAGAAAGTCCCTTTTCTGCAAGAGGTTATGCTGCGAAGATATTACATCATCAATCACCTGAAAAAGGGGGAAACCGCCCTCATGAAAAGAGCAATACGGCCCTGGGAATTCCTCCTTCTCACCCTATCCGGTTGGGTGAACCGTGTGCGTGGCAGATTACTAATTCGCACGCACACCCTGGAGAACGTGTCGCAGTACGTGAACAGTCGCAAGTAGCCGAACCCTCCCGGCGACATGACGCTGGCCGGGGCTTCCTGGTAGCATACTTCCAGGCGGCTTAGTATGTTCTTGGAAATCCCAATGATCACTTTCATCCATTTTTTCGAGCGCCCGGGCGGGCGCGCGTCCGACTGGGACCCGCCTCGCCCGGACGGGGAAGGAGACCGCAATGACGGATCTAGGCTTCATGGGGGTGGACTGGGAAGAGCGGATCGACTTCGGCCGGCTGCGGCGGGAGCGACTGCAGAAGGCCAAGGACGCCCTCGCGAACTCGGACGCGGACGCGCTCTTCGTCTTCCGCACCGAGGACTGCCGCTACCTGACCAGCTTCCGCTCGCACCTGCATCCCACGGCCTCGCTCGGGATGGCGGTGTGCGTCCTCGTCGACGGGGGGGAGCCCTACGTCTTCAGCATGGACCACGAGCACTGCCGCGCACGGATGACCTGGCTCGCGCCGGAGCAGATCCAGGAGCGGGCTAACTTCCGCGACCTGGTCGGGGTCAGGAAGTGGGCGGACCTGGTGAAGAGCCTGGTCGGCAACTTCGACGGCAAGAAGATCGGCGTGGACCTCTGGACCCCCGGGCTTGAGGCCCGCTTTAAGGAGGCCTTCCCCGCGTCGGAGTTCGTGGACGGCCACGAAGTCCTGATGAAGGCCAAGATCACCAAGACCCAGGACGAGGTCGACTGCCTGAAGGCCGCCACCGTCATGACCGAGGCGGCAATGGACGAGGCGCTCGACTTCCTCAGGCCCGGCGTGCGCGAGTGCGAGGTGCTGGCCGTGGCATGGGAGAAGATGACCGCCCTGGGCAGCGAGTGGACCCAGTGCGCGAACATCGTCTGCTCCGGACCCTACACCGCGCCCTATCGGCGGTTCACCTCGGACCGCATAATCCGCAAGGGCGACCCGGTCATCATCGACATCGGCGGCTGCTTCAACGGCTATTGGGGGGACTTCACGCGCACTTACATCTGCGGGGAAATCGCCCCGACCCAGGATCAGACCGACTGGCATATGAACAGCTACAACTCGGTCTGGAACGCCTGCGCGGCCTCAAAGGTGGGTAACACCACACTGGACGTCTACCAGGCGGCCGAGCCCTACGTGCTCGACAGCCTGGGCCACGGCTCGGGCACAAACCCCTGGGAGCTCCCCTACTTCAGCCCCGCAGTCTACGACGAGCCCATGGCGCTAGTGGCGGGCATGACCTTCAACCTGGAGCCCTACGCGGGCAAGCCCGGCGTGGGTGGCTTCCGGCTGGAGAACAACGTGGTCGTCACGGAAAACGGCCCGGACATCTACACGCCCTACCCCTACGACGAGCGCCTCGTCACCGACGTCCACGAGCTGGATACGACCACGGGCAGGACGCGGTAGACCTGTGCATGGCGAATTTCAAATCAAGCGGCAATCGGCGTCTGGCTCCGCTGGATCACTCACCGTGACTCCGAAGATCCCTTCTTCGAGGACCTCCTCGCCACCGAGCTGGCCCCCTTCGAAGCCTCCCTTGCGGGAAATTTGTGAAAGACAGAAAGCCGGACTCGCACCGGTGCGGGTCACCCGGCCGCTGTGATGAGGGCGCCGCCCGCGACCACGAGGGCGGCGGCGAGGACCACGCGCCGCGTGATGCGCTCCAGCCGTCCAAGGAAGAGGTAGCTCAGGACCACCACCCAGAGGGGGTACATCCGGCTGAGGGGCAGGATGACCGAGACGTCTCCGATCACGAAAGCCGTCAGGATCATCACCGAGCAGGCGACGTTGACCGACCCCGCCAGGGCGTACCAGCCCAGGCTCCGGCGGTCGAGCCGGATTTTCCCGCGCTCGGGGAGGAGGGGCTTTCCCGCCAGAAGGACGAGGGAGCCCACCCCGTAGCCCACCCCCATGCCCACGATCGGCGTCGCCTGGTGGGCATAGGCGAACTTCACCAGGATGGGTGCGACGGCGAACATAAGGGACGAGACGAGGAGGATGAGGGCGCCGCGGAACCCCTCCCGGGGGCCGCGTCCCGCCGCCTCCTCCCCCCAGGTGAAAAGGCTCACCCCGGCCACGATGCCCGCGGTCCCGGCCCAAACGAGAAATCCCGGCCGCTCCTCCAGGACAGCGGCGGCGAAGAACACGCCCCAGATGGGGGTGGAGGCCTGGATCGGGGTTGAGCGGGTCACCCCCATCCGCTCGATCCCGATGTAGAAGAGGATCCGGCCCAGCCCCAGGGCAATGGCGCCCGCCGCCGCGAACCAGAGGAGGGGGACCAGCGAGGAGGCCTGGAGGGTACCGCGAAAGGCAGCGGCCGCCAGCCCGGAAACGCTCACGATGACGTTCAGGACGAGGGCGGCCGCGAGGGGGGAGGCGCTGCGCATTCCCTGGCGGACCGAGACGAGGACCACCGCATTGGCGATCGAGGCGCCGATCGCCAGGAGGGAAGCCAACCGGATAGGTTCGAGGAGACCCGCCATGCGCCCACTATACAGGGGGAGGCGCGCCCCCTCACCCGCCGCCGCCCCGAAAGTCCCTGTGCATGGCGAATTCCAAATCAAGCGGCAATCGGCGTTTGGAACAGGCCTCGGCAATGTGACAGCCACGAAAAATTACTAAGTTCAGTACGGACCGGTTTTCGGAGGGCAGGTCAGGGCCGCTTCTTGAGGTAGGTGGGCTTGAACATCACCCC
>CAZUHN010000051.1:0-15305 GCA_964620535.1 uncultured Nitrospinaceae bacterium | reverse complement strand
TCTGGGCCTGAACCGGCCCCTTGCCGTCCACGGGCTCGCCGATGACATTCAGAATGCGGCCGAGGACCTCCCGTCCCACCGGGACGGAAATCGGCGCGCCCGTGTCGATCACCTTCAGGCCGCGGATGAGGCCGTCGGTGGGCTCCATCGAAACTGTCCGAACGGTGGATTCGCCCATGTGAAGGGCGACTTCGGCGACGATTTCGTCCCGCTCTCCTTCCTGCACGAGGGAGGCGTCCTTTTTCACGATGAGCGCGTTCTTAAGCTCCGGCAGCTGGCCCACCTCGAACTCGACGTCAATGACGGGCCCGATGATCTGTGTGACAAGTCCTTCGTTCATCCCTGGCTCCTTCCAGAGGAGGGCGCACGAAGCGCCCCTTTTGGCAGTTTCTATCCTTTCAAGGCGTCCGCGCCGCTGACCACCTCGATGATCTCTTTGGTGATGTGCGCCTGGCGGACGCGGTTCATCCGAAGGGTCAGCGCGGCGATCATCTCCTCTGCGTTTCGCGTGGCGTTGTCCATCGCCGTCATGCGGGCACCGAACTCGCTGGCCTCGGCGTCGAGCAGTGCCCGGTAGACCTGGACGGAGATGTGGCGCGGCAAGATATTCTCGAGCACCTTCTCCGGCGAAGGTTCGTAGAGATAATCCGTGAGAACGGGGTCTCCTTTCAGATCGATCGCGTCCGGGACGGGGGGGGTGATAGGAATGAGGCGGCCGAGCCGGATCGACTGGCGGATGATCGAGATGAACTCCGTCGTGAGAACGTGGACCTCGTCCGCCCGGCCCTCGAGGAATTCCGCGGTGAGGAGCTCGGCAATCTCCTTGGCCAGGCCGAAATTGATCTTGCCGTAAACTTCGGCGTACTCGCGCGCTGCCCGATAGCCGCGGCGGGAGAGAAAATCCCTCCCCTTTCGGCCCACGACGATGAGCGTGGTATCCTTGCCTTCCGCCTCGCGCTTGCGCAGGTATTGGAGAGCAATCCGGTTCACATTGGTGTTATAGGCGCCGCAGAGACCCTTGTCGGAAGTGATAACCAGGAGGACCGCCCGAGCGTCCTTTCGATCGTCCCGGAGCAAGGGGGGCAGCTCCTCCTCGATGCGCAGCGCGAGCGAGTTCACCAGGTCGGAGATGTGGTCGCAAAAGGGGCGGGCATTCTCGATGCGCTCCTGGGCGCGGCGCACCTTGGATGCCGCCACCAGCTTCATGGCCCGGGTGATCTGCTGGGTGTTCTTGACGCTTCCGATGCGCCTCTTGAAATCGCGGAGGGATGGCATAGAAGCTCCCTAACCGGCGCTCGCGGCGCTCTTGGCCGGTGCGTCTTTCTTTTCTTTGCCCTTTTTGTCCTTGATTGTCTTCAAAAAATCCTCGATGGCCGCCTTGAGCTTGGCGGTGAGATCGTCGGTAAGCTCTTTTTTCTCGGCCAGTGTTTTTCCCAGCTGAGAATGCCGTGATTCGATGAACGTTTGGAAGTCGGCCTCCACCTGGGCCACCTTCTCCACCGGGATTTTGTCGAGGTAGCCCTGGGTCCCGAGGAAGATGGACATGATCTGCTTGTGGACCGCCACGGGCGCGTACTGGGGCTGTTTGAGGAGTTCGGTGAGGCGCTGGCCGCGGTTGAGCTGGGCCTGAGTGGCGGCGTCGAGCTCGGAGCCGAACTGGGCGAAGGCCGCCATCTCACGGAATTGGGCCAGGTCCAGCCGCAAGGTGCCCGCCACCTTCTTCATCGCCTTGTTCTGCGCCGAGCCGCCCACCCGCGAGACCGAGAGTCCGACGTTGATAGCGGGCCGGATGCCCGAATAGAAGAGGGCGGACTCGAGGTATATCTGCCCGTCCGTGATCGAAATGACGTTGGTGGGAATGTAGGCGGAAACGTCGCCCGCCTGCGTCTCGATGATGGGAAGCGCGGTGAGGGAGCCGCCGCCCTTGCTGTCGTTCAGCTTGGCCGCGCGCTCAAGGAGGCGAGAATGCAGGTAGAAAACATCGCCGGGATAGGCCTCCCGGCCCGGCGGGCGGCGCAGCATGAGGGACAGCTGCCGGTAGGAGGCCGCCTGCTTGGAAAGATCGTCGTAAATGATGAGGGCGTGCATCTTGTTGTCGCGGAAATACTCGCCCATCGCGCAGCCCGCGTAGGGGGAGATGTATTGCAGGGGGGCCGGCTCCGACGCCGTGGCGGCGACGACGATAGTGTAGTCCATCGCGCCGTGCTCCTCGAGGGAGCGGACCACTTGGGCCACCGTCGAGCGCTTCTGCCCGATGCAGACGTAGATGCAATTCACATCAGTGTCGCGCTGGTTGATGATGGTGTCGATGGCGATGGCCGTCTTGCCCGTCTGCCGGTCCCCGATAATGAGCTCGCGCTGGCCCCGGCCGATGGGGATCATAGCGTCGATGGCCTTGATCCCAGTCTGGAGGGGCTCCTTCACCGGCTGGCGGTCGATGACGCCCGGGGCGATCAGCTCGATGTTGCGGCTGCTCTCGGCATCGATGGGACCTTTCCCGTCGATGGGCTGCCCCAGAGGATTCACCACCCGTCCCAGCAGCGCCTTTCCGACCGGGACCTGGACGATCCGCCCCGTCCGGCGGATCTCGTCGCCTTCCTTGACGTGCCGGTCGTCCCCGAGAAGGACGGCGCCCACGTTGTCCGTCTCGAGGTTGAGCGCCATGCCGAAGAGCTCCCCAGGAAAGGCGAGGAGCTCGCCGTACATGCACTTCTCCAGACCGTAGATTCGCGCGATGCCGTCGCCCACCGAGATGATGTTTCCGGTCTCGGCCAGCTCCACAGTGGCGTCGAACCCTTCGATCTGCTTTTTGATGATTTCGCTGATTTCTTCGGCGCGGATCTCCATCTCGCTCCCTCGATCTCGCCGGCGCCCGGCTGGGGCGGCCCCGCGCGCCGGCTAGTTTGCCAAAAGTTTTTCCCGCAGGCCCCGGAGCTGGTTCCGGATGCTTCCGTCCAGGAGGGTGCTTCCCACCCGGCAAACCAGCCCGCCGATGAGGTTATCGTCCTTTTCCACTTCGAGGATTACCTCGCTGCCGGTCATACGGGAAAGCTTCTCCCGCAAGCGCCCGACGGCGCCTCCGTCCAAGTCGTGGGCGGAGCGCACCTGCGCCCGTATCCGGCCCCGCCGCCGGTCCGCTAGCTCCTGGAACTTGACGGCGATGGCCTGAAGCTCGCCCGTGCGGTCGTTCCCGATCACCACCCGCATGAACTCGCGCAGGAGGGGGCTCGTCCCCGAAGACTCGAGAACGTTCTCGATGAGGCGCGTCCGCGCCTCCCTCGGAAAGCAGGGATTCTCCAGGACGCGCCGGAGCCCGGCGTGGCCCAGCAGCGCGTCCGCGATCACCTTGAGGTCCGCCCCAGTCTCGTCCAAAACGCCGCGCTCATCGGCAATCCCGACGAGGGCCTTGGCGTAGCGCCGCGCCACTTCGCCGCCGGTCACTTCGCCCCTCCGTTCTCGCTGTCCAGCCTGGCTAGATACTCCTCCGCCAGCCGGCCCTGATCCTCGGCGGTGATGCCCTTCTTCAGGATTTCCTCGGCCATCGCAAGGGACATCTCCGAGGCCTTGTTCTGAATCTCGGCCATCGCCTTTTTCGCCTCCAGGCCGATGGCATTGTGCGTCTGTTCGAAGAGGCGTTCGACCTGGGCCTCCTGGTCCGTCTCGAGGCGGTGGCGCAGTTCCATGACTTCCCGGACGCCCTTTTTCCGCACTCGCTCCAGCTCCGCCTCGAGGTCGGCCACCTTGTCTCGCTGCTCCTTCAAGAGGCGCTCGGCCTCCAGGCGCCCCGCCTCCGAATCTTCGAGGGCTTTTTTGATCCCCTCCCGCCGCTCGGCCAGGAACTTTCGCAACGGCTTCGCCGCCACCTTGTACACGATGGCGATCACGATGAGTAAGTTGAAGAACTTGAAGAACTCCTCCTTCATGCTGAAGGACTTGTGATGAACCTCGCCCGCCTCGGCGGCCCAGACTCCGTCGGGGCAAAGGACCGCCAAAAAGACCGACAACGCCGCAAGGGCGAGGGGAAAGAACATCATGTGGCAACGCTCCCTTCCGTGCGTGCGCGCCGCCATCAGGCCACCTTGCGCCCGGCGAGCCGGTTCGAGATCTCAACGGCGAATCCCCTTGCGCGGCCTTCCAGCACGGCCGAAGCCTTTTCGGTCTGGGCGGCGATGTCCACCCGGACCTCCTCCAACTTCCGGGCGGATTGGACGCGCACCTCTTCGATCCGCGCCCGGGTGGCTTCGGTCATCTCCTGCTGCACTACGACGAGCGCCTCGGTAATCTCCCGCTGGGCCTCATGGAGGGAATCCTCGTACTGGCTGACGTAGCCCTGCGCCTCGCTCCGATCGCGCTCAGCGGTTTCGACGTCGGATAGGATCCTGCCCGAGCGCTCGTTCATCAGGCGCCAGAGCGGCTTGTAGAGAATCTTGTTCAGGACAATCAGAAGGATGAGGAAGTTCACCCACTGAATCAGGATGATAACGGGGTTCAGAACGAGCGCCCCACTTCCGAAGTTGAACGTATGGATCCACCCCTCGAGCCCGCCTGCGGCGGCGGCGAAGGCCGCCCGGGGTAGGTGGCCCGGCACCAGGAGAGCGATACCGGAAAGCGCGCATGCTTGGAGGAGCCACTGAACTTTACGCCGAACCATCATCCTCGCCCTGTGAACCCCGCTTTGGCCCCCTGGTGAGGGCTGATGGCCGTGTACCGCCGGGGAAAACGCGCGCCCTCCGCGGACGTATAATCAGAACGAATTCGGGGATTTTTTCATATTCTTCAGGTCCGAAACGGGTCCCGGCCAAGAAAAACGCCACAAACTACCCGCGCGGCCAGGCGAAGTCAAGCCTGTCCACACCCCGAAAAAGGCGCATTTTCTTTCCCGCAAACGGCCGAAACGGCCCTAAAATTGGCCCCCGGCGGGGCGGCCACCCTTCCCCGCCGGGGACGGAAAATCAGGAAGGGGCATTCCCCCCCGGTGGGCGCAAATGGTATCTTTCCCCTTGAAAAACCCCTCTTTTTCGCTCCGCACGTCCCCCCCACCGGCGGGGCGGGATGGGCCGCGGCAAGCCAGGCCGCCCCCTTCCGCGCGGGAGAAGAGTAAGGAGCGCCCGGATGAAGCTCGTCACCTTCGAGGTCCAAACCCTTCTGGGGCCGGCGACGCGCGTGGGCGCCCTTGGGGATTCCGGGGGACCAGGCGGGGAGGGCCGCGTGGTGGACCTCGCCCCCGCCTACGCGGCCCGGCTTCGGACGGAGGGAAGCGAGCCCCACTTCCGGGAGTACGCCGACTTCCGCCTCCCTCAGGACATGTGCGGCGTCATGGCCGGCGGCGCACCCTCCCTAGAGGCCGCCCGGCTCGCGCTTGAATATGCCGCAGAGGCGGGAGAAAGCGCCGAGGGCCCCTCCGGCGGGCGGCTCGTCCATCCACTCTCCGGGGTCCGACTCCTCGCGCCGGTGCTCCGGCCGGTCAGCTACCGGGACTTCCTCACCTTCGAGCGGCACAAGGCCGACGCCTCCAGGCGGCGGGACGCCCAGATCGATCCTCTCTGGTACCGGCTTCCCACCTGCTACAAAGGAAACCGCCTCTCTATCATCGGCCCGGACCAGGACCTCCTCTGGCCGCGCTACACCGAACAGCTCGACTTCGAGCTCGAACTCGCCATGTTCATCGGGAAGGGCGGGAAAAACATCCCCGAGGGTAATGCGCAGGATCACGTCTTCGGCTTCACGGTGCTGAACGACTTCAGCGCGCGCGACGTACAGGTGGAGGAAATGTCCCTCTGGCTCGGCCCCAACAAGGGGAAGGATTTCGGAACCGCCATCGGGCCCTGCCTCGTGACGAAGGACGGATTCGATCCGGGGGACGCCCGCATGACGGCCCGGGTGAACGGGGAGGAATGGAGCCACGGCAACGCGGGGGAGATGCACTTCTCCTGGGACCGGCTGATCGAATACGCCTCCGCCGAGGAGGCGCTCCACCCCGGCGAGATGTTCGGCTCGGGAACGGTGGGAACGGGCTGCGGGGCCGACCTCGGCCGGTGGCTCCGGCCCGGCGACCTGGTCGAGCTCGAGATCGAGGGGATCGGGGTTTTAAGGAACCGCGTGCTGCGTCCGGGCTAGGATGCAGACCCGCCCGGGGCGGGCGGGGATGGGAAGGCATCCCGCGCGATAATTCGGCATCCCACGGAAAGGAAACATGATGACCTACGAAAACGTCCTCTACGAGATCGAGGGGCCGCTCGCCCTCATCACCATCAATCGTCCCGAGGTGCTCAACGCCATCTCCCTCGGAACCCTGGACGATCTGCACGCCGCGGTGGCGGCGGCGGGGGCGGACGAGGCCGTCTGCGTCATCGCGATCACGGGAGCGGGGGAGAAAGCCTTCGCCACCGGCTCGGACCTCGCCGAGGTGGAGCACCGTGATCTCCTGAAGGCGCTGGAACCCATCGTCCAGGGCCTGGCCGAGCGGCTCGAGCGCACCCACAAGCCCACCATCGCCGCCGTCAACGGCTTCTGCATGGGGGGCGGTCTCGAGGTGGCGCTCGGCTGCGACCTGCGGGTGGCCTCCGCGAACGCGCAGTTCGGCACCCCGGAGGGAAAGCTCGGCATCATCCCCGGCGGCGGCGCCACCCAGCGCCTTCCGCGCATCGTAGGGCGGAGCTGGGCGCTCGAAATGTTGCTCATGGGGGAGAACATCGACGCCGGGCGCGCGCTCCAGATCGGCCTCGTGACCCGGGTGGTCCCGCCCGGGGAGCTGCTTCCCGCCGTGCGCGCGATGGCGGAGAAACTCGCCGCCTTCGCCCCTCTCGTTCCCCGCTTCATGAAGGCCATGATCCATTCCGGGATGGAGGGAAGCATCACCGCCGGGCTCGCCCTCGAAAAATTTGCCCAGGGGGCACTCTGCGGGACCGAGGACAAAAAGGAGGGGATCCGCGCCTTCCTCGAAAAGCGCCCCCCGGCCTGGAAGGGGAAGTAGCACGAACGGCCTCCGCACGCACCCCCCGCCTCATTTTTCCCGCCGGGGAAGCCTTTCCCCCCCCGTAGGTGTTATATTTTCAAGGAGGACGCATGCCGCCGGAGGGAATCTTCTTGGAACTGACGCAATACAATTATGACTCCCCGTTGTACCGGGCTGCCCTGGCCCAGCTCGGCGAGACCGCCCGGCTTATCGATCTCCCCGACAACCTTCACGAGCGCCTCCGGCATCCGAAGCGCGCGTTCATCGTATCGGTGCCGACCGCGATGGACGACGGCTCCACCCGGGTGTTCAACGGCTACCGAGTCCAGCACAACCTCACCATGGGGCCCGGCAAGGGGGGGGTGCGGTATCACGAGGACGTGTCGTTGGGAGAAGTGGCGGCCCTGGCCATGTTGATGAGCTGGAAGTGCGCCCTGATGGGCCTTCCCTACGGGGGGGCGAAGGGTGGGGTGGCCGTGAACCCGCGGGAGCTTTCCGACAGAGAGATCGAACACCTCACCCGCAGGTACACGACTGAGATTGCCCCGTTCATCGGCCCCGATATAGACATTCCCGCCCCGGACATGGGGACGAACTTGCAGGTCATGGCCTGGATGATGGACACCTACTCCATCCTCCGCGGCCACACCGTCCACGGGGCGGTGACGGGCAAGCCCCTCCTCCTCGGCGGCTCGCACATGCGCCGCGAGGCCACGGGCCGGGGGGCGGTATGCGTGTTCGGCCGCGCCTGCCGCGCCTGGGGCTGGGATCCCGCAGGCTTGACCGCGGTCATCCAGGGCTTCGGCAACGTGGGCGCAGTGGCGGCCGAAAGACTCCGGGGCTTGGGGGTGAAAATTACGGCGGTGGGCGACCGGAGCGGCGCCGTTCGGAACCCGAAGGGCCTGGACACTGACGCCATTCTCCGCCACTGCCGGGAAAACCAGGGTTGGGTGAAAAATTTCCCGGGCGGCGAGCCGATCACGAACGAGGACCTCCTCGTCGAGCCCTGCGACATCCTCGTTCCCGCCGCCCTCGGCGGGGTGATCCATGAGCAGAACGCAGACCGCCTCCGCTGCCGGGTCGTGCTCGAGTGCGCCAACGGTCCCACAACGCCCGAGGCCGACTCTATCCTGAACGAGAAGGGCATCCTGGCGCTGCCGGACATCCTCGTGAACGCGGGCGGGGTGACCGTCTCCTACTTCGAGTGGGTGCAGGACACCGAGCACTACTTCTGGGAGGAGAGCGAGGTGAACACGCGCCTGCAGAAGATCATGGTGCGCGCCTTCGAGGAGGTGAACGCCACCGCCACCAGGGAAAAAGTCTCGCTCCGGGCAGCGGGCCTGATGCTCGGGGTGAGTCGGGTGGCCGAGGCCAAGAAATTGCGCGGCCTCTACCCCTGATTCTTTTTTTCGCCCGGAGAAAGCATCCCTTGGAACCAGAAAACGGGAAGAAAGCCGCCGGACTCTCCGCGGGGGAAAAGCGCTTCCTCGCCCGGCTCGCCAAGAAATACGAGAAAGACGCCCGCGCCGGATGGTGGCGGGGCTACCTCATCGCGGGGGCCTGCATCCTCACCCTGTACGCGCTGGCCCGCTGGATCCCACGCGGTTGGCTTGCACTCATCGCGGCCCAAGCGACGGGGCTGATCCTCTACTCGCGGTACCAGAAGTTCGCCCGGTTCAAGAACCGCATTCTCATCAACATGTGGCGGGAGCGGGAAAAAACCGCGGAGTGCGCCGCGCCGGAGTCGCGCCGGCCATCGGCCCCTCCCCCGGGGGACGACTTTCCGCTCCGGAAGATGCGGCTCGCTCAAGGCCTCCCTCCCTCTCCCTCATCGGCCGCGGGGGACGTGCTTCGGGCGCGCGGCCCCGCCGGCCCTCCTTGCGCTTTGCACCTTCATTTGGCAGGATTTTCCGTCCTCACCAAGGGGGACCCGCGAACGCCTGGGGCACGGCAGAGGACCCGCTGGCAAAAAAAGGCAACCCGCATGGCCGACAACCGGAACGTCACCTTCATTTGCCCCGCCTGCGGCCGGAACGAGGTGCCCCTTCCGGAAGGATGGGACCTAGGGAACACAACCTACCAGACCCTCGCCAAGCTGGACGACTGCGACGAAGCTAAGGAAGGACAGTACATACACGGCGACGGGCACACGAGGGGCTTCGGGGGCGTCGTGCGGGACCTCGACGAGGAGGGCGCGCCCCGCGAGCGCTGGGCCCCCCCCACCGCCGTGATCGCCTATCACTTCTACCGGAACCTCCGCCACGTCGGCGAAAGCGAGCCGGCCTCAAACTGCTTCCCCTCGCCCCTTTACCGGAACCGCGTCGTCAGTGGCGGGATCGAGAACGTCTTCGTGGCGATGGCCTTCCTGCCCCACGGGGACGTCCCGGAGCCGGAGATGCGCGCCCGGGGGGAGCAGCTCGCGAAGGCGATAAAATAAACACCGCGCACCGGCGCGCCCGCCGGGCGCGATCCGGCCATACGTTGAAGGCAATTTTTAGGCGAAAGACGAGAATCCCGCACCCGAGAAGAATCCGCGCGCCTTGATTTTGGCGGGTAGTGCGGAAGCGAGTTGCTTCAGCTCTTTGTCCGGTCGAACCGGAAACGCACCCGGCCTCTCCGTGCGAAACGGCTCTCCTCGCCGCACGCGGGACAACGGGCGCGCATGTTGGCTCATCAGGCTCCAGGAGGACGCGCCGGTCCCCTCCGCGCCTCTCTGGGGCTCCTCCAGGCCGCCCGTCTTGCAGCGGAAAAACTCCTCTTCTCCTCTTTTTTCTTCACGAGCGTATATTTCCATACAGCACAAATCTTCCGGGCGAAGCGGCCCTCCAGCAGCGGGTCTAGCGGTCTGGAAAGCTCCGCGATCCGCCGTGCTTTTTTTGAATGCGCCCGTACCCGCCTCCGTATATGCGCTCGTACTCGGCGGTCCATGCATCGAGATCCCCCTCGCGCCAGTATTCGTAATCGAACGAGTACGGGCTGGGCGCGGCGAGTTCCCTGTAGAGAGCAGGATTCCGCTCGAAAATCTGGCCGGGGCGACAGCCGATAAACTGCCAGTCCGAATCGTCCGGCTTCGATAGATTTTCCTCGTCGAAATTCCGCGTGCGAAGATACCGGAGCCGTTCCATGTCGAGATCGCAGACGAGGACCCCTTCCTCCTTGAGGCTCGCCTCCATCTTCTCCGGGCCGGCCGCCATGGCCCCGGCCGCGATCGACTTCGACAGATCAAAATTCTCAATCCGGTAAAGGTTTTGGGTCACGAGGACGTAGAAAAGGTTCTCTGCCGCCCGGGCGCGGGCCATGCAGCGCCAGGTCTCGGTCTGGGCGAGGCCCGTCCGGCTGTGGACGCCGTGGACAGGGGAGACGATGATCTCCGCCCCCCGCAGCATGAGCAGGCGCGTCAGCTCGGGAACGAAAAGTTCGCTGCAAATCTGAAGGCCGACCCGGCCGAGCTCGGTCTCGACCACGCAGGGCGCGTCCCCGGGGAGAAGGTGCGCTTTCCCGCCGTACAGATAGGCGTTCAAGGGAGGGGTGTCGGGCTGCATGCGACGGTAGCTGGCGATCTCCTTTCCCTCCGGGCCGAACATACGGAGGGTGAGCAGGTGCGCGCCCGGGATATCGCTCCGCACGACGTTGCCCGCAACGATGTACATCGAATGCGCTTTCGCTTTTTTCTTGAGTTCCTCGACGGGGTCGAAGGGAAATTTCGGATTATCCAGCGGCCCCGTCATCGGGCCGGGGTAGCCCTCGGGGAAGAGGAGGAGCCGGACCCCCCGGGCGGCGGCCTCGTCCGCCCACGCGAGGGCCCGCACTGCGTTCCGCCACTCCGCCTCGCCGAAGAACGACTCGGGCAGGACGAGGCCGGCGCGCACCGCCGATGGTTCCGGCATCCGAAAACCCCTTCTGCAAAACGGAAGCGGCCGTCAGCCGAGGAGGCGATTGTAGATCCAGGCCGCCCCCCCGAAGAATATGAATCCGAGCGCGAGGCCCCAGACGACCCCGACCAGGGCGCCCACGAACGATGGGCCGAAACCAAAGTAAAGACTTCCGGTCAACTCGATTATTTCGCCGCCCCAGCCGAACTGGGCGGCAAGGATCGCGTAAAGAAAGAAAATGGCTGCGTACACAATCCCGAAGGCGATTCCAAACTTAACCGGATTCAGCTTCATGAGTCATCCTCCCCGTCGGCGGCAAAGGGGGTCGAAGCGGTGCGCCCCTCTCCGATTCAATATAGGACCCGGCGCCCCGGAAGGACGCGCCTATCCGTCCGGCCCGAGGGTGGCGTTGATTTTCTCGTTGAGCGCTCGGGCCACGGCGCGCCCGGTCTCTTCGAGGCCCATGGCTACCCGCGCCCCCGAGGCGTAGGCGTGTCCGCCGCCCCCGAATTGCTGCGCAACATCGTGTATGACCACCCGCCCTTTCGAGCGCAAGCTCACCCGGGTGAGATTTCTCCCGATTTCGGTGAAATAGGCGATCACCTCCACCGAGGCGATGCTCCTCGGATAGGAGATGTACTCTTCTGTCTCGTGGCGCTTCACGCCGTACTTATCCAAAAGCGCCTGGTTGAGAGTGAACCACGCGAGCCGCCCGCCGCATTCGAAGTTAAGATTTCTCATCAGGTGACCCAGGAGCTTTATCGAGCCGGCGCTGTTCGACTCCCAGAAGATCGAGAACGCCTCGCCTTGATCCGCCCCCTTTTCGATGAGCCGGGCCGCCCACCTGAGGGTTTCAGGCTTCGTGTTCGAAAAGCGGAACTGGCCGGTGTCGTAGACCAGCGTGGCCAGGAGCGTCCGGACAATCACCCGGTCCTCGAAGGCGTCTCCTCCCTCTTCATCGAGAAAATCAAGAATGAGTTCCCCCACGGCGGCGGCACCGGAATCGATTGCGGCGGGGCCGTCGAAATCGCCCTCCTCGCGGATGTGGTGGTCGAACACTCCGACGGGAAGACCGCTCTTGATGAGGGGGCGGTGGAGTTTTCCCAGCCGGCTCGGCTTTCCTGTGTCGAGAACGAGGGCGGCGTCGAAGCGATCCGCCCAATCCGAGGTTTCGAGCAAAGCATCGTGGGAGCGGACAAACCCGTCGGGGTCGAAAGGCTCCACGAAGAGGGGGCAGGGCCCATCGGTGACGACGGTGGCCTGCTTTCCCTGGGATCGGAGATACCGGCTCAGGGCGACGCAGGAAAGCAGGCCGTCCCCGTCGGGGCCGATGTGGGTGAGGAGGAGGAAGCGGCCATGGGCGGCGATGTACTCCCGGATTTCGCCGAACCGGCCGCCGGAGGAGGCGTTTTCTGTTTGCATACCGCCTTCTATAAACTCAGGGCGTGCAACTGCCGGAGCACATTGTCCCGCACGGCCGAATGGGCGGGCGGCGCGGCGAGCCGCTTGCCCTCCGCCATAACGGTGGCGAGAAGCTGTTCCATGACCCCGCCGCACTTTTCGCAATCCCCGTAGGGACGGTGGAAGGGAATTACGGTTTCCTCACCGCAGTCGCGGCACTTGAGAAAATGCTTCGAGCCGGACATCTTCCCCCGCTTGGCCACCGCCTCGCCCTCCACCTCGATGAGATCCATCGAATAGTCCACCGTCGAAGACGAGCTGATCGAGGTTCCGACGCCGTATCCTCCGTCCACCCACGGATTCAGTTCCCGGATCTTTTCCTCGTCCACGCCCCCGGTAACGAAGAGCTTGACGTGGGAATGGCCCGCCTGGTCGAGCTCCCACCGCACCTCCCGGAGTATTTGCGGCAGGCTGCCCCGCCGCGAGCCCGGCGTGTCGATGCGGACGGCGGCGAGCCGGTCCGAAATGGCCTTCGCGGCGGCGAGAGCTTCGAATTTTTCATCCCCGAAAGTATCCACGAGCGCCACCCGCCGGACGTCAGCTTCAATGATTTTGTCGAAAGCCTTCAGGGCCGGAACCAGGCCCCCCATCACGATGATGAGGGCGTGCGGCATCGTGCCCACCGGTGGAATGCCGAGCAGTTCGGCGCCCCCGACTGTGGCCACGCCGTCACACCCGCCGACGTAGGCCGATCGCTCAACCATGGGCGCGATGGCGGGGTGCATCCGCCGGGCGCCGAAGCTGATGACCTGCCGCTCCCCGGCCGCGATCTTGCAGCGCGCCGCCCTGGTGGCGATTCCGCTCGCCTGGCAGATGCACCCGAGAAGGGGGGTCTCGAGGACGTCAAAATCCGTATAGACGCCCTCTATCTCGATGACGGGCTGGAAGGGGCGGATCACCGTCCCCTCGGGGACGGCACGCACGTTGAGGGGCAATCCCTCCAAGAGGGAGAGGAACTCCCCCAAGCCGCAAAAGACGCTCCAGCCGGAAAGGTGCTCCCGGAACATGAACTCCGCGCGGACGCGCTTGCACAATCCCTCGGCTTCCAGAATCTTGTGGGTGCGCGCGAAATAAACGTCTGTAATCTTGCCGGATCGGATGTCGTCGAAATCAGCGGTGAAAAAATTCACGGGGGGGGATGCCGGCTTCGAGCCCGCTACTCCGCGGAGGCGACCGGTTCGGCTTCCGGCTTCTCTTCGGGCCGCTGCGTCATTTCCTGGTTCCGGAGGCCGAAGAGCTTCCCCCACGGACGAGGCCCGCGATAGTTCTCTTCTTTCTCCCACACGTCGTAGAGCCGGTACTTGTCGTATACGAGGTCATCGCGGAAGTATCCGGGTGCTTCATATTGATGGGTATGGACGATGGATTTCGGCTTGGTGGGGCAGGCCTCGCTGCAGAGGCCGCAGTACATGCACCGCATGTAGTCGATATAGAATTCGGCGGCGTACATCTCGCGGCCCTTGCCCGCGGTGACGATGGTGATGCAGTCCACCGGGCAGGCCTTCTCACAATTGAGGCAGCCGATGCAGTATTCCTCGCCCGTTTTGAAATCCCGGGTGAGCCCGAGAAAGCCGCGGTAGCGCTCGGGGGGGATCCAGCGCTCGTTGGGGTACTGGAGCGTGACGGGCTTTTTGAACAAGTGGCGAAACGTCGCGGACAAACCCTTGACGATGTCCACCAAAAAAAAACGGTTCATGGCCCGGGCGAGTTCCATCTTCTCCCTCAGGCGCCCCTAGCCTCCGGCGGCGGGGCACCGCCGATTCAAGGGGCCGCGGTGGCGGTCCTCCCTTTCGCCTTTATAGCATCTTCCTGCGCTTCGAGGTACTTTTCCGCCGCCACGGCGGCCGTGGTGGCGTCCCCCGTAGCGTTCGTGATCTGGCGAATGAGCTGGCTGCGGCAGTCCCCCGCGACGAACAGGCCGGGGACATTCGTCTGCATGTTCTGGTCGGTGATGATGAAGCCCTCGACGTCCTTTCCGATGTCGTCCTTGATAAGGTCCGTGTTCGGGATGAAGCCGATGAAAATGAAAAGGCCGGAGGATTCGATCTCGCTCACCTCGCCCGTCTTGACGTTGCGCAGCCGGAGCTTCTTCATCTCCTTCTCGTCGCCGATGACCTCCTCCACAACGGTGTCGAGGATCAGCTCCGACTTTTCGTGTTCCCTGAACTTGTCCAGCAAAGTGGCCGGGGCGCGGAATCCCTGCCGCCGGTGGACGAGGTAGACCTTCGAGCCGAATTTGGTGAGGAAATGGCCCTCCTCGACCGCGCTAGCCCCCCCGCCGACGACGGTGATGACCTCGTCCTGGAAGAAGGCCCCGTCGCAAAGGGCGCAGTAGCTGACGCCCTTGCCCGCGTACTTTTCCTCGCCGCAGATCCCCAGCTTGCGGGGATGGCCCCCCGGCGTGAAGATGACCGCGCCGCAACGGCGCGCACCCGCATCGGTGGTGACCAGGAAGTCCTCCCCGTCCTTGTGAATCTCGAGGACCTCCTCCATCTCGATTTTCAGGCCGAACTTGACGGCGTGGTCGGTGAACTTCTGGGCGAGCTCGGGCCCGCCGATGAGCTCGAAGCCGGGGTAGTCCTCAACGTACTCGGTGTTGAGAATCTCACCGCCGGGGGCGAGCTTTTCGTAGCAGGCGACGTTCAGCTTCGAGCGGGCGGCGTAGAGTCCCGCCGTGAGGCCGGCCGGGCCGGCGCCCACGATGATGATGTCAAAATCCCTTTGGCCCAAGTTGAACTCCAGGGCTGGATGAAACGGCAATAGACAGGTCCGGAAGAAAAAAAGAAGCCTCACAGGCCCCCATTAATGTATCACCCGCCCCGCATCCCTGCCAAGGGCGGCAGGGGGCCGGAGTCCCGCGCGATTCCCGTCTCCTCCCCCTGCGGAGGGTCCAGCGGGGGCCGCCCCCGGCCCCCAACTCCCACCCCCGGGCCTTCGAGCCGCCCCCGGTCGAAGCCGACCACCATCTCGTCTCCCCCGAAAACGACGGGGGTGGCGCGCAACCCGCTCCGCGCGGC
>CAZUHN010000050.1:0-37567 GCA_964620535.1 uncultured Nitrospinaceae bacterium | reverse complement strand
ACAGCCTGTCCCGTGGGTATGTGGGGTGTCCACTCTGCGCCCCTCAAAAAGAGTTATTTCCTTCCCGTCGAAAAGGATATCCACGGCGCCCTCGGTGACGTGCCCTCCCTTGAGGAGAACGCAGGGTGCGCCAAGGTCGTGGAGTTTCAGGGTTGCCTCCCGCATTGCCTCGACGTTCAAGATTTTTTCGCCGCCAATAAGCTCGCGGGCCTCCTCGACGTTGGGTGTGATGATTTTCGAGAGAGGGAAGAGGTGTTTCACTAGGGCATCCCGCGCATCGGGAGCGAGAAGACGGTCTCCGCTTTTGGCCACCATGACCGGATCGAGGACGATGTGGAGAAGATTATGTTCGGTAGATTTTTCCGCCACCGTTTCAATGACGGCGGCGGTCGCAAGCATTCCCACCTTGGTTGCGGCGACAGGAAAGTCCGAGCAAACTGAATCGATCTGCCGGGCGATGAAATCAAGAGGGACCGCGTGGACGGCTTGGACGCCAACAGTGTTTTGGGCGGTGAGGGCGGTGAGGGCGGAAGCCCCGTAAACGCCGAAGGCCGTAAATGTCTTGAGGTCGGCTTGAGCCCCGGCCCCGCCGCCGGAGTCTGAACCAGCTATGGTGAGGGCGACTGGAGGGAGCCGTCTCCGGTCCGAGGACATGAGTGAAGGCTCCTTCGCAGGCTTTGGGTAAGCGTCGCTTGCCTTAAGTTACCTATTGTGGGGCCCCCGCTGACGGACCAATATCCTGCCGATAGTGGCCCCACGCTTCCATTCTGAAATGTTGAATGTATCACTTCCAATAAATAGAGGCAAAATATTGTGAAAATGGAAATTTCTTACTTTATCCCTGCAATTGATGGCGAATTAGGCCCGCAGAGGGGTAAATACCACTCTAATCTTGACAAATTTATTTGGGAATTATATTCTCCTTGTTCCACTACCTTTTTTTAACGCCATTTAACGCTTTTTTTAGGGCAAAATGAAGAGAGGATGCAATGGTCCTTAGCGCCCGAGGGCGGCCAACGCTCGCACTTCGGGCGCTTCCCTCTGTTCTTGAGTTCATCGGGGGAACGCCCCTGGTACGCTTGCAACGACTCCCCGAATCGAAGGGTGCGCGGGTCTACGCCAAGCTGGAACAGTTCAATCCTGGCGGAAGCGTGAAGGATCGGATCGCCCACAGCATGGTCATTGATGCTGAAATACGGGGTCTTTTGAGCCCAGGAGGCACAATTGTCGAGCCCACGAGCGGAAATACGGGGATCGGGCTCGCCATGGTGGGGGCAATCAAAGATTACAGGGTGATCATCGTCCTCAGTGAAAGTATGAGCCATGAGCGAAAATCCCTCCTGGCCAGATACGGAGCCGAAGTAGTTTTCACCTCCGCCGAAGGTGGAATGTACGAATCGGTCCTCAAGGCGGAGGAAATCTTGGCCGAGCATCCAGACTATTTTATGCCCCAGCAGTTCAACAATCCGGCCAACCCCGAGATTCACCGCCGAACCACGGCAAGAGAAATCCTCAAGGACATGGGGGCCAATGCCGTAGATGCATTCGTGGCCGGAGTGGGCACCGGCGGGACCATCACCGGTGTGGGTGAGGTCCTGAAAACCAAGCAACCGGGAGCATTGGTGGTGGGCGTTGAGCCCGCGGCCTCATCCGTTCTCCAGGGCGGGGAGGCGAAGCCACACCACATTCAAGGTATTGGGGCAGGTTTCATCCCCAATGTGCTAAACCAGGAGATTATCGATCGAATAGAACTCGTTACGGACGAAGATGCCTTCGATTATGCGAAGACCCTGAACCGGGAGGAGGGCATCGGCGCAGGGATTTCCTCCGGTGCTGCTACTTGCGCCGCTCTCCGGATAGCAAGGGAAATGTCAAACGATAAGAACGTTGTCGTAATATTGCCCGATGGAGCGGAGCGTTATTACAGTTTGGATCAACATTTTCATTAGTATTAATCATTTGTGGTCTAACTTTGGTTGTCTTTTCCCGGCGCAGCTGGGAGCGGCCGGAGATTGGCCCTCGAGGGGAGAATAGAAATGGGCGTACATGTTCACATTCCCACACCTCTTCAAGAATTTACCCAGCAGAAAGATGTGGTTCAACTCGAAGGGCAAACGGTGAAAGAAGTCCTTGTAAATTTGGATAGTGCCCATTCGGGCATTCGGCAGAGGCTTTATGACGATAATGACAAGCTCCGACGGTTTGTCAACATTTACGTGAATCAAGAGGATATTCGGTTCCTTCAAGGAGAGAATACCGAAGTGAAGGAGGGAGATGAACTCTCGATTGTTCCGGCAATTGCGGGAGGAGACTGAACCCGTTGGCAAAGACGAATCGATGCACGATGATTTGATATTAGCAGACACGGAGGCGAGCTACGGTATTGTTGACCGGCTTGCGCTCGGAGAAGGTAGTTTCGTCGTCCGGCTCAAAAAGGGCGTCGTCGTTACGGTTTTCCCTGATGGCGGCGATCGCTATCTCAGCGGAAGGCGTTGAGGGGGTGTGAAGGGTGTGGTTGACTCAGGAACAAATTGAAACGATGTACGCACACGCTACGGAGGCGTACCCGAACGAGTGTTGCGGTCTGATAGTAGGCCCCCGCGCGGCGGAAGAGGGAATTGGACGGAACGGGTTGCGGCTTTTCCCCTGTCGGAACATTCAGGACGAAATGCATGCGCGCGATCCCGAGTCCTATCCTCGCACGGCAAGGCAGGCATTTTTCATCGATCCTGTTGAATTCGCCCGTATCGCCCGGGAAACGGATGAGCGGGCGGAGGTCATCCGGGGGATTTTTCATAGCCACCCCGATGAGGAGGCCTACTTCTCCCAAGAGGATAGGGACGCGGCCGTCCCATTTGGAGATTTGCCATCTTTTCCGGATGCAGAGTACATCGTGATAAGCGTTATGGGCGGTGAAGTCAGTTCGTGCGAGATCTTCCAGTGGGACAGGAAAAAGAAGGACTTCCGCCCGACAAAAACGTTGCAACCGGTGAGCAACAACACATGAAGATCTCAACAAAAGGGCGGTACGCCGTGCTCGCCATTATTGACTTAGCGAGAAATTCCCAGACCCACCCCATACCCCTCCCGGAGATAGCGGCCCGCCAGGATATTAGCCAGCATTATCTCGAACAGCTCTTCGTCAAAATGCGCCGGGCCAACCTCGTAAAGAGCACGCGGGGTCCGGGCGGCGGATATGTACTCGGTCTGCCCCCCACGAAGGTGACGATGAAAGCCGTTCTTGCAGCCGTTGAGGAACATATCAAACCCGTGGATTGCGGAGAAACCCCTCCTTCGACGCCGTGCCCCAATGTATCAATATGCGGCAGCCGCCTACTTTGGCAAAAGCTTGAGGCGGCAATCGATCGGACATTGGAAGAGACTACGCTCGAGGATCTTGCCCGCGGGTCTTCATCTGAGGCGGAGGCGCTGGTTCACATTCCCAATTTCCAGGTCAGCATATAAATACCATCTGATCGTTTCCCTGGAATCCGAGAAATGAATGCATGCTTTTTTTGTTTCATCGCTTTGTCTCGCGTGATTTTTTTCTCGTTTATCCCTCTCCTCCTCATCTCTTCTTTCTTTCCCGCCGTTGGCCAGGAGATAAATCTGGGCCGGATTAAGCTCCCGCCGGGATTCCGAATCGGGTTTTTTGCGGAAAATCTTCCTAATGCGCGCTCGCTTGCGCTCAGCCCGAACGGCACTCTCTTCGTCGGGACACGTCGGGCGGGAAGTGTGTATGCTGTTCGGGATCGCGATCGCGACGGAAAGGCGGACGAGGTATACGTAATCGCTGCTAGGCTTTTCATGCCGAACGGAGTGGCTTTCCGGGATGGTTCGCTCTATGTGGCGGAGGTGAACCGAGTCCTTCGGTTCGACGGTATCGAATCCCGCTTGGAAAATCCCCCCGTGCCCGTTGTGGTGAACGATGCCTTCCCCTCTCGGAACCGCCATGGCTGGAAATTCATCCGTTTCGGGCCGGATGGGATGCTCTATGTCCCGGTGGGGGCGCCTTGCAACATCTGCGATCTGAGGGATCCCTTCGGCGCAATATTGCGCATGCGCCCGGACGGCAGTGGCCTCGAAGTATTCGCCCGGGGGGTGCGGAACTCAGTCGGCTTCGACTGGCATCCAAGGACCAAGGAGCTATGGTTCACAGACAACGGTCGGGACTTGATGGGGGACGACCTTCCGCCCGATGAGTTGAACCATTCTCCCCGCAAGGGAATGCACTTCGGCTTCCCCTACTGCCACGGAAAATCATTGCCGGATCCCGGATTCGGCCGAGGGCGTAGGTGCGGAGACTACGAGCCGGCCTCGAGGGAACTTGGGCCTCATGTGGCGGCTCTTGGAATGCGGTTCTATGCAGGGACTATGTTTCCCCCCGAATACCAGAATCAAATCATCATCGCCGAGCACGGCTCATGGAACCGGAGCACGCCCATCGGCTATCGGTTGATGCTGGTCCGGCTTAAGAATAATCAGACTGCGAGCTATGAAGTTTTTGCAGAGGGTTGGCTGCAGGGGAGGACCGTTTGGGGGCGGCCCGTGGACGTGCTCGTCATGCCGGACGGGGCCCTTCTCGTTTCAGACGACCACGCAGGGGTCATTTATCGGATCACATATCTGAAGTAGGCTATTATTCTGATTTTCTGTAGCCTGATCGATCGGCAAATTCTTCGGCCCCTTCCTCCCTTACAACCGCCAAGACAGTATTGGACTTGTAAAGGCGAAACCTCCTAAATATTACTGATCCGACCAACGGCAGAACGAGAAGCGTAGCGCCGCCGATGAGGGAGTAGTGGTTGGCGGAATCAGTTGCGTCGCCCAGGAGGGTATAAGCGGCTGTGGCGAGAAGCATTCCCGCTAACGTTGCAAGCCCGAAGGTGCTTGCGCGCATGGCCGTGAATCCCGCGGCGAAGCTTACGAAGTCGAACGACACCAGGGGGAAAAGCCGAAGGATGAGGACACCCCACGCACCATAGTTTTCCAGCATGGCGTCGAAAGTAGCCATCGAGCCGAGGCGAATCCGCCGTTCAAGGAAGGGCCTTCCCAGCCACCGGGTGAGGTAGAAAGCGACGAAGGAGGCGGTAAGCGCCGATACGCTGGTTAGGATGAATCCGTATAATGGCCCGAAGGCCATAGCGTTTGCCATGGCGAGGACAAAAGCCGGGAGGGGCGCAGCAAGTGTTTGCAGGATCATGAGGAAGAATGAAATTGCGGGTGTCCACCATCCGAAGGAAAGGATCATATCCTTCAAACTCCTGGTATTACCTCCCATAGGATCGGCGGATATTCGCAATAATAATTCTCGGAATTCGTGAACGAGCACAAAGAAGAGAGCGAAAGCGAGGAGAAGAAAACCGAGGAACAGATATCGGAGAAAAAGGCGAGGGCTCGGAAGAATTATTTCCGAGGAGAGATAGTCGCGGTCAGATTTCGTCATCTAACCTTCCTTCCCCATTCAAAAGGTGGTCTTACTCCCACCTTTCCCGATGCACCCTCCGGAAGGGAGATACTATAATAAGCACATTATATTATAGATGCCATTTGTGAGGTTTCCCATTGAGATCGGCGGGGTGCTTTTTTCGTGGCATTGCGGGGTTTCCTTCTGGCGGCCGGTCGGGTGCAGATGATATTTTCTTTGCCTTTGTGCTGTGGGTTTTGTTTTGTTTCAAACGGTTTGTCGATGGAATCAAGAGGAGGAGGAAATGCGACTCTCCAATCGTGTTGCTATCGTTACCGGCGCATCTGCGGGCATTGGACGGGCCATTGCAAAGCGTTTTGCGGAAGAGGGCGCAAACCTTTCCCTTTCCTCCGTGGACCGCATTGAAACGATGGAGGAGGACGCCGAAAGTTTCCGTGCCATGGGACGGAAGGTGCATGTCATGGAGGTGGATGTGGGCCAACTGGATGATTTGAAGCGAATGGTGGAGGAGACGGTCTGCGAGCTCGACCGGGTGGACATTTTGGTGAACAATGCCGGCATCCGCCTCGAAAAACCCATCGGCGAGGTGACCGAGGAGGAGTGGGACCGCCTCATGGCGGTGGATCTTAAGGCGTGCTTCTTCGCGAGCCAGTACGTTCTCCCCCACATGCCGCGCGACGGAAGGGGCCGGATCATCCACATCGCCTCGGAGCGCGGGCACATCGGAACGCCGGGGGTATCAGTCTACTGTGCCGCCAAAGGAGCCATTCTCAACCTGACCCGTCAGATGGCAGTGGAGCTTGCCCCGGTGAAGATTGGCGTCACCGCCATCAGCCCAGGGCCGATCTTGACCGAGTACAGCCTCGATCGTTACCAGGACGACCCCGAAGGGCGGAAAGCCATGCTCAACGCCGTTCCGATGGGGCGGTTTGGTACCCCCGAGGAGGTGGCGGCCGCGGCTGCCTTTCTCGCCTCGGATGAGGCGAATTTCATTCACGGGACAAGCCTCGTGGTGGATGGAGGCTATTTGGCACAGTAAGGCAGCGAAAGGGAAATATTTTGGCTGCGCCGATCCTCTATCTACAAAACGAATTCAGGACAGTAGAATTTCGCGTTTAATAGCAGAAAACTTCTAGTCCGGAAGTCTCGCAGAGCGGGCAGCGGCCCATGCGGGCCGGGAGGAGGAGCGGTGCCCCTTTTCCGCGTGCAAGCAAAACTCCGTGAAGGATTCGTCCCAGAGGCCATTCTCCCCACTCCAGAAAATCATTAACCGGAACCTTTATTGAGATGTTCTTCTTTTTTTCCTTATCTCATTCCTGGCATCGGCCGGATGGGTGTTATGCTGGTGCAATAGAGGCGGTGGGATGTTCTGGGTCGGTCGTTGAGGGTTCGCAAGGAAGAAGCTGTGGTGACCCCAGCGGGATTTGGTACAGTCCCTGAATCTCAGGTTTTCAAGTGGCTTGGTAAGGATTCATCAATTGGCTACATGCATTTCCTTTGCCCATCATGTGGCAGGGACTTAGCAGCAGATCCATTTTAAGTAATAGATAGCACGCAAATGATTGGTCGTCCAGGTTTGGCGCCAATCAGCCGCAGATATGTTCTAATAATATATGGTCTCATATGCCTTGGGATTGCAGTTTTTACGATTAACAAAATTAATAGTTGATGGATTGATTTGATCGTGGGAGTTTTTGTCTTGTTCGCGTTGATTTCCTTTGAAACCGGTTTCTTTACTTCCGAAAAGGAAATTCGTGAATTAACTGAAGAAGGGCCAATTTCGAAAGACACAAAAGAGAAACTCGTGGATCGCTTCTAAGTTGTTCAGTTTGAGGATTTCCTTGAATCAGGCAGAGAGAAGGGTGGCATCCCCCTTCAGCCCCCTGCCTCAGCCCGCCACATTCTCCGAAATTGGCTTCTGAGATAATGTAGGGAGTGGTGCCACTATCGAGGGCAGGTTAATGGAGGAGCGCATCTCCCGTCAAATCAGCATCTTCCTCCCCCATGCCGATAACTAGGATGAGGATTTCGGCCACACGGAACTGGTCGAGGGAATCGAGATTTGAATCATCTCTTGAGATGGGGATAAACTATCTATGGCCAAACGGACCCTCATCCGAAACGCCCACATCCTGACCCAGAACGAATCCCGCCAGATCATCGTCCGGGGCTCGGTCCTCATCGAGGAGGGTCGAATTGCCCGCCTCTATGAAACCCCCGACGTCCGGGAGAGCGGGGCGGAGGTGGTCGAGGCCGAGGGCATGGCGCTGCTGCCCGGTCTGGTGAACGCCCACAGCCACATTTTGTGCATTCTTCTGCGCGGAGGGTTGAGCGCGGATCGCCGGCTGATGGATTGGCGGCTCAACGTCATGGCGCCCGGCCTAGCGGCCTGCACGCCCGAAAACGCCGAGATGGCGACGAAACTCTTCGCGATCGAAGCCATCCGCTCCGGCACCACCACGGTAGTCACGAACGAACGTGTGGAGCGGCCTCTGTCGGTGGCCATGCTGAACGCGCTCGCCGAGATCGGATTGCGGAGCGTATTTGTTCTCTGCTTCAATGAGCAGGCGCCAACGGGAAAGTTAGCCGAGCGTGCCGCGTCGCTCACGGCCGCTTGGCCGCGCGATTATCCCCATCACCGCAAGACCGGTGAGGCGTTTCTCGCGGAGATGGAGTTTCTTCATGGCAAGTTTCACGGGGGTCGGATTCTTGTTTGGCCCGGCCCGGCCATCCCGGTCTATGTCAAGGGAGAAACGTTCCGGGATGTTTCGAGGTGGGCGAAGGAGAGAAACCTACGCGTTTCGACCCACGTGGCGGAAGACTCCATGGAGTCCGAGGTGGGCGGGCTTCCCGTGGTCCAGCACCTGGCGGCCTGGGGGTTGCTCTCGACCGATCTTCTCGCCGCGCACTGCATTCACCTGAAGGACGAGGACATCCGCCTCCTCCGTGAGTCGGAGGTAAAACCGATCCATCTGCCCTCAAGCAATCTCTATCTCGGCTCCGGCGTCTCCCCGGTGCCCCGGATGCGCATGGCGGGGATTCCGGTTGCCCTGGGTACCGATAATGCCAACTGCAACGACACAGCGAACATGTTCTGGGAGATGCGCCTCGCCTGTCTGCTGCACAAGGGAGTAAACGCGGATCCGGCAGCCATGACCGCCCAGCAGGTTCTGGACATGGCCACCCGCAACGGCGCCATGGCCCTAGGGCTGGAAGAGGAGATCGGCAGCATCGAGCCGGGCAAGAGGGCCGACCTGGTCCTCTTCGATCTGGAACAGCCCCACCTGTACCCCATACACCACGTTCCTTCTGTGTTGGTGTATCAGTCCAACGGCTCCGAGGTACGGCGGGTTTGGGTGGACGGGGAACCGCTCCTGGCGGATGGGAAGCTCACGTGGATCAGCCCAGAGAAGGAGAGGCGGATCCTGGAGGGGGCCCAGGCCGCCTCGGCCGGAGTGGTCCAACGCGCCGATTTGAAAACGGTGTAACCATCCGAACCAGGCTTTATCTTCCTGCCCAAAATCAAGAGGGGGGTGCCGGAAACATGATTGATGTGGAGATTGCCAAGTTTCAGATGTCGGGTCCGGAGGATGTCTCTGGCCTGGCTGAAGCGGTCAGCGGTGGAATAATAACAGCGCCCAATATTATGGCCATCTTCGCCAAGACCGAAGGGAACGGAAGGGTAAACGACTTTTCGCGCCCCTATGCGTTGCACTCGTTCGAAGACTATCTGATGGAGACGCTGTCTCTCGGCAGAGAAGAAGTCCAGGCCCGTTGCGCCATGGTTATGTCCGGGGGGTGTGAGGGCGTAATGAGCCCGCATGCTGTGGCCTTTGCTAAGAAAAATGTTCCTGAGGGAACACCCCGGTCGAACGAAAAGCGCCTGACGTTGGGATTGGGTTTTACCCGCGATCTGTTCCCCGAAGAGATCGGAACCATGACTCATATTGACCTCGTGGCGGAGGCCTCCCGCACAGCCATGCAAGACGCCGGAATCGAATCCCTGGGCGATGTGGGCTACGTGCAAGTTAAGTGTCCTCTTCTCACCTCAGACCGGATCAACGATGCTGCAAGCCGCGGGAAAAAAGTCGTCTCAACTGACACCACCCGCTCGATGGGCCTTTCCAATGGCTGCTCTGCCCTCGGTGCGGCGGTTGGGCTGGGCGAGATCGATCGCTCGAAGATCGGTTCCGGAGATGTCTGCGCCAGGGGGGATCTTTATTCTGAAATGGTTTCATGCTCGGCCGGAGTGGAACTCATGCGCTGTGAGGTGGTGGTTCTTGGAAACATCTCAAATTCCGTGAGTCCGTATCGGATTGGCCGCGCGGTGCTTCAGCATCTGATTGACGCCGAGGCCGTTCGCCAAGCACTTCGTAACGCTGGGCTTGAGTTCGATGGCCTGCCTAGCCAGGCCGACTTGGGGCGGGTGGTGCACGTGCTGGCCAAGGCGGGCGCGCCGTGGGACGGACTCCTGTTCAACAAGCGGACGACCCTGCTGACGGACTCCGTACTCGGTACCCGGCCCGTCCGTGCGGTGGCGAACGCTGTCATCGCTTCTGTCGTTCAGGATCCGGCGGTCTATGTCTCAGCGGGTCTGGTGTTCCACCAGGGACCTGTCGGGGGGGGGATCGTTGCAACAATTGTTCGGGCTTGAATTGACCTGCCCAGGAGATGGTGGAGCGATTTGAGGCCACCATGCGCCTGGGCGACATTTAGGACCGAAAAGTCCTGCTCGGGGAGGTCATCGAGAAAATCGAAATCGAGGAAAAGGTGCCCCGAACAAAATCACGGAAATTGGTCGTCTAAGCTACGATTAGGGCCCCTAAGGTTGGTGACCCCAGGGGGACTCGAACCCCCGTTACCGGCGTGAGAGGCCGGTGTCCTAACCGCTAGACGATGGGGCCTTGTAAGCGGGATGGAAACTGCAAACAAAACGGGCTGAATATAGCCGCCGGAATATTCTCCGTCAAGAAGGCTTGATCCAATGATAATAAAGAATAATAAAGGGAAAGGGAGAACGCACTTGCATGATTCGAGCATCCGTTTTCATATTGGAATATAGGAGAAATCAGTGCAGGAATGAAACCAGAATAAATGAGGTTCCGTCGTGAATCGAAACAATGCCGGCTCGTCTGGAGATGGCGTCGCGTTCATTGACGGGGAGTTCGTCCCCATTGAAGAGGCGCGAATTCCCATCATGGATTGGGGATTATTAAGATCGGACGCCACCTACGACGTCGCCCACGTCTGGAAAGGACGCTTTTTCCGCCTCGAAGATCATCTCGATCGATTTCTGCGCAGCATTGAAAACATTCATATGAAATTGCCCCACAGCCGCGATGGTATTCGGAGTATATTATTGAATTGTGTGCGCCGAAGCGGCCTCCGCGACGCTTATGTGGAAATGATCTGCACGCGTGGACTGCCTCCTTCCGGAACGCGGGATCCCCGCCGGTGCGAAAATCGCTTTTACGCCTTTGTTGTGCCTTTTATCTGGATTGCCGATCCGGAAATGCAGGAGCGTGGGGTGCATCTGATCGTCAGTGGAGTGCGCCGAATTCCGCCCGAGTCGGTTGACCCGAAGGTGAAGAACTACCATTGGATGGACTTGGTGCGCGGGCTTTACGAGGCTTTCGACCGGGGCGGTGATACCGCCGTGTTGTTGGATGAGGATGGCTGCGTGACCGAGGGTCCCGGGTTCAACTTGTTCGTCTTCCGGAATGGCCGGCTCGCGACGCCCAAGCGGGGCGTCCTGGAAGGGATAACGCGGAAAACGGTGATCGGACTGGCGGGAGAGCTCGAAGTGCAAATGGATATAGGGATTGTCCGTGCGGAGCAAGTTCTGGGGGCCGAGGAGGTTTTCCTCACGAGCACCGCGGGCGGCGTGATGCCGGTGACGAGAGTTGACGGAAAGGCGGTGGCGGATGGGCGCCCCGGTTCTTTGACGTTGGCGATCCGCCAAAAGTATTGGGCGTGGCATGAAGATCCGCGCTATTCCTCAGCCGTCTCTTACGAATGACGTATCCAGTTGGCGGCAACAAGGGAGCACCCCACATGCGCGATACTCCCTCATTGGACAGAACTTATTGCGTCATCCGGGACACCATTCTGGAGACCGGCTGGGCGCCTCATTTCACCGACTTAGCGCGCACCCTCGACATTCCGGTCGAGGAAGCCCGCCGGGCGGTCACGGACCTGATGGAGAGTCATTTTCCCGGCTGGTTTCATCCCGGGATGGAGCACATCGCCGCCTTTTCTCCCTTCGCGAATTTTCCCACCCACAACCGGATCACGGTGGACGGCGAGCAGAAGTGGTACACGATTTGCGGCTTCGAGTCTCTTTCAGTGTGCTGGCTTTTCCCAGGAAAGACGCTGCGGGTTGACACAAACTGTGTCCATTCCGGGGAACCGCTTCGCGTCGATATGTGTGACGGCGAGGTCCTCGTCGCCGAGCCGGGGACCATCTGCGCCTACGTGAACGTTCCCTACGCCAAATGGTTTGAGGACAAGGCCTACGTCTGAAACCGAATGAATCTCTTCCGGTCGGAAGAGGACGTTCGGGCTTGGCGGGAATTCACCCCGGGAACAGAGGAGGCCATCCTGCCGCTCGCCGAGTGCTCCCAGTTGTGGGGCATCAAAAACTACCGCGCCCGAGCGTGGGACGATTACGTCACCCGGATGCCCGATCTTCAGGCCGAGCGGTGGAAGTTGCTTGAAAAACTTGGGCGGCGGAAGACTTCTTTCTGGAATCCTCCCCCGAAGAAATAATGAGGAGCGCCCCCCCCTCAGCGGAAGGCGCAGGGGGGCAGGTTCCGCCGGGCGACCCCATATCCCCGATTTTTCCCCGAGGAGAGCAGGATCGGGATCTGTGTTGCCGCAGCGGCCCATGGCGCGAGCCAGCCCGAGGCGGAGCGGCGAATGGGGCCGAAACTCCGGAAATCGCGAAAATATACGGAACCCCGGGCCTCGACGAGCCGCCGCGCTCAGACCGGCCCCACCCCCGGCAGCCCGGAGCAGCTCCTCGTAGCCGACCCGGGTGACCTCGACCGGGAAGAAGGTCGGATTCGCCCGGGCCTAAGCCAGCTTGGGGTCGGCCGCCAGGTCGAGGCGGCCCGCCCCGTCCACCGGAATCTCACCGAGGGGAAAGCCGTACTTCCGAAGAAGGTTTTCCGCTTGGTAGAGGCGGCGCTCGCGCAGGCGGGGCGCGGCGGACAGCCCCTCCATCGCCGTCTCGCGCACCGGGACGAAGGCGTTGAAGTGGGCGTGGCGGAGGAGGCCTTTCCGCCGAAGGGAATGGGAGATCCCCAGAAGCTGCGCGTCGATCTCACCGCCTGCCCCCCACGATGAACTGGGTCGTCACCCCACCGGGGAGAGGTCCCCCGGGGCGTTTGATCGTGCGAAAAACTCCCAGTAAATTGTCCCGGAAGCCAAACGAATCCCGATACCGTCGCGCCTTTATATTAAGAGGAGGGAAAGAATGGGCCTGCGCATTAGTCTGCACCTCATCCCCGACGATCTGGACCGCCTCGTCCAGCGTGCCAAGCTCGCCGAGGCCGCCGGCTTCGACCAGCTCTGGATCGCCGAGAGCCACCTCTCTTGCCGCGACCACAACATCGCCCAGGCCCTCGCCATCCTGAACACCGCCCGAATCTCGATCGGGCCCGGGATCACCAACCCGGTCCTGCACGACGACTCGGTGAACGCCACCACCATCGCCACCCTGGACGAGCTCTCGGGTGGCCGCTCCCTCATGGGCATCGGCTCGGGGGATACTCCGGTCTACGCCCTGGGGAAGAAGATGGCCTCGCTGAAGCGGATGCGCGAGTCCGTCCACGTCATCCGGGGCCTCCTCCGAGGGGAGGAGGTGGAGGTGGGGGGTTCGAAGGTATCGCTCAAGTGGTGCAAGCGGGATATTCCGATCTACCTCTCCGCCGAAGGGCCCCGGACCATTCAGCTTGCTGCCGAGATCGCGGACGGCGTCATCATCGGCTCCGGGGTCAACAAGGAGACGGTGGCCTGGGTGACGGGGAACATCGACAAGGGCTTCGAGGTGCGCGACCCTGCCCTCGGGCCGCTGCACATCATCTTCGGCGCCATGTGTTCGGTGGACCCGGACGGCGCCGCCGCCCGGGAGAAGGTGCGCGCCCGCGTCGCCAACCGGGCCCACCACAACTTCCGGGCCACCCTGGATTCTGTCCCCGACCAGTACAAGCCCGAGATCCAGAATTTGCTGGATAATTTCGACGTCACCGACTGGCGCAGCCCTAAGCACATCCCCCTCATCACCGACTACATCCTGGACCGCTTCACCATCACCGGCACCGCGGCGGAGTGCGTCTCCCGGATCAAGGAGATCGAGGGCTACGGCGTCGGCTCCCTCATGATCGATCCCCCCGTCCAGGATTTCGACGAGTCAATGGGACTTTTCGCGAAAGGAGTGTTGCCGAAGTGTGTTTAGGATGATCAAGCCGGGCCATGAAAACGGAGAAAACCTCTGGGCCGGAAGGTTGGGGATGTGCGCCGCGTGGACTTGTGCGCCCCCTGCGGCCCAAGGGAGCTTAGAAGGAGTCGAACGCTCCTAACAATAATATGTGCCCTACACCGTGATTCAGTGTGCCGTGCATATCCACCCGACCGTCGCGGAGCCCATCTCCACCACCCTGGGCGAGTTCAAGCCCTTGGAATGAGGGCCGGTCCTGGAGGAACCCCGTGGTGCGCGGTTCGGGAGAGAGGAGGAGGGTATGGCTGAACGGTTTGAAGGCATCGAGCTTGGACTTTCGGCTGCCCAGTTCGGGGTAGGGGAGGTGGTGGACGCCGTCGCGCAGGCCGAGGCGCTGGGCTTTCGGCGGGTTTGGATTGCCGAGCGGTACCTGGCCGCGGGCGCCTTCGCCCAGTGCGCCGCCGCCCTCGCGCGGACCTCCCGGGTCGGCGTCGGGACAGGTATCGTGAGCCCGTACACCCGTCCGAACGCGGTGACGACCATGGAGGCGGCGGCCCTGGACGCGCTCTCGGGCGGCCGCTTCATCCTCGGCTTGGGCGTGGCGACCTCGGTGCGGGAGGCCATGGGCGCGACATCGAAGCCCCTTCCTTTTCTCCGCGATTCCGTCCAGGAGATTCGCGCCCTACTCTCCGGCGGCGAGGGGGCGGCCGGCCGGATTTCCGTCCCGGTGCGGCCGGGGACCGTCCCCCTGTTCGTCGGCACCATGGGGGCGCGGACGCTGGAGATGGCGGGCGGGCTGGCGGACGGCGTACTCCTCAGCTATTTCACCACCCCGGCTTTTCTCGCCGACGCCCTTCACTGCGTCGAGGCGGGTCTCGAGACGGCGGGCCGCGCGCCCGGAGAGGTCGAACTCAGCTCCTATATCCCCCTCGCCCTGGAGAGAGACCTGAAACGGGGAGGGCGCTTCGCCCGCCAGATGATCGCGCCGCGCCTTGCAAGCCCTCTCGCAATCGTACCCAAGGTTTTCCGCATGGCCGGGATCGCCGACGCGGAGGTAGGGGAAGTGCGCGTCAGGGTGCAGGCGGCCTACGCCCGGGGCGATGCGGAAGGCGCCCTCGCGGCGGTCCCGGACGCGTGGTGCGGGAAGCTCACCGTCGTTGGCCCGCCCGATGCGTGCGCCGAGCGGCTCCTGGAATTCGCCCGCGGCGGCCTGAAATATCCCGCCCTGTATATGATGCCGGGTACGGACCTTGCCGGGATGCTGAAAGAGATCAAAGAAGAGATCTTTCCTCGACTGTTGTGAACCCTTTTCCCGGAATGACACTTCGGATTAGGAGGGATTTGATGGAAACCGCCGCGGGATGCAGCCCCTGGTTCACGATGCGGGCGCGGATGGTGGTGACTCTTGCCATGCTGGGCGGTTTTTTCGCAGTCTGTGGGCAAGGCCGCCTTGCGGAACGAGGCCGAGTTTTTTTCCGTACCGGTTATCATCCTGGTCGCCGGAGTTATCGGCGGCTTGATTTGGCTCTACGTTGTGGGCGGGTTCGTGCTGTAGACGGGGCGCTGGATCGGGGGGCAAGCCCCCGCCACGCACGTGCGGACGGCCAACGCCTGGCCGGCTGTTCTCCTCGTCTGGGCGCTACCCATCTGGATTCCGGAACTGGCGCTGGCCGGAAGAGAGCTTTTCATGCGCGAGACGCCCTATCTCGACGCGCATCCCGGGGCGACACTCGTGATAGCGGGATTCGCGTTTGTCGAGATCGCGATCGGCGTCTGGACCGTCGTCGTTTTCCTGAAATGCCTGGGAGAGGCGCAGGGATTTTCGGCCTGGAAGGCCCTGGGGAATATTCTCATCGCGTTCGCCGTCTCTGTTCTTGTGTTTATTGGGGCGTCGGGGGTGTGGTTTGCCTATTTTCGTAGTTCCGTAGTGGGGGTTTTTGCCTCTCTTTCCTCCCCGAGGGGCTTCACGCGGCGGAAGGCGCCGAAGAGGAGAAGGTCGCAGGAGTTCTACAGGTCGGCGCAGATGAAAAAGGGGGGAGCAGAGAGCGAAACGAAGATCATCAGGTAGCCCGCAAGGGAGGGCGCGCTGGCGGGAAACGAACCCGGCGGGGATTAGGTCCGGTCGAGCGCGAAAAGAATCTTGAGGCCTTCGCCCCGCTCCATTCGCTTGAATCCTGTCTCCCAATCCTCGAGGGGCAGGGTGTCCGAGACCAAGGCTTCCATGTCCACCTTCCCTTCCTCCATGAGGCGGAGGGCCTTCTGCCAGGCGGAGAATTTCTGGCCGAACGTCCCCGTCAGGCGTACCTCCTTCCAGGCCAGAAGGGTGAGGTTCACCCCGACCGGTTTGCCCGGCAGGCCGACCTGAAGGAGCTGTCCGCCCTTCCGGACGTACTCCAGGCAGGCGCGCGAGGCGGCGGCGGCGCCCGCGGCGTCAACGGCCATGTCCACCCCCCAGCCCCCGGTCAGGCCGCCGACCACCTTCTCGAGGTCTTCTGCCTCAACATTCACCGTCCGCTCCGCCCCCAGTCGTCCGGCCAGGGCGAGGCGGTGCGCGTCACGGGAGGTGCCTGCGACGATGACCCGGCAGCCGGAGGCGACCGCCACCTGGGCGCAGCAAAGGCCGATGGGGCCTGGCCCCGCCACCAGGACGGTCTCGACCCCGGCGAGGCAGCACTGCTCGGTCATGCCGTGGACGCAGACGGCGAGCGGTTCGGAGAGGGCCGCCGCCTTGAAGCTCACGCCCGCGGGAAGCGTGTGGATCGAGGTGGCCCGGGTGACGAGGCAGTCAGTGAAGGCGCCGTGGCTCACCAGCCCGGCGATCTCGCGCCGCTCGCAGCGATTGTACGCGCCCTCCAGGCAGTGGGGGCATTCGCCGCAGGTGCTCTTGGTGGGCTCGGCGGTCACCCGGTCGCCCGCCGAGATTCCCTCCACCTCTTCTCCCACCTCGGCCACCACCCCTGCGAACTCGTGGCCGAGAACCACGGGAGGGAAGTAGTGGAAGAAATCACCGGCGGCGATGTGGATATCGGTGCCGCAGATCCCCGATCGGACCAATCGCACCTTCACCTGTCCGGGGCCGGTCCGGGGTTCCTCGATGTCCCGAAGCGCCATGTGGCCGGGACCCTTGGCCGTCTTCACGAGCGCCTTCAATTCTCCGCTCCTGGTTGCGAATGGCAGGGACCCGGCGCGCGGCCGCCCACAGGTCAGAGGATGTCCAGCTCCGCATCGACCGAGAGACCGGCGGTCCAGGTGGGGGGGTCGCCCTCTTTCTGCTGGATCCATATCACATGAGCTTCGAATTCGTTCGCCTTTTCGCCGTCCATCATGAGGCTGCAGGATACGGGCGGTGAGGGCATGCTGGGCCGCTCGTCCAGGGTGACTTGCAGTCCCCCCCGGGAGTAGTTCTCCGGCGCGATGAGCTTTTTCGACAGGTCGGGGATGGAAAGGAGGATGCGGGGCGCGCCGTCCGCCGTGTGAGGCGTATCGAACCGGGGCTCACGGCGTCTCGCATCTTCTGTATTCATCGGCATTTTCCTTTGTTGGAATTCTCGTGGCTTTGTAACGATTTTTCGGAATGATAGCAAGGATCGTCATTAACGCGCATCCGGCAGGGCGGTGCGACGCTCGGCGTGAACGCGGGGAGGTTCCTGTGCGAAGGGCGCGGCGCCTTGCGCCGCCCGCCCCCTCTCGCTACATTCGCCTCGTCCCCGGGGGATCCAGGGAGAGGAAATACCGTGGGGAGAGGAGGGGGTGCGATGACGCGGTGCGCTTTGGGATTCTTGTTGGCCCTTGCCCTATTCTTTCCTGCTACGGCCCTCGGAAGTCCCTTGTTCTCCTATCGGGGGGTGGTCCCCTGCCGGGACGACATCAAGGCGATCGCCCGGGTTCTTGTGCCCTACTCGAGGTATGAAGATGTATTCTTGTTCGATGAATACGAGTGGCGGTATCCCTCCAATCGTGGGTACAAATCCATCCTTGCCATTGACGAAGGGCGCATCACGGAAATCTATCTGCGGTTCAAAATCCCGCTCACCGAGCGACAGATGATTCAAAAGTTCGGCCGCCCGAGCGCCAAGGGGGAGCACAAGAGCGCCCCTTTCTATTGCTACTACCCCGGGGGGCGGAAGCCTAAAAGAGGGGTCTATATGAGCCTTCCCTTTCGGGACGGGCGCGCGGTCCAGATCAATATTCTCTGTTGATGGCCCGCCGGGGGTCCGTCCCGCCGCCGGCCGTTCACGGCAGGCAATGGCTCGATCCCGATAAGCGGCGGCGTGTTCCCGGCCGCGGGAGCAGGCGGTTTTCCCAGGAGCGCATTTCGTAAAGGAGCGAAAAAGGAACATGAAAGCCATCTATCTCGATTCCGCCGCTTTGCCTTATTCAGGATATCCTCACGCCGTGACGGGAGGAGGATTTGTATTCCTCTCGGGCCTCATGCCCCTCAACGGGGAGGGGGAGATCCTCTCCGGGAGAGACCAGTTTCCGGGCGAGGGCGCCTCGATGGACACTGCGCACCCGACCGTGAACGCAGTGGAGGGACTCGTCGGCGCCCACAGCTGGGCTGGCTACCATCAGATGAAATTGATCATGGCAAAGGTGGGGGGAACGCTGGACGACGTGATGCGGGAGCATATTTATCAGAAGAACAAAAGATTCTTCCCCGTGTTCGAGAAGGTGCGCATGATTTACGAGCCCGAGATGCCCGCGCCGAGCAGCGGCATCGGGGTGTGCGAGACGAGCCCGGACGGCAAGTCCTGGATCGTCCTCGATGCCATCGGGCTCGACCGCACCGCCTGGAAGGGCGAGGGGAGAAAGAGCCTTCAGCGGTCCGCCGGGGCCATCGCCTCGGCCTCGCATTACTCCCAGGCGGTGGAGGCGAGCCCCTTCATCTTCACCGCTGGGCACATTCCCGTGGATACGACCAAGCCGGGGAATCCCATCATCCGCACGTTCGCGGACGTTCCGGAGGAAGGCCGCTTCCTTCAGGCGGGCCGCTCCCACACCGACGCGCGGAACGGGCCCATCGCGGCCCAGGCCTGGTTCACCTACAAATGCCTGACAGATCTGCTGGAGGGCGCGGGGAGCGGGCTGAACGACGTGGTAAGTGCTACGGTATATCTCCAGGACTTGGACGACTACCATACCTTCCACGAGGTGCATGCCCATTTCTTCCCGGACGTCCATCCGGCTATGACGGTCACCCAGTTCGACGAGGTGGGCCACCGGGGAACCCTCATCGAGATCGAGCTCACCGCCTTGCGTCGGACGGACGGGTTCGATCGGAAGTTCATCCGCGAGGCGGGCGCGCTCCGACCCGGCGCCCATTGCTCCCTCGCGGCCGTCGCCGGTCCCCTGATCTATATTTCCGGTCAGGCGGGGTGCGACGTCCGTGGAAGAGCGATTGAGAAGCCTTCGGACCTCCTGGAGGAAGTGCGTTCGACGGCCGCGGCACTCATCCGCGCTACCGGGCGCCCCGCGCCGACCTGTCAGGCAGTGGCGATATTCGAGAACCTGGCTGCTATCCTGAAGGAGGCGGGCGTCTCTTTCTCCTCGCTGGGAAGGATGATCCTATACCTCGATGATTTTTCTGATTTCACCGCCTTCGATGCGGTTTGCAAGCACTACATTCCGGCCGAAAGGCCCGCCCTCGCATGTGTTCAGATTCCGAGGGCGCACCCCGTACCGGGCGCGCGGATGTGCGTCGAGGCCATCGCGGTCAAGGAGTGAGAGACCGGACAGCCCGGACAAAACCCAGAGGCGGAAGGAGGAGGCTGCATGGCGGACCTGCCGATCCCGAAGGTGATCAACTCGCTCGACGTGGACGCGGACAAGGCCTACGAGCCGCCCTACGCCATCCGGTGGGGGGTGAACCGGGAGTCTACGGGGACGGACACCATCACCATGGGTCGCACCATCATCCCCCCCGGGGGGCGGAACGACCTCCATTTTCACAACAATTGCGACACCACGATCTACGTTGTGAAGGGTCCCATCAACATCTACTACAAGGAGGGGGAGGAGATCCGCAGCCGGGAGGTCCCTCCAGGGCATTTCGTCTACTTCCCGAAGGGCTGCGTCCACGGCCAGGAGAATCCGGACGAGTCGCAGGTGGCCGAGCTCATCTTCACCTACGGCGGGATGCCCAACAAGGAGGCCGCCGGAACCACCTTCGTGGACGATCCGCTCGGCCCCCTGCGGGGTTGAACGGGTCCCCGCCCCTTCCAGGCGAATCCCCCTTGCGCCCGCCTTCATCCCTCGGTACATTCCTCGATTCTATCGCCGGTACACGGACTTTCCCGGATGAGCCTCGAAGGGAATTGCGGTGTCTTCATTGTTCATTAAGGAGCGGATTCGATGGATAAGATCAAAGTCGTGCTGGTGGGGCTGGGCCCGATCGGGATCATCACCCTCAAGGAGGCGCTCCGCCGAGAGGCCGTTGAGGTGGCCGGGGGAATCGATATTGACCCCGCCCTCGACGGGAAGGACCTGGGGGCGCTCGCCGGGGGGGCGGCCTGCGGGAAGGTGGTTCGGGCGGACATGGAGGCCGCCCTCGCGGAGTGGAAACCCGCCGCCGCCCTCCTGACCACGGTCTCCCAGGTGGACCGGGTGGCCCCCCAGGTGGAAGCGCTCATCCGGGCCGGGGCGAACGTTGTGAGCTCCTCGGAGGAGCTGCTCCTGGCCTCCCACCGGGCGCCGGAGATTGCCGCGCGCCTGGACAAGCTGGCGAAGGAGGCGGGCGTCACCGTGGTGGGAGCCGGGGTGAACCCGGGGTTCGCGATGGACCTCTATCCTCTCGTCATGAGCTACATGTCCCGCGGGGTGGAGCGGGTGAGTGTTTGGCGCCGCCTCGACGCAAGCCTGCGCCGCGGCCCGCTC
This sequence comes from uncultured Nitrospinaceae bacterium, assembly GCA_964620535.1. Lineage (GTDB taxonomy): Bacteria > UBA8248 > UBA8248 > UBA8248 > UBA8248 > CAZUHN01. The sequence goes on along the minus strand of CAZUHN010000050.1, from coordinate 16,826 downwards.
CAAAAGAAGGCAGGCTCGGGCCTCACGGTGGAGGAGTTCCGCGTGGGCGAGGAGGAGGGCTGGGTCGGCCACAAGGGCCTCCAGGAGAGCATCGTGCTCATTTGCCAGGGGCTGGGCTGGGAGCCGGACAAGGTGGTGGAGACCCTCGATCCCATTATCGCGAAGGACCCCGTCCGGACCGAGCATTTTGACGTACAGCCCGGCCAGGTGGGCGGGATCCACCACACCGGAAGGGCCTGGAAGGGAGAAAGGCTCCTTGTCGAGATGGACCTGAAGATGATCATGGGCGCCGGGGAGACCTTCGACCGGGTGAAGATCGAAGGGGTGCCGCTCCTCGACGTGACGGTCCGGGGGGGGATCCTCGGGGACGACGCCACGGCTGCTGCCCTCATGAACACGGTCCCGCTCGCCGTCAAGGCCCCCGCCGGCCTCCTCTCCCCCCTCGAACTTCCGCTCCCCCGGGGCGTGGGGGAGTAGGGCTTCCTGCATTTCATGGATAAAGAGGTGCATCCTGGAGGGAGGCGCCCGGAGTCCGTGCACCGGGAAAGGGGCGGAACATGGCCCTGTCCGTGGAACCTGTCCTTACCGTCCTGATCTTTTCCGCGCTCGCCGCGGCGTTCTCGGCGGCCGGGGTGCTCCCCTTCTACTTCTGGGCGGAACTTCCCCTCCGGCAGATCGGCTGGGCGTACGCCCTGGCCTCGGGCCTCATGCTGGGGGCCGGCTACCTCCTCATGGTCGAGGGGCTGGTGGGCCGGGGCTTGCCGGTCATCCTGGGCGGGGGGCTCGGGGTGGCCTACACCTGGTGGACCCACCGCTACTCCGGAACGGGTGAGCTGGAGACCCGGCCCGCGAGCGAGGTGAGTTTCGAGTACGGCTACAAGGTCATCCTCCTCTACGCCATGCACTCTGCCTCCGAGGGCGTCGCCATCGGGGTGGGCATGGCGGTGAACCTCCGTCTCGGGGTGTTCATGGCGGCTGCCCTGGCGCTTCACAACGCCGCCGAAGCGACGGCACTGACCGAGGTGCTGCGCGGGAGGGAGATGCGCCTCGGCGAGGCGGCGGGGCTCTCCGTGGTGGCGCGGGTGCCCCAGACCCTGCTCGCCCTCGTGAGTTTTTCGGTGATCCCGGCGGTGCCCTGGCTTCTCCCCTGGGCGCTCGGGTTCGCCGCGGGGACGCTTCTCTATCTCGTCATGACGGAGCTGCTACCCGCTTCCTACGAGCGGGCGGGGAATACCGGGATTGCCCTGGTGGTGAGTTTCTCGGCGGGGGTGGTGGTGTTCCTCAAGACCTTCTTCGTCTGACCCGGAGGCTTCATGTACGGGGAAATCGGACTCGTCCTCGTCTACGGTCGATCACCGCCGTGGCGACCGGGCTGGGCGCGCTTCCGTTTCTCTTCGTCCGGGATATTTCGGAACAAGTCATCGCCTACGCCGAGGCCATTGCCATCGGCCTCATGCTCGGGGCGAGCTTCGGGCTCATCGCTGAGGGGACGGCCTACGGTTCCCCCCAGACCCTCGCCGGGGCGGCGGTCGGGGTGTTGTTCATCCAGATCGGGCACCAATACCTGCACAGTAAGGACGTGCAGTTCGGGAACATGCGCGGGGCGGGGGCGCAGCGGGTGCTCCTCGTCATCGCCGTGATGACCATCCACTCCTTCTCCGAGGGGGTGGCGGTGGGGGTGGCCTTCGGCGGCGGGCAAAAGCTCGCCGCCCTGATCGCCATCGCCATCGCGGTCCACAACATCCCCGAGGGCCTCGCCATCAGCGCGGTGATGCGGCCCAAGGGGGCGACCGTGCTCTCCTGCGCCGGGTGGAGCGTTTTTTCCTTCATCCCCCAGCCCCTCATGGCGGTCCCGGCCTTCGCCTTCGTGGAAGCGTTCCGGCCGGTCCTTCCCTACGGCCTCGGCTTCGCGGTCGGGGCCATGGTCTTCATGGTGTTCCTCGAACTCATGCCCGAGGCCTATGAAAAGGCGAGCAAGCCCGCCATCGGAGTCTTGGTGTGCGTCTCCCTCGGGGCCATGCTTTTGTTTCAGCGGTATATTTAGGAAGGTTGCGCGGAGACAAAGATCCCGGCCCTCCAGCGCGCGGATTGAATCCGGTTCCCGCCGCCTCTAGAATGGCGGCGTTCCCGTTTTGCGTCCGATTGATTCTTTTTGCGGAGGTTTTTGGATGGTCGAGGTCCGGGTGCTCGCCCCGACGGCGGTGATCGGCTCAGGGTTTTCCTCCAAATCCTTCGAGCGGGGCCTTTCGCTCAAGCCCCACGTCATCGGCTGCGACGGCGGCTCGACCGACATGGGTCCCGCCGCGCTCGGAACGGGGGTGCCCCATTTTTCGCGCGACGCCACCAGGCGGGACCTCCGGCTCATGCTGCGCGGAAGGGAGCGGCTCGGCGTTCCCCTCATCGTGGGCTCGTGCGGGACGGCGGGTGGCGACGCCGGGGTGGACTGGATGCGGGAGATTTGTCTCGAAATCGCCGAGGAAGAGGGCCTGCGCTTCCACCTCGCCCTCGTCCGCAGCGAGCAGGAGAAGGGTTACCTCAAGCGCCGCCTGCGCGAGGGGCGGATCCGGCCCCTGAATCCCGCCCCGGATTTGAACGAGAAGGTGATCGACCGGAGCGCTCACATCGTGGGGATGATGGGGGCGGAACCCATCATGGAGGCCCTTGGCGGCGGGGCGGAGGTCGTCCTCGCCGGCAGGGCCTCGGACACGGCGATCTTCGCGAGCGTTCCCCTCCGGATGAGGGCGGATCCGGGCCCCGCCTGGCACGCGGGGAAGATCCTCGAATGCGGGACCTCCTGTGCCACCCACCGCAAACGGCCGGACAGCGTCTTCGCCTGGATCCGAGAGGGGGACTTCACCGTCGAGCCGATGGACACGGACCTCCGGTGCACCCCCCAGAGCGTCGCGGCGCACTCGCTGTACGAGAACGCGGACCCGCACCGCATCGCCGAGTCCGCGGGCGTCATCGAGACGGGCGGGGCCGCCTACGAGGCCGAGGGAGATCGCGCCGTGCGCGTGACCGGTTCCGCCTTCCGGGAGGCGGAGGAGTACACTGTGAAGCTGGAGGGAGCAGAGCGCGCGGGCTATCAGGCCGTCATCGTGGGCGGCGTCCGCGATCCCTACATCATCCGCCAGCTGGATCCCTGGCTTGCAGGAATCCGGGAGGCGTTTGCCGGGCGGGTGGAGGAGATCTACGGGGACGGCGCCCGGGACTACGCCCTCATCGTCCGGGTCTACGGGAGGGACGCCGTCATGGGCGAGCTTGAACCGCTGCGGGAGGCGCTTCCGCACGAGGTGGGCCTTCTCTTCGAGGTCACCGCCCCGAGCCGTGGACGGGCGATGGATCTCGCCGCCACCCTCACCCATCTTGCGATCCACTACCCCATCCCCGAGTGGCACGGCCTCATCAGCGGAATCGCCTTTCCCTTCGCGCCGGCGGAGCTGGTGAAGGGGGAGGTCTATCGCTTCTGCCTGAACCACGTCGTCCTGCCCGAGGCGCCCTGCGAGATGTTCCGAACCGAAATGCTGGAGGTCTGATGGCGAATCTCGGCGACCTGGCCCGGCTCATTCGTTCGAAGAACGCGGGGCCCTTCAACCTCACCTTTGACATCATGTTCGAGACAGAGGCGGCCTACCGCCGCGCCGCCGATGCGGATGTCATCACCCGAGAGTCCGTCGGGCGGCTCTACCAGGTTCCGGCGGAGGCTGTGGTTCTGGTCCACTACGACGCCGCCCGCGCGATCAAATTCTCCATCCCCCGGCCCGTTCCCTCCTGCGACCTCGAGGACGCCGACTGCTACGGTGGCCAACAGTACGGCCCGCTCGTCGAGCTCGAGATCCCGGACGAGTGATCCGGCGGCGGCCGTCCCATTTTCCCCCTTCCTCGCCGCGCGACATTTTGGGTTACTCGATCTGGAATGCGATGAGGCCCGCCCCGAGGACAATGCAAACCGTCCCCGCCACCTTCCAGGGCGTTACCCGCTCCATGTCCCGCAGCAGAAAATAGCTCAACAGGAGCGTGAACAATGGCGCGATCGAGACCAGGGGGACGGTGATGGACATCCCCACCAAGTGCAGCGCGTAAAATTGGAAAAGAAATCCGAAAAGATTGAAAGCCCCGGCGGCAGAAAAATGCACCCACGCCTTTCTGTTCCCGAGCTGGGGGTGCCAGGAGACGAGGAAGAATTTCAGTGAACCGAAAAGAAATACGAGCCCCGCCAGGCTCGAGACTGCCGCCCCGAGGAGGGGGGAGGGGACCAAGTCCATTCCGATTTTCCGGAAGAGGAAGGAGAATGAGATGATGATGATCCCGGCGAAGGGCATCCAAAGCGCGCGTCGGTTCCATTTCGTGTCGCCCCCCCGCTTGGAGGTGAGCGCCGCACAGCCCGCCACGATGAAGACGGTTCCCGCCCAGATGTACGGGCCGGGTCGCTCCTCCAGGAAAATGTAGGCGACTGTGGTGCTGACGAGCGGGGCTGCCGAGACGAGGGGCATCGCCCGCGTCACGCCCAGCTGGTGGATCGATTCGTAGTAGAGCACCCGCGAGATGGCCGGGCCGAAGATCCCAGCGATGGCGAAGTAGAAAAGGGCCTCGGGATGCCACCAGCCGGGCTCCCATAGATAGATGGTGGGTATCCAGAAAAGGGGCACCATCACGAAGAGCCCGATCATGACGCCCGTCGGGGCGTTCGCGTACTGTTGCCCTCTTCGGGCGGAAAGGCTGAAGAAGCCGAATGACACCGCGGTGCCCAGAGAGTAGAGGGCGCCCAGCCAGGCGTCGCTCATCCAGAAGACCAGTGGAGTGCGAAAAATAGGAAGCCGGGATGACGCCCGGTGTTCCATGACAGGACCTGTTTCATTTTTTCCCCGGGAGAACGGACGTACGGGAGGACGGGAGGCCGCGCCCTCGCGCAGAAAAACGCCTCGTATCCTACCACCGGATCCTCCGGCCCGCCCGCCCCGCCCGGGTTCGGGAGGTCGGACGCCGCCCGCGGCTTCGGCATCCGCGCCGTCCACCTGGAAGTGGCGCGCCGAAACGTCCCCGCCCGGGAGTTTTCCCGGCGGATGGGCTTCGAGGACCACGACCGCTACCTGATGACGAAGTGTCTCGGCCAATGAGAGTCCGAATCAGAAGTCTGCCGAAGGCGTCGGGTTGGAACACTTGTAAATCCACAGGTTAGAAAAAATATCCATTGCTTCACTTTAAGTATTTCATCGGGCCGGAGCGGGCGGGACAGGATGAATCGTCCCTGTCTTGCCCGTTTTCCTCCTTTGTGCCTAAAAACGCGGAGTCAAGTCCGTTGACGAGGGGATTTGAGATTGTATTAAATGACAGGAATTGTCCCGTTGCCTTCTCTGGGGAGTCCATCCAGCGTTTATTTAAGGGAGTGAATTGGGTGCGCAAGGAAGAGTTCATCGACCGCCCCCCGGGCCCATTCTTCGGTTTTTGGAGCGTGAGGTATCTGGATACGTGGAAGTTCATCAAGTTCGGACTCAGCGGAAAGCGCAAGATTCGCCACGAGAATTTCAAAAAAACCCTCCAGGCGGACGACCCGATGCCGTCCGTTGCCCTCAAGACCACCGAGGGCGTCGAGGTGAATCTTTCCGGCTTTCACGGCAAGCGAAACATCGTGCTTGAATTCGGCGCCATCACCTGACCGCCCTACCGCCGGCAGGTGCCAGGCATAGAAGAACTGTATGGCGAATACAAAAGCAAGGGCGTCGAGTTCTTCGTCGTCTACTCCAAGGAGCCACACTCCGGAGAGCGCGCCTTCAAGAAGTATACGCAGCACGCCTCCTATGAGCACAAGACCGCCTACGCGCGCGAGCTCGTCCAGACCTTCGAGATGAAAGTGCCCGTCCTCGTCGACGGCCTGGACGAGGCCACCGCGAAGGCCTTCGGCGGGATGCCGAACATGGTCTTCGTCATCGATCTCATGGGGAAGATTGCCTACAAGGCTTCCTGGACCGACAGGCCCCGGTTGGACAAGGTACTGGACGATCTGCTCGTCGAACAGGCGAGCGCGGCCGCCGCCGCGGCCTCATAGCTTGGGCGCCCCGCGCCCGCCGGATGGAGCACAAAGATCCCGGATGGGAATTTTCTGCCGGCCGTTTTGTTTCTCATCTGTTCCGAATGAAATAGCCGACAGGGCGGTATTCTCAAATTCCCTTTCGGCGGAAAGGGTTTTTCCCTGTGCGGCCTGCGAATGACCTTCTGAGCCGTCCCACAGGGCCTGTGATGGGCCTTTGGTCATGGTGGTACCTGAATATCATCAAGACCCTCAAGCTTGTGACGAGCAAAAGGTCAAGGATTTTTACAAACAATTCCCCTCCATCTTTCCGCCGGGGGAGAGGTTCCCCGATTTCGAGTTGCAGGACATTCACGGGAACCCCCACCGCCTGTCGGGCTATTTTGGGAAGAAGTACATTCTCATCACCACCGGCGCCATCACGTGACCTCCCTACCGACGGCAGTTGCCGTTCTTCGAAGAGCTCGCAAGGAAGTACGCTGACCGGGACTTGCAGGTCTTCAACATCTACGTCCGTGAGCCTCACGCGGGCGAGCGCGGGTTCTCCGGCTACCGGGACCACGAGAGCTACGGGCACAAGGTGGGCTACGCCCAGGAGCTCGCTCGGGAGAAAAATCTGAAAAGCACAATACTGGTGGACGGGATGGACCAGAAGGTCCACGCGACTCTGGGGGACCTTCCTAACATCCTTTACCTGATCGGAAAGGACGGTCGAGTGGCCTACAGGGCTTCCTGGTCGGACGCCGAGTTCGTGGACGAATATATGGCCGACCTCGTCAACAAGGATCCGGCCTTCGCCGGCAAGCCCCGGAAGGATCACACCATCTTCACCGCCGCCGCGAGCACCCAGATCTGAGGGTGCTCCCCCGCCGTTCGCTCCTCCGATTCTTCCGCGCGGTTTCCCGCGCGCCATGCGCAGGTCCTCTTCGAACTCCGCCTGGGTGACGGGTTTCGCGCTGAGGCGCTGGCCTCTCTGGACGACCTGCATGTCCTTCAGCCTGGGGTTGGCATTCAAATCCGACAGGTCTCCCGGGCCCTCCAGTTTCCACATCGCCCGCATGTCCACCATGAACCACCGCTGCTCTTCGGGGCGGGATTCCGGGTCGTGGTACTTCGACTTCGGGTCGAAGGCGGTGTGGTCCGGATAGGCCTCGCGCGCTACCTCGGCGACACCGGCCACGTGGGGCGGCTTGGCGCTCTAGTGGTGGAAGAAGATGAGGTCGCCTTTTTTCATCTCTATCATATTGTTCCGCGCCGTGTAGTTGTACATTCCGCCCCAGAGGTAATCGAACGAGAACGCCGAGGGCTCGCTTTCCATCAGCCAGTAGCGGCGCTCCATGCTCTCTTCTCTTCGGATGCGGACGGAGTAATGTGGAGGCGTTTCGTCCCATGATGGGCGCGGCGAGAAAACTTGCCACTGCCCTGCCTTTGGAACGCCTCGTTTAGGCGACACGATATCGGGTTTGGCGCTCGGCCGGGCAGGAACCTACGCAGTATGTTTCATGGTAGCCGCCAAGGTGAATTCGCAGCCATGCCGCCTTTCCACGGGGGTGCCCGGCCGGGGATTGCAAAGTGGAATTCGGGTTGCGGCCTCGCGCGCGCCCGTTTCCGGTTTGTTGAAAACTCCCCGCTCCCGCCCCTTTACGCCCTTCGGGAACCCGTTGGCGTCAAATCAAACAAGCAAAAGTGTGCCCTCTTATCAGGCATGCATGGACTCGAAAGTTCGTGAAATAAAGGGGAATTTGGCATAATCCGATCACGATGAATCGATCGCTCACGGGTAGGGAAAATTAAATGCGACGCCTGGTCACGATGCTGGTTGTTCTGGCAGCGCTTGGCGGGGGGGCGTACGTTGCTTATGTCAATTATCAAGATGCCGGAGGCGCCACCCGGTTCCGCTATGTCAAAGTGCTCCGCGGCTCCCTGACCTCTGTCGTTTCTCCCTCCGGAACACTAGACGCCATCAATATGATTCAGGTCGGCTCTCAAATTTCCGGACAGATTCGACAACTATACGCGGATTATAATTCCAGGGTGCAAAAAGATCAGGTCATCGCCCAAATCGCCTCTGAGGTTTTCGAGGCCAAAGTGGATAAGGCCAGGGCTGATCTTTCCGCCGCGCATGCGACGGTCCGGATGCATCAGGCCCAGATCGAGCGGGCAGGGGCGGATCGGGACAATGCGATGGCCGACCTCGCGGATGCGAAAGCGCAATTGGCCAAATCCCAGGTTGCCATGTTGGACGCCAGCCGGACATTCAAGAGAAAGAAGGAACTCTATCAACAAGGCTTGATTCCCCGAAGCGAGATGGACTCGGCCCAGGCGACTTACGATTCCGCCGTAGCCCAGACGGAATCGTTTGCCGCCCGCGAGAGGGCGAAAAGTTCGGCCCTGCTTTCCTCCCGTGCCCAATTGAAAGTAAACAAGGCCCAACTCCAGGACGCCGCCGCACGGGTGAAGCAAAGCGAGGCTTCCCTTCGGCAGGCGGATGAGGATCTCAAGCGCACCATCATCCGCTCGCCGGTCGGGGGCGTTGTCGTCTCGCGAAATGTGGATGTCGGCCAAACCGTTGCGGCAAGCCTGCAGGCGCCCACCCTGTTCACAATCGCGGAGGACCTGAAACGGATGCAAGTGAACGCCAACGTGGACGAGGCGGACATCGGCCGGATTCGCCTTGGCCAGCGGACTACCTTCACCGTGGATGCTTTTCCCGGCCAGTCGTTTTCGGGAAAAGTCATTCAGATCAGAAGGGCGCCTCAGGTGATCCAGAACGTCGTCACTTACAACGTCGTGATTTCAGTCTCCAACGATGATCTGAGGCTCTTTCCCGGAATGACGGCGAACGTCAGCATCGTGGTCGAGCAAAGAGAGGACGTTCTCAAGGTTCCCAATGGCGCCCTCCGCTTCACACCGTCGGGCGTCTCGGCGGCTCCCCCCAGCCGAAACGGAGCATCGGCCGCGCAAGCCCAGAGGGGGGAGACTCCCAACCCGGCCGGTAGGCGAAGACGGGCGCGGGAAAACCGTCAGCGGCTCATCCGGGATCTCGGCCTCACCGATGAACAACAATCCATATTCGATCAAATTTTCCAGGAAAACCGCCAGAAGTTTTTCCAGATTCGCGGGGAGAACCTATCCGATACGGCACAGAGGACCCGCACCTCCCGCCTCCGCCAGGAGTCGCGCGCGAAAATCCGGGCCATCCTCACGGCGGAGCAGAAGGTGCGCTACGACAAAATGACGGGCGGCCCGCCCGAGAAACGCAGAGGGACACCGGGCCGGGTTTGGGTAAAGGGGGAGGACGGGCGCTCCCTTCCTGTTTCGGTACGCATGGGAATGAGCGACGGAACCCATACCGAGGTCCTGTCAGGTGATTTGCGTGAGGGCCAAGCCGTCATCGTCGGAATCGTTCGGCCTTCGCGCAATGGGACGAGGAGCCGCGGCCTCCGATTCCGATTTTAGCGGGGCGATTGGATGGTGGCGTATCAGATAGAAACAAGCGGCATCGTCAAGGACTACTGGTTGGGGGCCCACGTTGTCCACGCTGTCCGGGAAGTTTCGGTCCGAATCCGTCCGGGCGAGTTTGTCGCGATTATGGGCGCCTCGGGATCGGGAAAATCCACGTTCATGAATCTTCTCGGTTGCCTCGATACCCCGACTTCGGGCGACTACTTCCTCGAGGGTGAGGACGTCTCGGTACTGAGCCGGGACGCCTTGGCCCGAATCCGCAATCAGAAGATTGGTTTCGTTTTTCAGACGTTCAACCTTCTGAGCCGGACCAACGCGCAGGAGAACGTCGAGCTTCCCCTTCTTTACAGCGGCATTAATCGCCACGACAAAAGGCGGAGGGCGCGGGAAAAGCTGGAGGCCGTGGGGCTGGCCGACTGGGCCCATCACAACCCTTCCCAGCTTTCCGGTGGGCAGCAGCAAAGGGTGGCAATCGCGCGCGCGCTCGTGAACGACCCGGTGCTGATCCTGGCGGATGAGCCGACCGGGAACCTGGACTCGCAGACCGGCGTCGAGATCATGTCCTTATTCCAGGAATTGAACCGGAACGGGATCACCATCGTGCTGGTCACCCACGAGGCCGACATCGCCGGATTCGCCAAGCGAATCCTGTCTTTCCGCGACGGCGTCTTGGTCCGGGACGCCGAAGTGGCGGAGCCGAAGAGGGCAGAGGAAGTTATGGCCGCGGCCGGGGGGGGCTTCGAATGAAATTCTGGACCAGCCTGACCACGGCGTTTCGGGCGCTTCTCGTCAACAAGCTTCGGAGCACGCTCACAATGCTCGGCGTGATTATCGGGGTAGGGGCCGTCATCACCATGGTCGCCGTTGGATCGGGAGCCCAACTCCGGGTGGAGGATCGGATACGGAGAATCGGCTCCAACTTGATTTACGTGATCACGGGCTCCGTCCGAACTCGGGGCGTACGCCATGGGAGCGGCACCCGCTTGAGCCTGACGGAGGATGACGCCCTGGCCATTCAGCGGGAAATCGCCACCGTCCGTGTGGCATCGCCTACTGTGCGGGGGAACGCCCAGGTGGTTTTCGGGAACCTCAATTGGGCCACTTCCTTGTACGGAGTCACCCCGGAATACTTCGAGGCGCGGGACTGGGAGATCGGGGCGGGGAAACTTTTCACCCGAACGAATGTGAACCGGGCGGCCAAGGTTGCATTGGTTGGCCAGACCGTCGTGGATAACCTGTTCGGCGACACCAATCCGGTGGGCCAGCTGATTCGCGTCAAGAAGGTTCCCTTTACCGTAGTGGGGGTGCTGGATAAAAAGGGGGGGTCGGGCTGGGGCCGGGACCAGGACGACGCAGTATTCATCCCGGTGTCCACGGCCAAAAAAAGGGTTTTGGGGGTTAGTCTGGCGAACGCGCGCTCAGTAAGTGCCATCGCTGTGAAAGTGCGCGAGGTGAACGATGTGAGCGAGGCGGAAGAGAAGATTCGCGTCCTTTTACGCCAAAGACACCGTCTTCGGACCGATCAAGACGACGATTTTCATATTCGGAATCTTTCCGAGATTCTTCAGGCGCAGGAGGAATCCTCCCGTATTTTGACCGTTCTTCTGGCCGCCATTGCTTCGGTCTCGCTTATCGTGGGCGGTATCGGAATCATGAACATCATGCTTGTCTCGGTGACGGAGCGGACGCGCGAGATCGGACTGCGGATGGCGATGGGCGCACGGAGTCGGGACATCCTGAACCAGTTTATCGTCGAGGCGCTCACGCTCTCCCTGATCGGAGGAGGGATGGGGATCGTCCTCGGTCTGGTGGGCGCCTACGGGATAGCGTATTTAGCCGGATGGCCTACCCTGATTCAAATAGAGCCGATCTTGTTGTCGTTCTTCTTCGCGGCCGTAGTGGGGGTATTTTTCGGTTTTTATCCCGCCCGGAAAGCCTCCCGGCTGGATCCCATCGAGGCCCTCCGGCACGAGTGACCCGTACTTGACGGACACGGCGCCTCCTCACTCGTTCCGGAGCAAGGGCCACGCCTTTCGGTTCAGCGCGCCGCGCACCCCGGCCATGCCCAGCGCAAGGGTGGCCAGCACTCCGCCCCCGGCGATCACCGCCACCGGAAGCGGCCAAAATTCCCAGGGCGCCCGGATGATCCAGTTCACGAAACCGTAGGCGATGGTCGTCCCGAGGAGGGTGGCGAGAAGGGCCGTCGCCGCGCCCAGCAAGAGGAACTCCGCGACCAGGGAAAAAAGGATATCCCAGCGGGTCGCGCCGACCACCTTGAAGATCACGGCGTGGTAATGGCGGTTTTTCAGGTTCGCCCGGAGCGCCTCTGCGAGCACCAAGAAGCCCGCCAGGAGGGTGACCAGGGCCGTCCCCCCCAGCGCGAGGCTGATTTGCTCCAGCACCTCGCTGACCTCCTCGAGGACGTCGCGGGTGTAGATGGCCACGACGTTGGGGAACCGCTGGGTGGTGGATTGAAACAGGGAGTGCTCCGCCTCTTTGGTGGCGAATGCGGCCGCGACGAAGGTGTGGGGGGCGCTTTCCAGGGTTCCCGGGGCGAATACGATGGTGTGATTGAGCCGGTAGGAGGTCCAGTCGATCTCCCGCAGGCTGGCGATCCGGGCGGTGACCTCCCTGCCCAGGATTTGCAGCGTCAGGGTGTCGCCCACCCCGACGCCCGAGCCCCTGGCGATCCGCTCGTCGAAGGAGATGAGCGGCGGGCCGCGGTAGTCCTTCTTCCACCAGGCGCCGGCGGTGATCCGCGAGCCCCGGGGCAGGCGGGATGCGTAGGTCAACCCCCTGTCGCCGCGGTAGACCCACCGCACCTCGGGCGAGATTTCGGCTTTTGCCACCGGCACGCCGTTGAGCTTCACGATTCGCCCTCGGATGGAGGGGTGGCTCTCCAGCTTCGAGACCCCCTCCAGCGAGCGGGCGTTTTTCATGAATGACGCGACCTGGGCGCGCTGGATATCCAGGAAGAAGAAGGACGGCGCGGCCCGGGGAATTTGGTCCCGGACCTGCGCCTGAAGGTTCTGGTCCACGAGCGTCACCGCCGCCAATACCGTGAGGCCGAGCCCCAGGGAATAGACCACGCTCGGGGTGGAGGCGCCGGGCCGGTGCAGGCTGGTGAGCGCGTGGCGGAGGCGCGGGTTCCGGGGGCGGGGAAGAAGGGCGGCGCCCCTCATGATGCCCCTGGCGAAAATCCGGAAGAGCAGGGCGCTCGCCACGAAGGCACCGGCGAACCCCCAGGCGATCCGCTTGTCCGGGGTAAAGGCGTAGGTGAGGAGAAACAGGCCCAGCAGCGCCGCGGCGGTGGCGATGACGGCGCGGGAGGTCGGCGGTTTCGGAGAATAATCGGTATATCCCCGGAAGAGCCGGGAGGGGGAGATCCCCCCCGCCCCCGAGAGCGGCCAGAGGGAGAAGGCCAGGGCCGTGATGATTCCGTAGGCGACCGCCATCAAAATCGGCCCCGCGAAAAGGCCCGCCTTCACCGCCACCCCCAGCCTTTCGGGCAAAAGGGTCGCCAGCCCCGCCGAGGTGGCGAGGCCGATTCCCACCCCCAGGGCGCTCCCCGCAAGGGCCAGCCCAAGCGTCTGAATGAGGTAGACCGAAACGATGAGCCTCCGGTCCGCCCCCAGGCACTTCATGGCGGCGATGGAGAGGTTCCTCCCCTCCAGGTAGCTCGACACGGCCCCCGCCACTCCGATGCCCCCCACCAAGAGGGCGGTGAGGCTGATGAAGGTCAAGTAGAGAGTGAGGTTTTCCAGCAGGTGGTGGAGAAAGCCTGTGGCGGCCGCGAAATCCCTCACCCGCCAGTCGGCTTGCGGAAAGGAGGCGCGGAGTTCCTTTTTCAGCGCGTTGGTTTGCAGCGGGTCCGTTATGCCGATTTTGTAGACGTAATAAATGAGGCTTCCCGGTTGGATGATGCGGGTCTGCGGCAGACTCTCCAGGGCCACCATCAGGCGCGGGCCGAGGGCGAAGCGATCGGTGGGCTTGTCCGGCTCGCGGGCGATGATCCCGTTGATGCGGTAGTCTGCCCCTCCCACCCGGATTCGGTCGCCGACCTTCGCGGAAAGGCGCTCGAGGAGGCGGGGGTCGGCCAGGGCGCCGTGGACGCCGCCCTTCCGGGCCAGCGCCCGGTTCGCTTTCCCGCCGTCTTCGAGTGCCAACTCCCCGAAGAGGGGGTAGGCCCCGTCCACCGCTTTCAACTCGGCCAGGGTGGTAACGCCCGCGGCCGAGCGGGCCATGACCCGCACCTTGGCGAGCTCGGCGACCCGGGCCCGCCCCCGCAGGAAGCGCCGGACGTCCTCGCCGATGGGCTGGTAAATCTGGCGAAGCTCCAGGTCCCCCCCCAGGAGTTTCCGGGCGTCGGCGCGGAGGGATTCCCGCACCGAGGCCGAAAGGGTTCCGACGGTGGTGATGGCCGCCACTCCCAGGGTCAGGCAGGCCAAGAAAACGCCGAAACCCTTGAAGCCGCCCCGCCCCTCGCGCCAGGCGAGGCGAAGGGCAAAATGGAGATCCCGGCTCACGGCTGGCGGACCTTCCGGCCGTCCGGGTAGAGCCTGCCGTCGTTCATGGAAACGTGGCGGGCGCAGCGCGGGGCCAGCGACTGATCGTGGGTGATCAGGATCAGGGTGGTTCCGTATTGCTCCTGAAGGGTGAAGAGTATATCGATGGTCATTTTTCCGGAGTCCGCGTCGAGATTGCCCGTGGGCTCATCCGCCAGGAGGATCGACGGGTGGGCCACGAAGGCCCGGGCGATGGCCGCCCGCTGCTGTTCGCCCCCCGAGAGCTGGGCGGGATAATGGCGCATGCGCCCGGAGAGCCCCACCGCCCCGAGCCCCGCCGCGGCCTTCTCCCAGGCGTCCTCCTCCCCGGCGAACTCGAGGGGAAGGGCCACGTTTTCGAGCGCGGTCATGGTGGGCACGAGGTGAAAGGCCTGAAAGACCACTCCCACGTGCTTGCGCCTGAACCGGGCCAGTTGATCCTCGTCCATGGCGCTGAGATCATTTCCGACGACGCGGACGGTCCCCGAGGTGGGCTTTTCCAGCCCGGCGATCACCATGATCATGGTCGTCTTGCCCGATCCGGACGGTCCCACCACGCTCATGGTTTCCCCGCGGGACACCCGGAGGTTCAGCCCCCGCAAGATATGAACTTCCCCGCCGCCGCCGGTCAGGGTCAAATTTATGTCTTCGAGAAGAACCTGGGGTTCATCAGAATGGCTCATAATGTCGGGCGGCGCGCCGGGAGGGCTTCGCGCCGGATTGCATCCCACCTCCCAAAGGTGGTCGGGTGAACAGGTCGACCATGTACCTTAATAAAATTGCCCAATACAGGAAAGGGGTTTTGGGCAGAATCTACACACTTGCTTTTCTCGCCGCCCTGGCTGCGGGGGGGGCGGGCCCTGCGCCTCCTGCCGGGGCGCAAGAATGGCCGATCGTCATCCTCGCGCTGGGGGACAGTTTGACGGCGGGCTACGGCCTCCGTACGGAACAGTCCTTCCCTTCGGTGTTGGAGGCCAGGCTCAAGCGGAACGGCCACCGCGTGAGGATTGTCAACGCGGGCGTCTCGGGGGACACCACGGCAGGGGGGCTGTCGCGGCTTTCGTGGTCCCTTGCGGCCAATCCCGATATTGCCATCGTCGAGCTCGGAGCGAACGACGGCCTCCGGGGGCTCCCCCCCCGGGCGACCGAAGAAAATTTGGAAGCCATTCTGGCCGAGATCAAGCGGCGGCGAGTCCTCATTCTCTTTACGGGAATGCTCGCCCCGCCCAATCTGGGAGAGGAATACACAGGCGAATTCAACGCCATCTTTCCGCGACTGGCCCAAAAGAACGAAGTTTCTTTTTATCCTTTTTTCCTGGAAGGAGTTGCGGGAAAGCCCTCCCTGACTCTTGGCGACGGCCTCCACCCCAATCCGAGGGGGGTGGAGATGATCGTTCAAGGTATCTATTCCCGTGTCGAGAAGTTGGTGGAAAGGGCAATGGACGAGGCAACCAGGAGGGACCGCTGAGAGGAAAGAGGGAGGCGCCGGGCGATTCCCGCGGCGGCGGCTTAACCCGGTAGCGGTGAGTTCTGGCTCGAATTGCCGTTGGAGAGATTTTTACGTTATTAATTGAAAGTGATCGTGGCGGTCGGGACCTGGACCAACATCATACAGCTACCGGCCAACTCGGTGGCCCCGATGGCGCTTTGGGTATTGATTCGGTTCTAGGACTGGGGCGGCGACTCCGTGACCGTGAAGGATTGGGAAAGTGTGTGCTGGTCCAGCGATCTTTCGGGGAGGTATCCCAGATGCAATGGTTTGAATCTATTGAGTGTTCGGCAACATTGAAGAATCAGGATTCAGTACTTTTTCGATAGTTTAATGAGCTGAAATATACGTCAATAATCGCCCATCGTGTCTCGTGAAGAACCCATCAGAGAATTTCAAGACCGGATCAGGGATTTCGGTTCGTTCGAGTTATTGGACAGGATGGGCAAAGGCAATCTGCTCCTCGGTGAAGCGCTTCATCATGGCAAAGCTCTCTTCTCCAGAGAGGTTAATTTGCCGGAAAAATCACAACCATATCGGGCCGGGATCCGAGGGCCAGACCATCTCAACCACTCAACTCGAAGGAAGGATACGGGAAGTCCCCCGTGACGATGTCGACCACGGCTGGTCCGCTCGCCGAGAGGGCTTCCTTCAACCCGTCCGCCAACTGGCTGGGCTCCTCGACGCGGATGCCGAAGGCACCATACGTTCTGGCCATCTCGGCGAAATTGGGGCTTGTTATCTCCCAACCGTAAGACCGCCCAAAGGATTTTGTCTGGAGTTTCTTGATCATGCTAAAGGCGCTGTCGTTCAGAACGACCATGACGACGTTCGAAGCTTGCTCGAGGGTTGTGCCGAAATCGCCGACGGTCATAAGGTAGGCTCCGTCGCCCGTCACACCCACAACCTGCCTATCCGGATACACCATCTTTGCGACGATCGCCGAAGGAAGTGAAAAACCCATCGCGTTCCACATTCCTGATTGCAGGTGCGACTCGGGAGTGTGGACCGGTAAATAATTGCGGAGCCATACGGCGCAGTTTCCGACGTCGCTCACCACGATGGCGTCGCGCTTGATGAGGGAGGCAAGAGTCTCCACCAGAAAGCCGGGGTGGATGGGATTTGAGGAGCGGTGGTTTTCGAGCAGGCCGTCCAGCTCCTCTTTTAGCGACTGTTTCTGCCTTGCGAGTTCCCTTCTTAGCTCTACGTTGGTCGACCGAGCCCGATCCTTAAGGCGCTCCCACAGGGCGATGAGGAAGAGCTTTGGATCGGCTACGATCTCATTCTCTCCGGAATAATT
>CAZUHN010000049.1:0-10759 GCA_964620535.1 uncultured Nitrospinaceae bacterium | reverse complement strand
TGAAGCTGGTGGGTGAAATTCGCCTGAAGAATATTCTCCTTCCCACCGCGGGCGGAGCGCATTCGCGGCTGGCCGAGGAGTTCGGGGTTTCGCTCGCCCGTTCCCAGGGAGGGGAGCTGGTGGTTTGCGGCGTGGTCCCGCCGGACGTTTCGGAGGAGAGGGAAGGGGAAGTCCAGGAGCGCCTCGACCAGGCGCTTGAGCGGGTCTCCGAACTCGACGGGGTCCGGAGCACGGTGGTCCGCCATAAGTCGGTCAGCGTGGGGATCATCCAGGAGGCGAAAAACCATGACACCGTGATAGTGGGCGCGTCGCGCGAGGGTTTCTTTCAGCATATCCTCTTCGGCAGCATTCCGGAGAGCGTCGCTAAGCACACCGGAAAGCCCGTAATTGTGGTCAAGCATCATTCGCCGGTCAAAGCGCTGGTCGAAAGGGTCATGGAGGAATGAGGCGCTGGCGGGAACTGGCCGGCCGCATTACTTCCGCCGGATCGCGGGCGGGGCGGCGGGTATCCTCTGATTTTTCCGTTTCCATCGTGAGGGGAATGTGCCGAAAATTTTTTTGAGTTCGACCGAGGCGGTCGCCGACATTTCAAGCGGTGCGTCGATCCTGATCGGCGGCTTCGGGATCTGTGGGATGCCCCTGAATTTGTGCAAGGCGCTTGCGCGGCGCGGGGATGCCGGCAACTTTCATCTCGTGAGCAACGCGGGCGGGGCGGACGGTCTGGGCTTGGGGCTCCTCTTCGAGGCCGGAAAGGTGAGTTCCATCATCGCCAGCCGGGTGGGCCCCGCCTGCAAGGCGTACGGAGAGCAAGTGCTCTCGGGAAAAGTCCAGCTCGAAATCGCCCCCCAGGGGACCCTGGCCGAGCGGATCCGCGCCGGCGGGGCGGGCATGGGAGGCTTCTTCACCCCCACCGGCGCGGGGACCGTGGTCGCCGAGGGGAAAGAAACGCGCGTCATCGGCGGGGTGGAGCAGGTATTTGAAAAGCCCATCCGATGCGACGTGGCCCTCGTGAAGGCCTGGAAGACGGACCCGGCGGGGAATCTCCTTTACCGGATGGCCGCGCGCAACTTCAATCCACTCATGGCAGAGGCCGGGAAACTGACCATCGTCGAGGTCGAGGAAATTGTTCCTCTCGGCGAGTTGGATCCGAATTTCGTTCATACCCCCGGCATCTTTGTTCAGCGCCTTGTGGTGAGCGACGATGCGGAAAAACCTATCGAGATCCGGACCACCCGGCCGCGGAAAACCTAGGGAGGAGAGCGTGTCTCTGTCGAGAGAGGATATCGCCCGTCGGGCGGCGCTCGAGGTACCCCAGGACGCTTACATCAACCTCGGCCTCGGGATTCCGACCTTGGTGTCGAATTTCATCTCCCCTGCGCGCAACGTCCACATTCACTCGGAGAACGGAATCCTGGGCGTGGGGCCCTTTCCCTTCGAGGGCGAGGAGGACCCCGATCTCACCAACGCCAGCAAGGAGACGGTGACGGTTCATCCCGGTGCCTCTTTCTTCGACAGCGCGACGTCTTTTTCCATCATCCGCGGCGGCCATATCGATGTCACCATTCTGGGGGCGATGGAAGTTGCGGCCAACGGCGACCTTGCGAATTGGTCGGTCCCGGGAAAAAAGATCTCTGGGATGGGCGGGGCGATGGACCTCGTCACGGGCGCCAAGACGGTGATCATCACCATGGAGCACGTCACAAAGCGTGGCGGGTCCAAGATTCTGGAAAAATGCTCCCTCCCCCTCACCGGCTCGGGGGTGGTGGACATCATCGTGACCGATATCGCCTTCATTACCGTCGAGAAGGAGGGGCTCCTCCTCCGGGAGGTCGCCCCCGGGGTGAGCGAGAAGGAGGTCCACGCCAAGACGGCGGCCCCTCTTCGCTCCGCTACTGATTTGCGGGAGATGTTCTCCCCGGGTTGAGGGTGGAGAGACGTTTCTCCTCCCCCGGGGGAGGTGCGCACGCGCGGGCGCTTCTCCCGCCCCGGTCAGATCCGGTATGATCCTTCTTTCACAGGAGGGGGCGGTACCCGCCTGATTTCTCTTTCTCTTGCCGCAGGGCATCCCGGATTTCTCGGATGATCGATCTGGACAGGTTCACCCGCGAGAATTGGGACCGGATCCGGTATTCCTCATACCGTATGACGGGAAGCATCCTCGACGCGGAGGATCTGGCGCAGGAGATCATGTTGCGCGCGGTCGAGATGGGCTCTACGCTGGGGGAGATTCCCGATCACCCCGAGTGGATCCAAATCACCTCCGCCGAGACGGCGCTCGCCCTGTTGCGCGGCCGGAAGTCCTTGCCGATGGATGAGTTCGACCTTCCCGACCCCATCCAGACCGAGGGCCCCGGCGCGGCGAAGGGCAAGATCTCCCCGGCGGGGGACACCTCCCAGACGGGCGTCCTGCTCCAGTTCCTCTTTCCGCTTCAGTATATGACGCCCGAGCAGCGCGTCACCCTCGTGCTCCGGGACGGAAACGAGGACGGAGATCGCCTTGCAGCGACCGCCCTGGGGATGACCTTTCCGGAGATTTACGAAATCGTGGACAAGGCCAAGGCGCGCTATCTCGAAGTGAGGAAGCAGTGGGGGGAGAATATCCCCTTCACCTTTTTCGAGGAGGAGGAGGGCGCCGATAAGGTCTTTCGCCGCTTCATCGAGATCCTCCAGCTCCGGGACCGCGCCCTGCTGCAGCTGCTTCTCTGGGATCGCGCCGAGCTGCTCGCCCAGAGCGAGCGCAGGAGCGGGCAAGACTTCGTTACCATGGCCTGCTTCGAGCTCTTGGAGCGTGCGGGGGCGGAGGCCCGCTTCACCCCCCTCTGGTTGAACGGGTGCCGGGGCCTCCTTTGTTGGCAGCGGAGCGGCGCGGACTGGGAGCGCTGGGCCGCACTGCTTGTCATTTGTAACGGGAAGGGAGTGCGGACCCTGAAGTGGAGCCTCGACGCCCATCTTCTCCGCGGGATCGAGGCTGAGGAGCCCGCCTAGGGCGAATCGTTCCCTCCGGCCGGGTTCTCCGCGCGGCAGTCGGAAGGAATCTCATGAGGCGACCCCCGAATTGGCTCTGAAGGACTACCTCTTCTACGCGGTCACGGTTCTGATCTGGGGG
This sequence comes from uncultured Nitrospinaceae bacterium, assembly GCA_964620535.1. Lineage (GTDB taxonomy): Bacteria > UBA8248 > UBA8248 > UBA8248 > UBA8248 > CAZUHN01. Next base: position 7,653 of record CAZUHN010000049.1, on the reverse strand, counting down.
ACGACCTTCTACGGCATTAGGCTCCAGCCCGGCTCCGTTCTAGAGGAGGGCTCGGTCACCTACCGCTTTTCCCTGGCGGTGGCCATCCTCATCGCCTACTGCCTCGTCCAGGGGCGCTTCCTGCGCCTCCCCCTCCGGGCGCACGCCCCTCATCGCCCTTTTGGGGATATTGCTTTTTCCCCTGAACTACATCGTCACCTACTTCGCCACGGGCTATATCGCGAGCGGGCTGAGCCTGGCTCTTCTCGACGCCGCGACCACCTCTCTCGGCAATATCACGGTGGACTACATCCCAGTGGAAGGGTTTCCCTACCCTTCAGGCCATCGCCCTCGATATGGCGTACGGTGTCGCCCTCGTGGCCGCGGTAGCTCTCCTGGAGGGAAAGCCCTTCCGCTTCGACGGGTCGGCCCGGTACGTCGGCTCGCTGATTTTCCTGGCGGTATTCGGGTCGGCGGCGGGATTTGCGTGCTACTTCACCCCGCTCGGCCGCATCGGGGCGGACCGGGCGGGCTACGGGTTCGTGATGTTCTCGGTCATCGCCCTCGTGATCTTGGCTTTCCTGGAGGATTTCGAGTGGAACCCGACGAGTGCGGCCGCCCTGGCGCTCGTCATGGGCGGCAATATCCTGGTGATGACGAAGGCCGGGCCGGGGGAGGCTACTCCTCAAGTTTCCTCCGCTTCTTGACTCGCTCCTCGCAGGGGGTGGCGTTCTCGTTGCCCAGCCACAGGTCCCAGGCGCCGTGATGCCCGATATCCACGCCCTCGCCCTGTGCCTTTTGCTGGAGCGCGCTCTGAAGGGCGTCGAAGAAACCACAGTCCATGAGATCGAGATTCTCGATCAGGTAGCGGTGCAGGACGCGGTAGACGAGCTTGAGATCCTCGATCGAGGCCTCGAAGCGGGCGGAGTTTTCCTTCACGTCGAAAGACATAGGCCGTTTGTCCTCTCTCGAAAGATTCCGGCGCGCGCCCGGTGCGAGGGTCAGTTTCGTCCCCGGATTCTAGCGGAAGCGCGGCGGGCGGGAAACAGCGCGGTTTACTGAAAATATGGTGAAAGTTTTTCTCTCTTTATCGCAATTTTTTTGGATTGGTTCTCGCAAAGATTCACAGGGCCGCGGTTGAAAAAAGGAAGGGCCGGGGGTCCGGAACTACGCATGGGGCCGGACCCCCGGCTTTGGTGGGGGGAAGTGCGTGGGGAAATCAGTTCAGGCAGACTTGCTTCAAAGTTTTATAGTGGTCGAGGGCGTATCCGGTGCCGCGAACGACAGCGGTGAGCGGGTCCTTGGCCCGGTAGATGGCAAGGTCCGTCTCGGCGTGAAGCCGTGGACCAAGCCCCTTCAGCAAGGAGCCGCCGCCGGCGAGCACGATCCCCCGCCGGGTGATGTCCGCCGCGAGCTCGGGGCTCGACTTGGCGAGGGCCTTGCGGATCGCCTCCACGATCGCCTTGACGGGCCCTTCTAGCGCCGCCCGCGTCATCTCGCTTGTCACTTTGATGATGCGGGGAATCCCCGTGGTGACGTCGATCCCGGAAGCCTCGATTTCCTCGGGGGAGGACAGGGGCCAGGCCGAGCCGGCCGCGATCTTGACCCGCTCGGCCTCGAAGGAGCCGATGGCGAGGCCGTGCTCCCGCCGGATGTACCGCCGGAGGGCCTCGTCCATCTCGTCTCCGGCCACGCGCAGGGACTCCGAGTAGGCGATGGCGTACCGGCTGATGACGGCCACCTCCGTGGTGCCACCTCCGATGTCCACCACCATCGAGCCGGTCACCTCGTTGATGGGGAGGCGGCTCCCGATGGCCGCGGCCATGGGCTCTTCGATGAGGTGGACGGTGCCGGCCCCGCACTGGATGGCCGAGTCGATGACGGCCTTCATCTCGACGCTCGTGATCCCCGATGGCACGCAGGCCATCATGGTCGAGCGGCTCAGGCGCCGCCGGGGAAGGGTCGTTTTGATGAAGTGGCGGATCATGGCTCCCGTCACATCGAAGTCGGCGATGACGCCGTCCTTCATGGGCCGCACCGTTTTGATGTTCTCGCCCGTGCGGCCGTACATGTCCTTCGCCTTCCGGCCCACCGCGAGGATGGAACCCCCCTTCTTCTGGTTGAGCGCAACCACCGAGGGCTCGTCCAGGACGATGCCGTCCGACTTGGTGTAGATGAGCGTGTTCGCCGTTCCGAGGTCGATTGCGAACCGGTCACCGATGAGCGAGCGAAGCTTGCCGAGGATCGTCATGACATCACCTTCCCCCATGTAGGCATAATTGGTTGGTTCCTTCCGTCCGCGCCGCCTGGAGCGACGAGAGAGAGGCGGAGAAAAGGCCTTCGGGCCCGGTTCCGTCCTCCGGAAAACACGCAATCCCGACAGAGGCGGTGAGAGAAATCTCGTGCCCGGCGCCGGTAAAGGGGCTTTCGTTCAGTTCCTGGATCAGGCGCCCAGCCACCGCCTCGGCGTGCTCGTGTGAGGTTCCATGGAGGAGAAGGAAAAAGCGCGTCCCCATGTGACGAACGAGGATGTCCCCGTCGCGGGCGTAGGGCTCGAGCGTCCGCCAGAGGTGGGCGGCGAGCGCCTCTTCATGCACGGGAGATACGCTTTCGCTCAGATTGTCCAATTCGTCTGGCGCGACGGCCAGGAGGGCGATCCGGCGGCCCCGGGCATCCGCGTCCTGGAGAATTTCGCCGAGCCGTGAGCGTAGGAAGAGCGCGTTGCGGCCGCCGGTGATCCAGTCGCGGGATTTGCTCTCTTTCCGGCGGCGCAGATCGCCCAACCGCTCGAGGGCGGAGGTGACCGCCCCCGCGATGAGTTCGGCCCGCTTCACCGTCCCCGCGTCGAACATGTTCCGGCGACGGTTCGTGAAGCCGAGCACGCCGAGAACCCTTCCCCCCGCTGTCAGGGGGACAGCCGCCACCGAGCGGGTATCGAGGATCGGCTCGTCAGGGTGAAAAAGGGGCCTTTTCCCTTTTTGTCCCTTCAGGTCGGGAAGGCGCAGGGATTCGCCCTTTCCCAGGACGTAGCCCGCGACGCTCGCCCGACCGTTCACGGGGATCTCCCCGAGAAAGAGTTCCCCGAAGCCCGCGGTGCGGACCAAGCTCGCGGCCCCTTTCTTTTCATCCGCCAGGGCGAGGAAGCAGCCGTCGAAGGGGAGCAGATCGCGCGGCACCAGGCAGATGGCGTTCAGTAGCTGATCTTCGCTCTCGCAGACGTGGAGCGATTCGAGGTAGCCGCCGAGGGAAGCGATGTCGATCCGACGGCGTTCCCGGTGCGACGCCGCCAGCGCGCCGTCCACCAAATAGGCGAACTGCTGGGCGAACCCTGTGAGAATTTTTTGGCATTTGGGCGTGAAGCACCATGTCTTCTTGCTGTCGATGGCCAGTGCCCCCCGGGTCCGGGAGGACGGGAGGGGGGCCGCCATGAAGGATTTGATATCCTCGTTCCGACCGTAGTAGCCGAGGACGATGGTGTCCTTGTCGAACTGGTTGACGCTGAGGGGTTCGTTGTTTTCGAGCACCCAGCCCAGGAAGCCCTGACCACTGACCACGCTGGCGTCGGGGATGATGTGCGGGCTCAGGCTGTGAAAGGAGGTGAGCTGAAAGTTTCGGCGGCTCTTGTTTTCCAGGAAGAGCGAGGCCGAGTAGGCCTCCATGACGTTGCCGACAAGAGTGATGAGGGAGAACAGATCCCTCTCGAGATTCGTCACGCGCCACCCATCAGGGCGGATGGGGAACGGGCGGAATAATAACAGGAGAGAGGGGATATATTCAAGTATCATTTTAACTAGAAGTTATAAACATTTGAATTACATAGGTTTATTTAAATTATATTTTTACTTTTCTGGAGTGCCGGCTGAGACTTAAGTGGTGAGGTACCGGTATGTATTTGAAATAAAATATATTATTTGATTGGCAGGCGGGCGGTTCCATTCCCGCCCGAGCGAAATTCATTCCGCCCGGGTGCGCCTCCTCTCCTAGCGACCAAAAAACCGCGATCCGCATCGCTCGTTTCTCGCCGGCGCGGCGGGGCCTTCGCCCGCCTTCAGAGCGCGGTCCCGGAAACCCTCCCGGTCCGTATCCATTCCTGCCAGTCGCGCATCGCCGCCCGGGTGGTGTCGAAGGCGAGATCGCCGAAGGGAATTTCCTCCGCACCAACGAGGCGGAGCGCCGTACTCTCCGCCGCGGCCCGGGGTTCGCCGGAAATGACCTCCCCGGTAAAGGCGATGAGTATGGTCGGAAATTGATCGAAGGAGTAGACGCCGAGGAGGGCTCCCACCCGGACTTCGATCGCTGCCTCCTCCAGCGCCTCGCGCGCCGCCGCTTTCTGAACGACCTCGCCTTGGTTGACGTAGCCCCCCGGAAACGTCCAGAGGCCCTTTCCCGGGTTGTGGGCACGTTGGAGGAGGATCGCCTTGCCCCCGAAGGTGGGGATGACGCCGGCGGCAACCTTGGGGTCGAGGAAGTGGACGTGGGTGCATTCCGGCCGGGTGCAGCAAAGTTGCTCTGTGCTGTCGAACGCCCAAACGCGGCGCTCGAGGAGGGCGCCGCACACGACGCAATGGCGGACGGCGCCGCCCAGGTCCGGAAGCGCCTCGGGCTGAGGGTTCCCGCCCACGCTTCGCTCTTCCCGGGGCGGGGGGCCGGTTTTTTCAGGCAAGCAATCGCTCTCCGCCCGGCTGACAGAAAAGGTTCGTTTCCTTTTCGATCCCGACGGTGGTCTCGGGACCGTGGCCGGGGTGAACCACGGTTTCGGGCGGGAGGGAGAGTATCTGAGTCCGGATGCCTTCCAGCAGGACCGCGCTGTCCCCCATATAGAGGTCGGTGCGGCCTATGGATCCCGCGAAGAGCGAATCCCCCACGAAGGCGCGCCCAGGCACGTCCTCTCCGTCCGGAAGATAAAGCGTCACGTTGCCGGGCGCGTGGCCGCCGGTAAGGCGGATCTCAAAGGCGAGCTCCCCCGCCGAGAGAGTTTCCCCCGGCACCAGAAAACCGTCCACTTCGGGGACGGGCGGGGCGGGAAAGCCGTACCTCCGGGCGGCCTCCGGCATGTTCTCGAGGTTGTGCAGCTCAGCCTCGTGCAATAAGTAGGGGGCGCCGAGCTTCTCCTTGGCTTCGGCGGCGCCCTCGGCGTGGTCGAGGTGAGCGTGCGTCCCGGCGAGCTTGGTGATCCGGAGGCCGCGCCCGGCGGCCAGGGCGATTACCCGCTCAACTTCCGCCCCGGGATCGATGTAGACGGCCTCCCCGGTTTCCCCACATCCCACCAGGTAGCTGTTCATCTGGAAGGGACCGACGGGAACGCGCTCGACGATCATGGGAGGTGCCGCCTCCGGTGAGAGCGAGAAGAAAACGCCCCTTGCGGGGGCGCGTCATTATCCGGGGGCCAGTCTATCGGAGGGCGGGGGGCGGGGAAAGGGGGCGCCCGGCCTGGTCCGGATCGTCCGGGGGGGGTGCGGAGTGCGGCAGGCGGGCTAGTTCCGGGGAGGGAAGATGACGATTTCGAGGCGCCGGTTTTTGCTTCTGCCCTCGCGCGTTGCGTTGTCGGCGAGGGGGCTGTACTCGCCGAAGCCCGCGCCGGAGATCCGGCGGGGTTCAACCCGGCCCACCTCGATCAGGTACCGCACCACGCGGGTGGCGCGGGCGGCGGAGAGCTCCCAGTTCGACTCCCAGTGCTCGATGAGCCGGTCGCTGAGGGGGATGTTGTCGGTGTGTCCCTGAATCTGGACCTCTCGGTTCGTGTACCGGTTGAGGGTGGCGGCCACCTTCCGGAGCAGATTATTGGCCCTCGGTTTGATATCGACCTTGCCGGACGAGAAGATGAGCTCGCTGGCAAGCCGGACCAATACGCGCTCGCCCGCCAGGCGGATCTGCACTTTGCCCTCGCGGATCTCGCGGGCGAAGTTGGCCGTGAGGTCTTTTTGAACCTGCTCCTGGAACCGGAGCTTGTCTTCGAACCGGGCGAGTTGTCCGCGCAGGTGGACCAAATTCTCCTCCTGCCGGCGAATCTTCTCGAGGCTCGCTTTTTGGGCGCTCTCCAGCTCCAAGCCCTTCTGCTCGGCGGATTTCTGGTCCTGTCGCTGGGAGGCGAACTGGGCCCGCATGTCCGCTAGGCGGGTTTCGACTTGCTGCGCATGGCGGCGGGCCAGCGAGAGGGATTGGGCGAGCTCCTCGTTTTCGAGCCGCCGCTCGTCGATTTTCTTGCGGAGGTCGTCGGTGTTCCGCTGGAAGGAATCGACCCGGGACTGGGCGGCTTCGGCCTCCCTCCGGAGGCTCCCCGCCTCATCGACCTTGCGCTCGTAATCCTCCAGGGCGACGCAGCCGGAAAGGAGGAGGATGCCCGCCAACGCGATCCGGATCGGTCCCTTGCTCTTCCTCATTGCCGCTCTCCCGCCAAGAACCTCCTGGCTTTCGCCACCTCTTCTATGCTGCCGACGATGAAGGGGACCCGCTGGTGGAGCTTATCCGGGAAAATATCCAGGATTCTCCCCGTGCCGTCGGTGGCGGCCCCGCCCGCCTGCTCGACGATGAAGGCAATCGGGTTGCACTCGTAGAGCAGGCGGAGCTTCCCGCTGGGATTATTCCGGTCGCCGGGGTAGAGGAAAATGCCGCCCTTGAGGAGGTTGCGGTGAAAGTCGGCGACAAGGGAGCCGATGTAGCGAGACGAGTAGGGCCGCCCCGAAGCCTCGTCCTCTTTCTTGAGGTGGGCGACGTAGCGGGAGATGTTTTCTTCCCAGTTGGCAGAGTTCCCCTCGTTGATGCTGTAGATTTTTCCCTTGGGGGGAATCTGGATGTTCCTGTGCGAGAGGAAAAATTCGCCGACGGAAGGATCCAGCGTAAAGCCGTTCACGCCGTTTCCCGTCGTGTACACGAGCATGGTTGAAGATCCGTAGATGACGTAGCCGGCGCAAAGCTGCTCCGCGCCGGGTTGGAGGAAGTCCTCGATCGCGGCGGCCGTGCCTGGATTGCGGCGCCGGAGGACGGAGAAAATGGAGCCGATGCTCACGTTCACGTCGATGTTCGATGAGCCGTCGAGCGGATCGTAAAGAATGACGTACTCCCCTTCGTCGACGTGCTCGTCCGGCACGGTGTAAAAGTTGTCCATCTCTTCGCTCGCGAGCGCTGCGACCGAGCCCGTGTGATCGAGCGCGCGGCGGAAAACCTCGTTTGCGTATTCGTCGAGCTTTTGAACTTCCTCGCCCTGAATGTTCGTGTGGCCGGTCAGGCCGAGAATTTCGACCAGGCCCGCCTTGTTTACCTCGGCGTTGATGATCTTCGAGGCCAGGGACACCTGGTTCACCAGCCGCGTGAAGATTCCCCGCGCGTGGGGATGGTAGCGCTCCTCCTCGCGGATGTGCCGCTCGAGGGTGATGCCTTTTTGCACTTCGGTGACGGTGGCCATCCCCACCTTCCTTCCCTTTCTCGGGGCCGCCCGTTATTCGGATATCTCCGGGGTGGTGATCAGCATTTCCCGGTAAGCGCGGCGGTTCTCCTCGGTCGAAGGGAGGTTGAAGGAGGCGAGGCGCTTCTCGATGCTTCCGGTACTCTCGGCGGCGGCGAGAATTCCCTTGCCTCCGGCAACGAGCGCCTTTGCTGTAGTTTCCAGGGCATTTGCGTTCATAATGGCCCTCCGAGATATGGGATGGAAAAATCCTTCTCCGTTCGGGATGCGTC
>CAZUHN010000048.1:0-7980 GCA_964620535.1 uncultured Nitrospinaceae bacterium | reverse complement strand
GAGGTTCATGCGGATGTTCGTCCCCGCGTTGTTCACGAGGATGTGGAGCCCCCCCAGGTTTCCGGCGGCCTCGGAGACCAGTCTTTCTATCCCGCCGGGGTCGGTGACGTCCGCCTCGACGAGGAGGCACTTGCGCCCCATGGACTCGATTTCCCGTTTCGCCTCCCCGGCCAGGGTGAGGTCGATGTCGGCGATGGCGACGTCTGCTCCCGCCGAGGCGAGGCCGACGGCGAGGGTCCGGCCGATCCCTCGGCCCGCCCCCGTGACGAGGGCGGCCCGCCCCGAGAGGTCAAAGTAGGATAGGTTCATTGCATATTTCTCCTTCGGCTATGGCAGGGTGCGGTTTCTGATCGGCAAACCCCGATTCTCCCCTCCGGCGAGGGTGGGGTCAACGGAGCGGCGTGCCCGCTTCGGGCGGAACGGCACTCTTCATTTTTTTGTCGCTCTCCCCTTTTCGCCGGATCGCGGGAGGCGCGTTGGCCCGCCGGAGGCCGTGTGATAAACAAGGGGAAAGCCCTCTACGGCGGAGGGAATGGAAGGGGGCGGGGATGGCTCCGACGGGCCGGAATCCGGGCGCGAAAGGCGGGTGGGTGAGCGGAAAGGCCCGCGTTCACCGGTACAACTCCGGCGAGGAGATCTCGCCCCTCTACGGGCCGGAGGGGGGGTTGTCGGACCCGGCGCGGTACACCGAGAAGCTGGGCGACCCGGGGGAGTACCCCTACACCCGGGGCATCCACCCCGACATGTACCGGGGCCGGCTCTGGACCATGCGCCAGTACGCGGGCTACGCCACCTCGACCGACACGAACGCCCGCTTCAAGTACCTCCTGGAAAACGGCCAGACTGGCCTCTCCATGGCGTTCGACCTGCCGACCCAGCTCGGGCTGGATTCGGACGATCCCGCCGCAGAGGACGACGTGGGCCGCCTCGGTGCCGCGATCGACACCCTGGAGGATATGGAGGGCGTCTTCGCGGGCATTCCCCTCAATGCGGTGAGCGTTTCTTTCACCATCAACGCCACGGCGCCGATCCTCTTCGCCATGTGGCTCGCCGCGGCGGAGCGCCAGGGGGTCGCCCCTGACGCCCTGCGGGGCACCCTCCAGAACGACATCCTTAAGGAGTACATCGGCCGGGGCACGTGGATTTTTCCGCCGCGGCCCTCGCTGCGCCTCGCGGCGGATCTCATCGAGTACAGCGCGGCGAACTGCCCCCGGGTGAACGCCGTGAGCGTTTCGGGAACCCACATCGCCGAGTCCGGGGCCACCCTCGCCCAGGACGTCGCCTTTCCAATCCTGAACGGGCTGGCCTACATCCGGGAGATGGCCGGGCGGGGCCACCACGTGGACGGATTTGTTCCCGCCATGTCCTTCCACCTTGCGGTGGGGGGCGGGGTGGGGCCCTTTCACTTCTTTGAGACTGTCGCCAAGCTGCGCGCCGCCCGGCGGTACTGGGCCGGCCTCATGAGGGAGAAGTTCGGTGCGAAAAATCCCAAAACCCTGCAGCTCAAGTTCTCGACCGGGATCTGCGGAAGTCGCATGGCGGCACGGGAGCCCCTGAACAACATCGTCCGGCAGACCTTGTACTCCCTGGCGGCCGTCCTGGGCGGGACCCGCTCGGTCAACATGGCCTGCTACGATGAGGCCTTCGAGATCCCCTCGGACGAGTCCATCTGCGCCGCCCTGCGCGTCCAGCAGGTCATCGCCCACGAGAGCGGGGTGGCGGAAACGGCGGACCCCTTCGGGGGAAGCTACGAGCTGGAGGCCCTCACCGATCGGCTCGAAGGGGAGATCGCCGCCATCGTGGAGGAATACGAAGCCTGCGGGGGGATAGTTCCCTTCATCGAGAGCGGGGAGGTCCAGGGCCTTCTCGCGCGCCAAGCCTACGCGCACCAGAAACGGATCGAGGCGGGCGAGGTGGCCTGGGTGGGGGTGAACAAGTACGCGGATGGGGGAGAGGACCGCCCGCCCGCGGGGATGCAGCTCTTCGAGGCCGAAGCGGACGCCCGCTCCCGGCAGCTCGAAGGGCTGTGCCGGGCGAAGGAGCGCCGCGACCCGGCGGGGGTGGATGCTGCGCTGGAGCGCCTCCGCGCCGCCTGCGTCTCGGGGGAGAACGTGGTACCCGCCCTCCTCGGGGCGTGTCGGGCGGGGGCGACGGTGGGTGAGGCGACCGGGGTGATGCGCGAGGTTTTCGGAACGTACACCGAGCCTTCGGCGGTCTAGGGATGGAAAGTGACGCCCGCGGGCCTGTCCGCGTCCTCCTCGCCAAGCCCGGCCTGGATGGCCACGACCGCGGCGTGAAGGTGATCATGCATGCCCTCCGTGAGGCGGGGATGGAGGTGATCTACACCGGGCTTCGCCAGTCGGTGGACCAGGTCGCCGCCGCCGCTTTACAGGAAAACCCCGACGTCATCGGACTGAGCATTCTCTCGGGCGCCTACATGGGGATCGCCCGGAGGCTCATGGCCCGGCTCGAGGCCGAGGGACTGGCGGAGGTTTCCGTCATCATCGGCGGAAACATCCGCGATCAGGACGTCGAGGCGCTCCTCTCCCTCGGGGTCGCGGCGGTGTTCCACCATCACGCCCGGCTGGAGGAGATCGTTCGTTTCATCCGGGAGGCTGTGTCGGCCGGCTGAGCCCGCCCCTTTGCAGGAGGTTATCCCTTGGACAAACCCCTCGCGGGCGTCCGGATCCTCGACCTTTCCACTCTTCTCGCAGGCCCTTTCGCCAGCATGATCCTCGCCGACCTCGGCGCGGACGTGATCAAGATAGAGATCCCTGGCCGGGGGGAGCACGTCCGCCGCATGCCGCCCCACTTCGTCGGGGGGACCAGCGCCTACTTCATCGCCTTCAACCGGAACAAGCGGAGTCTCACCCTGAACCTCAAGGATGCGGAGGGGCATCGGGTTTTTCTCGAACTGGTCAAGCGGGTGGACGTTGTTTTCGACAACTTCCGCCCGGGTGTCCTCGAGCGCCTGGGGGCCGGCTACGAGACCTTGGCAAGGGTGAACCCGCGGATCATCTCGGCCTCGGTGACGGGATACGGCCTGACCGGGCCCGACAAGGAAGGGCCCGCCGTGGACCTCGTCATCCAGGCCCGCGGCGGCATCATGAGCTTCACCGGGGAGCCGGGCCGCCCGCCCGTCCGGACGGGGGCGCCCCTGGGAGACCTGGGGGGCGGGGCCTTCGCCGCGCACGGAATCCTCGCCGCCCTCTACCGGAGGGAGCGGACCGGGGCGGGCGGAAAGGTGGACGTCTCCCTCCTGGACTCGCAGCTCTATCTTGCAAGCTACAGAGCCCAGTATTGCCTCACCGCGGGCGAAGTGGCCCGGCCCATGGGGACGGGCCACGTCTCGGCCGTTCCCGTCGGCGCCTTCGAGTGCGGGGACGGCGGCTGGCTGGTGATGGACGCCATCCTCCCGCACTTCTGGGAGGGGCTCTGCGGGGCGCTGGATCGTCCCGGGTGGCGGGAGGACCCCCGGATGGCGGCTCCCGCCGGCCGCTTGGAGAACCGAGACCATGTGAACGCCGAGCTGGCCGGGGTCTTCGCCACGGCCCCCGCCGCGCACTGGCTCGCGCGCCTCTCCGCGCACGGGGTTCCCGCCGGGCCCATCCAGACTATCGACCAGGCCCTCGCCGATCCCCAGGTGCGCGCCCGAGAGATGGTGGTGGAGATGGCGCACCCCGCCTTGGGCTCCATCGAAACCGTCAACAGCCCCATCAAGATGGAGGGAACCTGGGGCGCGGCGCCCTCGCCACCTCCGCTTCTGGGGGAGCACACTGAGGAGGTTCTGCGCGAAATGCTGGAGATGGGGGAGGATGAGATCGCGCGCCTGCGGGCGCGCGGGGCGATCTGAAACCCGCGCCCATGCCATTTTTTTCTGACTGCGGAGAAATCCTGAATGTTCCGTGACCGGAAGGCGGTATTGCTGGATCTCGAGGGGGTTCTCTACGCCGGGCGAGAGGCCTTGCCCGGCGCCCGGGAAACCATGGAGGAGGTCCGCCGCCGCGGGATTCCGCACCTTTTCATCACGAACATCTCGTACATGCGCGCCGGGGAGGTGGCGGCCCACATGGAGGCGCTCGGCCTCCCGGCTTCGCCGGACAAAATCGTGAGCGCGCTCGAGTGCGCCGGGGAGATCGTGCGCCGTCTCTACGGGAGCGGGCGGGCGCTCGTGGTCGGCGGAGGGCCGCTGCGGGACGTGCTCGAGGAGGCGGGATTCGAGGTTGCGGGCCCGGGGGAAGAGGAGGGGGCGGACCTCGTTGTGGTGAGCCGGGACGACGGCCTCACCTACCGCTCCCTCAGCGCGGCGGCCCGCGCGGTGGCGGCCGGGGCGCGCTTCGCCGCCCTGAATCCGGACGTGCGCGCCCCCCTCGAAGGCGGGGGGTTCGAGCTCGGCTGCGGGGCCGTCGTGAAGGCGATTGAGGCGGCCGCCGGGAAGCGCGCGGCGATCCTCGGCAAGCCCGCCCCTCATCTTTTCGGGGCGGCCCTTGAACGGCTGGGGGTTACCTTGCGCGAGGCCGTCATGGTGGGGGACAACCTGCGGACCGACATCGCGGGCGCCGCCGCCCTGGGGATGGGTTCGGTTTGGATCAACCGGTGGGGGCGCCTGCCCGGCGACCCTCAGGTGCAGCCCGACCTTGAGGTGGGGCGGGTGGACGAGATCCTACCTCACCTTCCCGGAGGATGAGGAATCAGAGCGGCGGCCTCACCGGCGGGTGAACAGGTTCAAGAGGATGGTGAGGATGATGCTGATGACGATTGATGTGACGAGGGGGAAGTGGAAGCCGAAGTTCTTCCCCCGGTAGTGGATGTCCCCGGGCAGGCGCCCGAGAAAAGGGATCTTGGGCGCGACCAAAAACAGGAAACCCACCGCGACAAGAACGATTCCCAGGGTGATGAGGGTCCGGCCGAAGCTTCCGAACGGATCGAGGTTGCCGAACGGGGCCATCTTTTTCTCTCATTCCTCTCCGTCTTCCTCAATTCCTGTCCAGAGATTTTCCTGTGCCCCCTTGGGCGGGACAAGGCCGAGGTGGACGTAAGAGGAGGGGGCGGCGCACCGTCCCCCCCGTGTCCGTTGGAGAAATCCCGCCCGAAGCAGGTAGGGCTCCACCACATCGACCAGGGAGTCGGTCTCCTCGTTCAGGGTGGCTCCGATGGCCTCCACCCCAACGGGCCCGCCGCCGTAGTGCTCGATGACGGCCTTGAGGTAGCGGCGGTCGAAGGTGTCCAGGCCCTTCTCGTCCACCCCCTCCATGGCGAGCGCCTCGCGGGTGGTCTCGATGCTGATGGAGCCGTCCCGGCGGGCTTGGCTGAAATCGCGCACCCACATCAAAAGCCGGTTCGCCGTGCGGGGGGTCCCCCGGCTGCGGCGGGAGATTTCGACCGCCGCGGGGGTGTCGATATAAATCCCGAGGCGGTCGGCGCTGCTTTCGATGATGAGCCGGAGTTCTTCTTCTGAGTAAAAGCCGACGTGGTAGAAGAGATAGAACCTGTCCCGGAGCGCCCCCGAGAGGAGGCCGGGCCGCGTGGTCGCGCCGATGATGGTGAAGCGCTTGAGGGCGAAGTTGATGGTGCGCGCCATGGGCCCCTGGTCCAGGACGAAGTCCACCCGGAAGTCCTCCATGGCGGGGTAGAGGAACTCTTCGACTTGCCGCGGCAGGCGGTGGGTCTCGTCGATGAAGAGGACGTCTCTCTCCTCGAGGCCGGTGAGGACCCCCATGAGGTCGGCCGGTCGGGTGAGGGCGGGTCCCGAGGTGCGGATCAGCTGGGTGCTCATTTCTTCGGCGATGATGTGGGAGAGGGTGGTTTTTCCGAGACCGGGAGGGCCATGGAAGAGAATGTGGCCTACCGCCTCCCCTCGCTCCTTGGCCGCTTCGATGGCGATGCGCAGCCGCGAGACGAGATCGGTCTGCCCGACGTAGTCCGCAAGGCGGCTGGGACGGAGGCCGGAGATGGCCCGCTCCTCCTCCGGTCCTGCCGATTGGGGGGATATGCGCCTTTCCCGGACCATGCTTTCTCCTTTATCTGCCGAGCCGGAAGACTTCGTTCAGGACGGCTTCGGTGTCGGTCTCTTCGCCGAGCGCGGCGAGGGCGCGTTCGATGAGGTCCTCCGCCTCGGGGGTGCGATAGCCGAGGCGGCCCACCAAGACGCCCATCGCCTCGGCGCGCTGCGCCGCGCTCTTGGGGGGCGAGGCCTCCTCGCCGGGGGTTTCCGCCGTGAGGGCGAACCCGGCGAGATCGTCTTTCAGCTTGGAGACGATTTGCTCGGCTTTTTTCTTTCCGACTCCGGGCAGCTTGGTGAGAAGCGAGATGTCCTCCGCCACGATTGCGCCCGCGATGCGTTCGGGCGGAAAGATGAGGGCGCGGATGGCGCTCCGGGCGCTCAAGCCCTGCACCTTGATGAAAGAGAGATAAAGCTCTCTTTCGGCGGCGGTCAAGAATCCGGCGATCCGGGGAACGATCTGACCCGCGGCCACGTTTCCCTCGAGGTAGTGATGGGTGTGGATCTCGACCGGTTCGCGCGCGCCCATCAAGGCGCGCAGTTCCGGAAGGGCGTAGGCGCCCATCAGCACTTCGTAGCATAGTCCCGCGCCCGTCCGCACCACTACGCCGTCCTCCACGATCTCAGCGATCTCCCCCGAAACCCGGCGGATCATCCCGCGGCTCCCGCAGCGGCACCCCTTCCCCGGTGGGCCCGCTCGATGTGGCAGTAGGCGGCGGCGATGGCGTCGGCGAGGTCGGGGGGCTCGGGGGGTTCGTCGAGGTTCAGCTTTTGCTGCACCATCAGTTGCATCTGGGCCTTGGTCGCTCGGCCCACTCCGACGAGGGATTTCTTCAGTTCGGTGGCCGAGTAGCTTCGCACGGGGACTCCCCCCTGCGAGGCAGCCAGGAAGATGACCCCTCGCGCGTGGGCCATCACGATCGAGGTCCGTGGGTGCTTATAGTGGCTGTACAGGTTTTCGACCGCCATAACGTCTGGGCGGTGCTGGCGGATGATGCCGGTGAGGTCATGGTGGAGTTCTGCGAGGCGGCTCTCCGGGGGGGCCTTCTCCGGGCTTCGGATGACGCCACCGTCCAAGAGGACGGGTTCGGCCCTTTCTTCGGGCAGGGCGAGGACGGCGTAGCCCGTCACCCGGAGCCCCGGATCGACCCCGAGGACGCAGTAAGACCGGGAGGGTTGGGACACCGGAGCCTCGCTCGGGCGGAGGCGCAGAGGAGGGTCAGGCCGAAACCTTCGCTATCTCCTCTTCGGAAATGTCAAAATTGGCGTAGACGTTCTGGACGTCGTCGTTGTCTTCGATAGCTTCGAGGAGGCGGAGCGTCTGCTCGGCGGATTTTCCTTCGAGCCTGACCGTGGTCTTTGGCACCATGGTGATCTCGGTTGTCTCGAAGGGGACCTTCTTCGCCTCGAGGGCGGCGCGCATTCCTTCAAATGTTTCAGGGCTGGTTTGGACCTCGAAATGATCCTCTGAGGCCACGATGTCCTCCGCCCCCGCTTCGAGGGAGATTTCCATCAGCGTGTCCTCGTCCGTCCCTTGTTCCGGGATGAGTAGCAACCCCTTTTTCTCGAAAATCCAGGCCACCGCGTTCGGCTCGGTGAGGTTTCCTCCGTGCTTGCTGACGAGATGCCGGATCTCGGAACCGGTGCGGTTGCGGTTGTCGGTGAGGACATTGATCAGAATGGCAACGCCGGCCGGCCCGTAAGCTTCGTAGGTCGCTTCCTCGTAGGAGGTGCCCTCGAGATCGCCCGTGCCCTTGGAGATGGCTCGGGTGACATTGTCCTGGGGCATGTTGGCCGCCTTGGCGGCCTGGATGCCTGTCCGGAGGCGGGGGTTGGCCTCGGGGTCGCCGCCGCCGATGCGGGCGGCGATGGTGATTTCCCGGATGAGCTTGGTGAAGATCTTGCCCCGCTTGGCGTCGGTCGCGCCCTTTTTCCGCTTGATGGTGCTCCATTTTGAGTGGCCGGACATGACTGCGAAC
>CAZUHN010000047.1:0-4383 GCA_964620535.1 uncultured Nitrospinaceae bacterium | reverse complement strand
GTGCATGGAGCCGCCTTTCGCTTTGCAGAGCCCCGTGCTCTTCCCGTAAAGCTCCGCCATCATGCCATTGAG
This sequence comes from uncultured Nitrospinaceae bacterium, assembly GCA_964620535.1. Lineage (GTDB taxonomy): Bacteria > UBA8248 > UBA8248 > UBA8248 > UBA8248 > CAZUHN01. The sequence goes on along the minus strand of CAZUHN010000047.1, from coordinate 4,311 downwards.
ATCCGCGCCTTTGGCGATGCAGTGGCCGTGCCCCCGGTGGTTGGAGATGATGTAGTCGTCCTCTCGCAGGCAAGCACACGTGGCGGCCCCCACCGCCTCGCCGCCCAGGTAGAGGTGGACGAAGCCGGGAAGCTTTCCGTTGGCGTAAAGCTCCTCCACCCGGGTTTCAAAGTGGCGGATGGTGAGCATTTTCTCAAGGATTTGGAGAAATACGGTCTTTGTGGGCTTCATGGCCGATCCTCCTTTTCTGGCCTCGTCCCCGAGAAGATCTTTCCACCGGAGGCGGGGGATTCTAGCGCCTGGATCTTCGCGGTTCGACCAGAACGATTCGAGGCTTTGGAACGGATTCGACGTGGAAACATTTTGCCCCTGGCCCGACGTGAATATCCAGAAACGGTTCCCCGTTTCGAGAAATTCATTTCTGTATTGAACTCAAAGAAGTTTCTACAAGTTAACGGCTGGTACCTGAGATTGTCAATCCCATGGCGCAACGGCAAATCAAGAAAAACCAGGAAAAGTAAAGCGTCTTCGCCCTCTTTTCCCGGCCTCGTCAGACTCGGACCAGTGGGTATATATTGTCGTGATGGCGCAATCTGTCACATACATCGGCCCGGGCGAGATGATGGCCGTCGGGTCCGCCTTTCTTTTCTCGCTCACCCTGATCGTCCTCCGCTATGGGATGCGGAGCGGGACTCCACTCGCTGCCGTCCTGGTCATCAACGTCATCGTGGGTGTCGGCGGTCTGACCGCCTCGCTCTTCCGCGGAACGCTGCAAACCTCCGGCCTCGCTCCTATCTTCTGGTTCGCGGTTGGCGGGGCCATCGCGCAGGGGGTCGGCACGATCACCCATGTCATTGGAATCGAACGACTGGGGGTGAGTCGCTCCACCCTCATTCATTCTTCCACCCCCCTCTGGGGAGTGCTATTCGCCATAGTTGCCCTCGGTGAGCGCCCCACAACTCTGGTGCTTCTCGGCACTGTGTGTATCGTGGGCGGGGTGTCTTTGCTCACATTCCCCGGGGAGGATGAGGTCCGAGATTTCGGGAGTTGGTTCCGTGGCGCCCTGATATTTCCCCTCGTCTCCTCGTTGGCCTATGCCTTCCTGCCAATCTTCTCCAAGTTCGCATTCGCTCACCAGAAAACTCCGATGGCGGGTGTGGCGGTAGCTTATGCGGCGGGGACCGTTGTCCTTCTCGCCGGAAAGAGACTCCTCCCCGGGGGGGGAGAGGTGCGCGCGACTCGCCAGGGTCTCCTGTGGTTCGCCTTGGCGGCAGGAATCAACGTTCTCGCCGCCGCCCTTTTTTGGACGGCCCTCATGGTTGGAGACGTCTCCACCGTCCTCCCGCTGAGTCGCTTGTATCCCCTCTTCGTAGTGTTTCTCAGCTACTTCTTGCTGGGAAAGATGGAGCGCATCACCGGACGTATCGTCTTGGCGGCCGTGCTTGTCATGACAGGAGGAGTCCTCATCTTTGCCTTCCGCAGTTGAGCGGATTGGTCTCGATGGATTGCTAACGTGGAGGCCTCCCCTCTCCCTGAAAAATTAGGGATGAAGATTCTGGAAAATTTCCAGAGATATAGCCGTATGGAGAGTGAAAACTTCAAGCTGACTTTCTCCTCCCCCGCCATCTCCCGGAGGGGGGGAGATTCTCCATCCCCCTCCATGGCTTGAACAACGTGATTAGATTTCACGCCTAGACCAGGAGTCCGATCTTAATTGGTTCCTTCTCCCTTCTTCCCTCGCGCGGTAAAACGCCCTAGTCCGGGCGCGGGCATCAGGATCGGAGGGGCGTCGCCCCGCGTCCTCGCTTCGGTTTCTCCCCCATTGCGTTGAGATAGGCCTCGTAGACGGCGTTGAAATCGCTCTTGAGATGACCAATCGCCGCGGCGGCGACGTACTGCTGGCGGGCCGCCACTCCCAGGGGGGTAGGCGCTCCGAGGCCGTTTGCTTCCTCGACGCTGAGAGCGAGGTCTTTGAGACTGAGAGCCAACTCGGCAATGATGGTCGAGTAGTCGCGGGCGGCCATGGCGAGCCCCCTGTAGAAGAGCAGTTGCGACACCGCGCTGCCTTGTAGGAAATTCACCATCTCTGCCGGGTCGAGCCCCGCCTTCAGCCCGAAGGCGAGCCCCTCGGCCATTCCGGCGTGCTGGATGAGGAGGATGTGGTTGGTGACGAGCTTCATGATCAGCGCGTTTCCCACTGGGCCCATGTAGGTGATCGACTTGCAGAAGGTCTCGAGCACGTCCCGGTTCGATTCGAGGGCGCGCCGGTCTCCGCTCACGATGGCGGCGACCTCTTTGCGCTCGAGATGTGGAACGCTTCCGCTGACAGGCGCGTCAAGGAAAACGATGCCCCGCTTCTTTGCGGCCGCGGCGATCTTGCGAACGAGTCCTACTTCGCTCGTGGAATGCTCGAAGCAAATCGCCCCTCGGCGCATCGCGCCGAGCGCTCCGCCCGAGCCGAGGTACACCTCGCGCACAACGGCGGGGGTGGGCAGAGAGCTGCACACCACCCCGGCGCTCCGGACGGCCTCCGCCGCCGAGGCGGCCGTGCGAGTCCCGCTTCGCCGTGCAGCCGAGAGCGCCTTGCGGGCGGGGTCAAAGCCGGTGACGTCAAAGCCTGCCGCAACTAAGTGCTTCGCCATGAGTCCGCCCATGCGGCCCAAGCCGAGAACCGCGACGTGCCTCCGTACTTTTTTTTTCGCCATTTCGTCTCTCCTGTATCAGGGTCATGCCCTTCGAAAAAAAAGGCTTCATGGCGCAGGCGGTCCAGGGTGCCCCTCTATCAAGTTTTTCGTCCGCGCGGACGAGGCTGCCCCGTCGGTCCAGAGATAAAGCCTCCGGAGATTTAGGGCAGTATGTTCCACACCACGGGTGAGGGGGAAGGTGCACCTTTGGGCGAGGCCATCTTTCGCATTTCGTTCGGATCGCCGATGGACACCAAGGAACAATTAAGCGGCGTGGTTTTCTCCCCGCGCGCCGGAGGCGAAGCGTCGCCTACACCGTCCGCTGTTTGAGATTCTCTTCGGTCACGTCGCCTGTATACACGAAGCCTGACTCATCGAGTCCGCCAGCTCCAACGTAGACCCCCGGGGCGAGGAGGGGCTCGGTCTCGCTGAGGTTTGCGAGCCAGTGCTCGGTTCCCTTCGGGATGTAGTGGAAGTGGCCCTCACGGACCTCCACTCGGTCCGGCCCGACGCCCGCCAGACCGTGGCCCTTGAGGATGAAACAGATCTCATCGGCCTTGTCGTGGCGATGTTTCTTGTGGATCTGCCCAGGCATGAAATAGCCGTACATCCAGGTGGTGGGACTTCCGTGCTTGCGGCTGATGGGTTGGCAGAACCGGTCTTGCGTCCAACCCTGATCTTTGGAGACCTTCTCAGGCACCACATCGTCGTCGTGGACGATGGGATACTTCAGCTGATCTGCGCGGGTCGCCCTCGGCATAGCGAGGTCCGCTTCGGTGATATCGCCCATGTAGACGTAGCAGCTCTCCTCCACGCTGCCCGCCCGGTCGTAGATTCCGACAGCCTCGATTGGCTCGGTCTCGCTCAGGTTGAACAACCAGTGCTCCACCCCTCGGGGGATATAGTGATAATGGCCGCCTCGGACATCCACCCGGTCCGACCCTGCTCCCGCGAGCCCGTGCCCGCTGATGATGTAGTAGATCTCGTCGCAGTTGTCGTGACGGTGCTTCTTGTGGATGGCCCCGGGCATGAAGCGGGCGCGGAACATGGTGGTCGAGCTGCCCTGCCTCTTGCTGATGGGCAGACGGAAGTCCGTGATGCTCCAGCCATGATTCGCGTCCATGTTCTCGGGTTCCACGTCGTCGATGTGAACGAGAGAATATTGAAGTGCCATGGTTTCTGCTCCTTGCTCTGGTGATGAAAAGAGAAAGGCTCCGGCTTATGGGGAAAAGTATTTTCACCTCCATTAGCATAGAGCAGATTGAGGTTAGTTTTGTCCACCCTCAAGCAGTTTTTTTGGGAGAGATGAAAGTTCTCGGGTAATGAGGAAAAGTATTCTCACCTCCGCTATTTCACCAACTTGCATCCATCGCTCCTGCTACTGACAGTGCGGACTCACCCACAGGGTTGACGTGTCCCCCAAAAACCGTTCCAGGTTGGATGTTAGGATTTTCGATAAGCTTTCGGCATGGGTTGTCTAGCCAAAGGGGGATTTTCATGCCCCAGGAGGCGTCGCACCGCAGAGCAGATCGTCGGCAAGCTGGGAGAGGCGGAAGTTCTTCTCTCCCAGGGTCAGGCCACACCTGAAGTCTGCAAGCAGATTGGCATCTCCGAGCAGACCTACTAC
>CAZUHN010000046.1:0-8449 GCA_964620535.1 uncultured Nitrospinaceae bacterium | reverse complement strand
GCAAACGATCTCCTGCTCCTGCTCGATGAAGTTCAGGTGGGCATGGGCCGCACCGGGAATATGTGGGCGCACGAACATTTTGGCGTCGAACCCGACGCCATGGCCCTTGCCAAGGGCCTGGCGGGGGGAACCGCCATCGGTGCCCTCGTGATTTCCGATAAGGCCATGGCCTTCGAGCCGGGGGACCACGCCGCCACCTTCGGCGGAAACCCCCTCGCCACGGCGGTGGGTTGCGCCGCCATGGACACCACTCTCGCTCCTGGATTTCTCGGCCATGTAATTTCGACGGGCGAGTATGCCATGGCTGGCCTCCGGGAACTCGCCTCGCGTCACGCAATCATCAAGGAGATCCGGGGCAAGGGGCTCATCATCGGCTGTGAAGTGGACCGGGACGCCACCTCCCTCGTCCAGAAAGGACTGGAGGCCGGATTCCTGTTCAACGTGACCGTCGGGACCGTGATCCGCCTCCTCCCTCCTCTCGTTGTGGATACAGAAATGATCGACAAGTTCTTGAACTTCCTCGACGGAGTTCTAAAGGAGCTGGCGGCGTGAAAAAACGAGACTACCTGACCGGCTTCGAGTTGGCCGCGGACGAAACGAGGAACCTCCTCGGGCACGCCCTCTCGGGAAAATCCACACCCTCGAATTATTGGAATACCCTTCTGCTCGCGGGAAAAAGTTTCGCGCTCTTGTTCGAGAAACACTCTACGCGGACACGAGTCTCTTTCGAGGTGGGGATCGCCCAGCTCGGAGGAAACGCCATCTTCTTAGCGCCGGGCAACACCCATCTCGACAGAGAGGAAACCCTCTCTGACAGCGCGAAGGTTCTTAGCCAGTACGTCGACGGAATCATCCTTCGAACTTTCGGACATGAGAGGGCCGAGCAGCTCGCCGAAAATTCGGCCGTTCCGGTCATCAATGGACTTTCTGACTTGCATCACCCATGCCAAGCGCTTGCGGATTTCCTCACCCTTCAAGAGCGTTTCGGAACGCTGAAAGACCTGAAACTCTCCTACCTCGGGGACGGAAACAACGTGCTGCACTCGTTGCTTCTCGTTGGAGCCCTCATCGGCATAAATATCTCCGCCGCCTGTCCTTCCGAGTATATGCCCCACCCCGGCATAGTGGCCCAGGCGAAGAAGCTCGCGGCGGCTTCAAACGCGGATATCCGCATTACCGAAGACGTCAAGGAAGTCTGCGAGGGTGCACATGCCCTCTACACGGATGTGTGGACTTCCATGGGACAGGAGGGGCAGAAAGAAACTCGGCACAAACTGCTCAGCCCCTATCGCATCCACGGCGATCTTTTTCACTGGACTGACAAACAGGCCATCTTCATGCACTGCCTTCCCGCTCACCGGGGAGAAGAAGTGACGGAGGAGGTTATCGATGGGCCCCGGAGCGTGGTCTTTCAACAGGCCGGAAACCGGCTATACGCCCAAAAGGCCCTGCTGAAAATGATCTTTGGAGGATCTAATGGCCAATAATCCCAATAAAGTCGTTCTCGCCTATTCGGGCGGCCTGGACACCTCGGTCATGCTGAAATGGATCAAGGAGACCTACGGCTGCGCCGTGGTGACCTACGCCGCCGACGTAGGACAGGGAGCCGGAGAACTCAAAGGCCTTGAGGAAAGAGCGCGGGCCACCGGCGCCGACGAGTTTTATATCTCCGACCTTCGGGAGGAGTTCATCCGGGACTTTGTTTTTCCCATCCTGCGGGCGGGAGCGGTTTACGAGGGCTCCTATCTCCTCGGCACCTCTATTGCCCGCCCCCTCATCGCGAAAGACCAAATCGAGGTCCTTCGGCGGACCGGCGCCGACGCCGTCGCGCACGGCGCCACCGGCAAGGGAAACGACCAGGTTCGCTTCGAGTTGACTTACAACGCGATTGAGCCCGGTGTGCGCGTCATCGCCCCCTGGCGGGAGTGGGACTTCGGCGGGCGAACGCAACTCCTTGCCTACGCGCAGCGCCACGGCATCCCCGTGCCAGTGACAGCGGAAAAGCCTTACTCGACGGACCGAAATCTCCTCCACATCAGCTTCGAGGGAGGGATCCTTGAGGATCCGTGGAGCGAGCCGCCGGAAGACATGTTCGTCCTCACCCGCGCGCCTGAAAAAGCGCCGGACCGGCCGACCTATGTGGAGATTGGCTTCGAGAACGGTGACCCTGTCTCGATCGGCGAGGAGCGGCACGCCCCGATCAACTTGATTGACCAACTGAACGAATTGGGAGGAGAACACGGCGTGGGGCGCGTCGACCTTGTGGAGAACCGATACGTCGGCATGAAGTGCCGGGGCGTTTATGAAACACCGGGCGGAACCCTGATCCACGCGGCGCGCAGAGCGGTGGAGTCCGTCACCCTGGACCGAGAGGTGCTCCACCTGCGGGACTCCCTGATCCCCCAGTACGCCCGTATGGTATACAATGGATTTTGGTTCGCCCCTGAAAGAGAGTTTCTTCAGACCGCCATCGACGATGCGATGCGCGCCGTATGGGGCACAGCACGGCTGAAGTTATATAAAGGATCCTGTACGGTAGTGGGCAGGAAGGGCTCTCCCGATAAAAACCTGTACCAACCCGACCTCGCCACCTTCGAGGAGGATTCCTCCTACGCGCAAAAGGACGCGGAGGGCTTCATTCGCCTGAATGCTCTCCGCCTCCGAGTGCGGACACAAAGAGGAACGGTCGAATGAAAAGCGGATCGCCGTGGGGCGGAGGCAGCCGACGGCGGCAGTCACGGAAATCTCCCGCCAAAAACGAGCTCGAGAGGATCAAACCCGAAACCTCGGAGCGCCTCCACACCCTCTCAGAAACCGAGGGGAAAGAGCGACTTCCCAAAACGGCAAGCCAAACCTTCGATGTCGCCGTGGTAGGGGGAGGTCTCCCGGGATGGGCGGCCGCCGCACGCCTCGCCACCGAGAAAATGCGCGTTCTCGTTCTTGCGCCCAGTTTGGAGGAGGAAATCAACGGGATCTCTCTTCCCAAGGGTCCCCTCTATCTATGGGGGCTTAACCGAAACGGCTTATGGTACGGACTTCTTGCATCACTCGGCCTCCACGGACGCCTTGAAGACCTCTCCCCCGAGGCGATTCCTCTTCAGGTGATTCTTCCCCTATCCCGTATTGACGTTCCTCCCGCCCCCGAAGAGGGTTCCTACGAACATCATTTTTCGGACAAGGCGGCGAAGCGTCTGCGTAACATTTACCTTTGGGCGGGACGCGTTGAAGAATCTCTTCGAATACGCGGTCTTGCCTCTCCCCCACATTTAAAGCGCCCGGCCCAGGCCTCCCCACTCGCGCTCACAGCCGCATGGCTAAAAACCCGTTTCGCTCCTCCCTTTCGTGCGAGGCTGCCCACTGACGAAAACATAGAAGCGAGCGCTTTTCTGGACGTGCAAGGGGCCTTTTGCTACGGCCTGCCCACCCAGAAAATGACCAAGCATAGCGCGGCCCTCGCCCTTTCGTGCCCTCGCCATGGGTTGTGGCGCATCCCAGGGGGGGCGAGCGAGTTGGCCCGCTGGATTGGTTCGGGGATCACGGCCGCGGGCGGAGAAATCCGCACCGACATCGGAGACTTGCACCTCAGACCGGCTGGAAGAAGACATTTCCAAATGACGATAGGCGCTAACGGAGGCTACGCCCACTACACGACGACCCATGTTATCAGCGAGGCCAGCCTGTCGCCCGAGAGCGGCGAATTTCACCCCACTGCCAACCGGTCCTGTTTTGCAGTTTGGAGCTTCGCCATTGACAAGGAAGCCGTGCCGAATTCTCTTGCTCCACGAAGCTTGTTCGTAATCGATCCGAAAAAACCACCGGTTGGGGAGAACCTTGTAGTTCTCGAAAATGCCCCCACCTCAAAGCTGCACAATGAAGGCGAGAAAAAGAAAGATGTAATCATTTTTCGAGCTTGGATGCTGGCAAGTGAAAGGGACAACGCAGACCGGTTGGCCACCCGTATTCGGAAGGTGGTCGAGGGGGCCATCCCTTTCTTAGATCACTTTCTCATCGCCGATCGATTTTACCCGCCAGCATTCACCCCCCCAGCGAGGCGCTCCCGCCCGCGAAATCATTGGGTGCTCTCAAATCCCACGATGGAGGATTGTTTCGGGGCGGCGGAGGGAGTGGAACTGGCAGCGCGAATTCTCCGCACCTATGGACAATAATTGGGGAATCAAATTGCCCATTTGGGTAAACATATCAGAACACCACAAAGATTATTTAAAGTGAGACCGCAATAATGTCCCGCAACAAATTGATTATCATAGCCTCCATCTTTTTGATCCTTCCCTTGATTGTCATCTTTTCTCCTTCCTCGAATCGGGTCCCTGTCAAAACGGACCCCGCTCCCGGGGGGAATTCGATTCGCATCTCCACCTCTCCGGCGCCCATCAGCCAGCTGATGGCGTCTTTGCAAATCCAACTCGTCGAACGGATCGATTTGCCGAATTTTACCTTACAAGACATCAACGACGAGCGCTTCAATGCAGAAGATCAGAAGGGCAAGGTAATCATGCTCAATTTCTGGGCCACATGGTGATCTTACTGTGCGCGAGAGCGGGCCGCTCTCGAAAAGATTCACCAGAAATACAAGGACCAAGGCCTGATGATCGTTTCTATATCCATCGACCAGGATCCTTCCCTCGTCCTTCCCTTCACGAAGGAACGTGGCCTCACCTTCACGAATCTGCTCGACCCTCGCGGCGAGGTTTCCCCGATGTTTGATGTTCGCTATACCCCCACCAATTTTTTCGTAAACCGAAATGGACAGGTTATCGGAGGGAGTTTGGGATACCAAGACTGGGATACGCCGGAAGGGCACCAGTTCATTCAGGCCCTTCTCGCCGAAAAAAAGGACACGACAAAAGCCGCCCTGCAGAATTAATATTAATTCTTAAAATACCATCGGTTGGACCCTTCCCTGCGCTCCGGGGTGGAATTCCGATCTCACAAAAAAGTTACGCTTTGACGGGTGTTTCTTATCGCCGCGGTTTGATCTTTTTCCCCCCTGCGGGCCAGGCCAAGAGGATGGGGCTCGCCACGAAAATCGAAGAATAGGTTCCCGCGATGATGCCCACAGCCAGGGCGAAGGCGACGTCGGAGATAACCTTGCCTCCGAGGAAGAGAAAAGCTAGGACTGCGACCAAGGTCGTTCCCGAGGTAAGAATGGTCCGCGAAAGGGTTTGGTTGAGAGATGTGTTGAGGAGTTTGGAGAAATCGGCTCTGCGGGAAAGGCGCGTATTCTCCCGGATGCGGTCGAACACCACGATGGTGTCGTTTAGCGAATATCCGATGATTGTCAGGATCGCAGCCACGATAGGGAGAGAAAATTCCTTGCCCGAAAGAGAAAATACCCCGAGGGTGATGACAACATCGTGAACCAGTGCGATTACGGAGGCGACCGCCTGCCGGATTTGAAAACGCAAGCTGACATATATCAAAATCCCGATGAGGGCGAAGAGCATGCTGCTCACCGCCTTCTGCCGAAGGTCGGCTCCCACTTTAGGCCCTACCGATTCCGTCCGCCGGATCTTGAAGGTTTCATTTCCAAATCGGTCCTTGAGCGCCGCGGAAATCTTTTCTCCGACGCCCTCAATAGAACCCACGCTCTTTTCCACACGGACAAGAAACTCCCGGGGTGAGCCAAAATTCTGAACGACCGTATCCCCGAATGCGGGACTCGATATGGCCTCGCGGACCTCTCCGATGGCACGCACCTTCTGAAAGAGTATCTGGACGAGGGTGCCCCCGGTGAAATCGATGCCGTAGTTAATCCCCTTTATCCCGATGACAAAAAGGGAAAGAAGCACCGCAGCGGCCGAAAGACCGACGAAAATCCTTTGTTTTCCGATGAAATTGTAGTTTGTGTTCGGTGAAATGATTTCCATTTAAATGCTCAACCTTCTGACTTCGCTGCGCGAAAGGGCAAAATCATATACAAATCGGGTCACAAAGATCGCGGTGAACATGCTCGCGATGATTCCGATGCTGAGAGTCACGGCGAAACCCTTGATGGGTCCGGTGCCAAATTGGAGAAGTACCAGCGCCGCGATCAGGGTGGTGACATTGGCGTCCAGGATGGTGAGGAACGCCTTCCCATAGCCCGCCTCAACCGCCAAGCGGATTGTTTTTCCCACGCGAAGCTCCTCGCGGATGCGCTCGAATATAAGAACGTTCGCATCAACGGCCATCCCCACCGTCAAGACGATCCCCGCGATACCGGGAAGGGTGAGTGTGGCTTGGAAAAGACCCAGCGCCCCCATCAGGATGAGGAGGTTGAGGACAAGCGCCAGGACAGCCACACCACCGCTCATCTTGTAATAGATCATCATGAAGAGAAGAACCAAGGCGAAGCCGACCAAAATGCTGATAATCCCTTGGCGAACCGAATCCGCCCCGAGCGAAGGGCCCACGTTCCGCTCCTCGAGAACCTCGACCGGCGCGGGGAGCGCTCCGGCCCGGAGAGCGATGGTCAGATCCCTCGCTTCCTCCATCGTGAAGTTGCCAGTGATCCGGGCCCTTCCCCCGCTGATCCGATCCTGAATCACGGGGGCGCTGTGGACAACATTGTCCAGTATAATGGCGAGGCGCTTTCCGATGTTCGCCCCTGTGAGGCGATCGAAGGCATCCGCCCCAACCGAATCGAAGGTGACGGCAACCTCCGGTTGAGCGAAACGATCTCCGATCTCCACGCGCGCGTCGTTGAGATTGTCGCCAGTCAAAGCCGCCTCCCGCAGAACCACATAGGGTTTTCTGCGGATAATCTGGCCTGAGATGCGATCACGAATGATTTCGTAAAGAAGTTGCGTCCCTTCGGGGATCGCATTTGGCTTGACATTTTCAGCATCCACGTCCTCGGCCAGCATCTTGAACTCGAGAAGGGCCGTCTTGCCAATGAGCGCTTTGGCCCGGGCAGGATCCTCGACTCCCGGAAGCTGGATAATGAGTCGTCGCGCCCCTTGCCGCTGAAGGGTGGGTTCGCGCACCCCGAATTGGTCTATCCGGTTCCGGATGGTTTCCAGCGCCTGGTTTACCGCCTGCTCCATGGCCTCTTGGATCTGCTGTGGGAGGACCGAGTAGCGAAGGACGGGTGGATCGCCGCTCTCCTCGTCCAGGCCAAGGTCAGGATAACTCCCAAAGATTGAATCCAAACGGGACCGATCGCCTGGCCGGTGTAGGCTGACATGGATCTGCTTGCCATCCCGCCGAAGGATCCGGGTACGAATGTCATCTTGATCAAGACGATTCCGGATTTCGGAAAAATAGCGGTCGAGCTTGGCATCGACGGCTTTCTCCGCCTGTACCTCAAGAACGAGATGGATTCCTCCCTGGAGGTCCAAGCCCAGATGAATCCGCTCCCCGGGGGGGATAAGGTAGTACGCCGAAACCGCTATAACGGCGGCGATGAGCCCCATACGCCAGCCCAACAAAGTCATGCGTATCTCCTTACGGAAGAGCGCGAGCGTCCCTCTTCGACACCCGAAGTCATACCAGGACTAGCTTTTCGAGGTATCCGGATCGTCCGCCGGCGTGGTCTTGGCGGTCACAGCCGAACGCTGCACGCGGATGCGCACATTGTCGGCGACCTTGAGGTGAAGGGCCTCATCCTTAATCTTTATGATTTCGCCGTACATCCCGCTGGCGATGACGTTATCTCCAACTTTCAGGGCGGAGAGCATCGACTGGTGATCCTGCCGGAGTTTCTGCTGCGGGCGAATCATGATGAAATAAATGATGGCGAACATCAGAATAAAGGGCGCAACAGTCATGTAGAAGGGAACATCATCTCCGCCGCCGGGAGAGGCCAAAGCATAGGCTGGCGAAACGCCCCAAAGGGCATCTCCAAGATGCCTCCACATATTTATTGCCCTCCATGGAAAAAAGATCCCGGGCGATCTGGATCCGGGATAGGTAGCAGAGCCACATTTGGTTGTCAAGCAAAGGCGTTTCGCATCAGCTATTTACTCAGTCATCCGTCAAAATTCGGCGAATACCTACCTCCCCGGCGAGGGGAGGATCGCCGCCGCCGGGCGGACCCTCAGGATCCCGCCCCAGCGGTCCCGCCAGGGCATCTTCCGCCCAAGTGGAAAAATTTCCCACGCGGAGAGCCTCGCGCGCCCGGCGAAGCGTGTCCTGGTAAAAGAAAAGATTGTGCAGTGTCATCAGCCGCTGGCCGAGGGCCTCCCCCGCCTGGAAGAGGTGGCGCAGGTAGGCGCGGCTGAATCCTCTCCGGCAGGTGGGACAGGCGCAATCCGGGTCAATCGGGGAGGGATCTTCCGCGTGTCTGGTGTTCTTGATGGAGAGGCGGCCCTTCCATGTAAAAAGATTTCCCCGCCGGGCGTGACGTGTAGGCATCACACAATCAAAAAGATCCGCTCCGTGCGAGACCCCCCGAATCAGATCTGCCGGAGTCCCCATGCCCATTGCATACCTCGGTTTTTCGGCGGGC
>CAZUHN010000045.1:0-7682 GCA_964620535.1 uncultured Nitrospinaceae bacterium | reverse complement strand
CCACCTCCAGGGCCTCCCTCAAAACGGGGCGCTCGCCGGTTTACGCCGCAGAGGGAATGGTGGCCACGAGCCAGCCTCTTGCTGCGGGCGCCGCCTTGGAAATTCTCCGGGAAGGGGGGAGCGCGGCGGACGCAGCCGTTTGCGCCGCCTCTATGCTGAATGTTGTTGAGCCCCAGTCCACCGGGATAGGCGGGGATATGTTTATGCTGTACTGGGACGCGGGGGAAAAGGAGCTGTTCGGCCTGAACGGCAGCGGCCGCGCGCCCCGCCGCGCCACCCCGGAGCGATACCGCGAGGCTGGCTTCGAGACCGTGCCGGAACAGGGAATCTTTTCCGTCACCGTTCCCGGCGCGGTGGACGGCTGGGCTGCCGCCCTCGAGCGGTTCGGGAGCGACATGGGTCTGGCCAAGGTGTTGGCCCCCGCCATCCGGTACGCCGAAAAGGGATATCCTGTCTCCCCCATCATCGCCTCGGCCTGGAAGGGCCAGGAGCCGAAGCTTCGCGATTTCGAAAATTCGGCCCGCGTCTATCTTCCGGCCGGCCGCGCAGTCCGGGCGGGAGAGATTTTCCGAAACCCCGAGCTCGCCGCGAGTCTCCGCTTGGTCGCGGACGGCGGCCCGAGAGCCTTCTATGAAGGCCCCATCGCCGCGGCGATCGTCAAAACCTCGGGTGAACTCGACGGGCTCCTCGAAATGGAAGACCTCGCCGCGACGAAGCATTCCTGGGTCGACCCCATCCGGACGGACTACCGCGGCGTCGAGCTTTGCGAGATTCCCCCGAACGGGCAGGGCCTCACGGCGCTTATTTGCCTGAACATCCTGGAGGGATTTCCTCTGGGAGAAATCAGCTTCGGGTGTGCCGATCACCTGCACTTTCTCATCGAATCCCTGAAGCTCGCCTTCGCCGATAAGGACCAGTATATCGCCGATCCGGAAAAGGCCGAGGTCCCGGTCGAGGCGCTCCTCTCGAAGAATTACGCCGAAAGCCGCCGGGGCCTCATTCGACCGACCGCGGTGGACCACCCCCCTGGCGTCCCCTCCGGCGGGAGCGACACGGTTTACCTCACAACCGCCGACAAAGAAGGGAACATGTGTTCATTCATTAACAGTCTTTTCAGTCATTTCGGCTCAGGAGTGACTGTGGGAAATACCGGGTTTGTGCTCCAGAACCGGGGCGCGGGGTTTGTCCTGAATGAGGCGCACCCCAACTGTATCGCTCCCGGGAAGCGTCCCTTTCATACAATCATCCCCGGTTTCGTCATGCGTGACAGCGAACCCTGGATGAGCTTTGGAGTTATGGGAGGGGACATGCAGCCCCAGGGACACGCGCAGGTTCTCTCGAACATGGTGGATTTCGGGATGAACGTGCAGGAGGCCATCGATGCCCCGCGGTTGCGCATCCTGGGAGGCCTAACCGTGAACATTGAGATGGGCGTGCCTGCGCAAGTCATCGAAAGTCTGCTCAAGAGAGGCCACGATGTGACGGGTTCACGGGGGTTTGAGGGCTGCGGAGGCGGACAAGGCATCGTCCAGCTTCCCGAGGGAGTCTACATGGCGGGTTCGGACCACCGCAGGGACGGCTGCGCGGTGGGTTATTGAAGCGGCGATTCCCTGGGAGGAGCGCTCGTGCGCAGGGGAAAAATAACGGCATGCGCATTGTGTGCGGCGGCGCTGCTTTTGGCGGCCCCGCTTTCTTCCGCCGTGGAAAAGGATTGCCACGCTGTGAAGCGAAATGTCGGTGGCGGTCGGTGGCAGGGTCTCTCTCCTGGCCTAGAGGTGAGGGACTACCGCTTCCTTTTCACCGATGAATCCTTCGTGCGCATGACGGCGGTGCGCGTTGGGCTGGAAGTGTTTCGGGTCCGGCTCCGCTGGCTGGCCAATAGCGCTCCCAAGGTTTCTACGGCCGAGGCGCTCGGCCAGGACGTGCAGATCGGGGTGCTCGCGAACGCGGGCTACTTTGACGAGAATGGCAGGCCGCTGGGTTTTTTCCTGTCAGGGGGAAAAACGTACAATCGGCGCTTGCTCTTTCGGGGGAAAAAGTTGGCGTTGCATCTGGGCGCCGTTTTTTCCGTCCGGGCGGGAACGGAAAAAGTCGGGATCGCCACTCGCGAGGAATTCGATCTCGGAGCCGAGGCCGAGGCATTCCAGGCCGGGCCGCTTCTCGTTCGCGGGGGTATGCCTACGGCGGGACTCGAGAGTTACCGGGAGTTCCGCCGCCCCGACCGGCGGACTGTGATCGCGCTAGAGCGGAGCGGGCGGCTTTTGGTGTTGGTGAGCGAGAAGACCAGAGGGGGAATTTCCTGGTGCGAACTCCAGGTTGTCCTTTCGCGGCCAGAGAGTGAAGGAGGGCTCGGTGTCGAGGCCGCCATGAACCTGGACGGCGGCCGGAGTTCTCAGCTCTTCATCCGGTCGGGCGCATACCGCCGCAATGTGCCCGGCAGGAAAATTCCCGCGATGATCGTCATCACACCTCGGGGAGTGAATTAAGCGTCTTAGTTTCGCCAAATGGAGAGAAGTGCTCCTCATGCGCGTTCGCGACATTATAAAGGATAAAATCGTTTCTACCTCCTAGGAGGAAAAGCTCGATTTCGTTGATGCGATAATGGGCAATAGGAATATTCGCCACATGCCCCTAACGCGTGGAGATCGGGTTGTCGGGATCCTCGGCCACCGCGATTTGCTTAAAGCGATGCTTTCCACCGTCATCGAATTTTCGAAGGAGGATCGCAAAGACCTTCTGAAGTAGACGGAGGTTTCCTAGGTGATGACCAAGGAGGTTCAGTTCGCTCACCCGGAAGAGTCCGTCGCGGATGCGGTGCAGTGCATGCTGGATTATAAGGTCGAATGTCTTTCTGTCGTGAACCAGAATCACGAACTGGGCGACCTCGTCACCGAGACCGACGCAATGCAACTGCTCGTCGATGCATTCGGAGAAAATTCGCCGGTGGACGGATAGGGCACCATGGGCGACATGGATGGAAAGGTGGCCCTCGTCACCGCCGCCAGCCGTGGGCTGGGTCGGGCGACAGCCTTGGCGCTCGCCCGGCGAGGGGCCCGGGTGGCCATCTGCTCGCGCGATCCCGCTGCCGCAGCCTCTGCCGCCTCCGCGATCGCCAAAGATACGGGGGCGGAAACATGGGGCAGTGCGGTGGACGTGAGCAAAAGGGACGAGGTTTCGAAATTTGTCGGTGATGTCGCCTCCCACTTCGGGGGGGTGGACGTTCTGGTGTCGAACGCGGGCGGTCCTCCCGCCGGAGATTTCGGGGCCTTTGAAGATTCGGAATGGGAGCGTGCTTTTGCTCTCATCGTGATGAGCGCGATTCGGCTGGTCCGCGAGGTCCTTCCGCACATGTGTCGCCGGGGCGGGGGGAGAATCCTCTTCATCCTGTCTTCCTCGGTGCGCGAGCCCATCGATCACCTGATTCTCTCAAACGTGATGCGTCCCGCCGTGGCGGGGCTGTCCAAATCGCTCGCCCGCGAGTTGGCGGGAGAACGGATTCTGGTGAACGCGATCGCGCCGGGAACCATTCTGACCGACCGGGTGAGAGAACTCCGCGCAGCGGCCGCCGAAAGGGAGGGTATCTCCCTTGAGGATTCGATCGCGCGCGCGGGCCAGGAGATTCCGTTGGGGCGGTTGGGCGAACCCGAGGAGTTCGCCGCCCTGGCGGCCTTCCTTGCCTCGCCGGAGGCTAGCTACCTCACGGGCGGCTTTTACGCCGTGGATGGAGGACGGTTGCGGGGTATTTAGGCCGAGAGGAAAATCGGAGAAAAAAGCGCGGGCACGGCGGGTACCGGCGCTGCCCTACTGTGGAGGGGCTTCCTTCCGGATCGCCCACGCTTTTTCAAAGGCGGGGATTTGCCGGTCCAGTTCAACGAAAAGAGATTTCGGTGCCTCTCCAAACTCCTGGAAACCGGACGCGCAGAGGATGTCGGTCGAATCCACCTCCACGTGCGTCTGGCCATCAGCCGTTTTCGTAATGAAAACCGCCAAGGTAGTAAAAGTGGACAACGCCACGATACGCTCCTTTTCGGGATTCGCCTTGCGCACGTTTAGTTTCAGGTTATGCATGGCCCGGAATGTTGCCGAATACACCAGCTCGTAGGGCTTCTCGAATACCCGAACCACCCACCCCCCGGGCCGGACTGCTTGAATCCGTTCGTACACCCAGTAGTAGTCGAAGAGAACGCCTGCCAGGAGAAAAATCATGGTAGGGGAGGAGAGCCGCATGGGTTTTGCCGCCAGAGGGTAAAAGGAAGCTCTCTGATCCTGTATCGACGGGTTCTGTTCCATATCCCGTTGAAGTGTTGCACAATTCGCCGTTGACACTCTGAAAATGGACCCTCCATACTGGTCGGATGGTGAATTTTGCCTATTGCCCGACACATACGCGATAGGGACCAAGGAAGATGGAAGACATCATTATTGAAGGCGCCCGAGAGCATAACCTAAAGAACGTTTCCCTCCGCCTTCCCCGCGAGAATTTCATCGTCGTGACCGGGCCGAGCGGGTCGGGAAAATCCTCGCTGGCCTTCGACACCATCTATGCCGAGGGCCACCGGCGCTACGTCGAAAGCCTTTCCACCTACGCCCGCCAGTTTCTCGAGCGCGTCGATAAGCCCGACGTGGACGTCATCGAGGGTATCAGCCCGGCTATCGCCATCGAACAGTACAACCCGGTGAAGCACTCTCGCTCGACCGTGGGGACGGCGTCGGAGATTTACGATTACCTGCGCCTGCTCTTCGCCAAGGCGGGGCAGATTCACTGCCCGGAATGCGGAACGCCCGTACGACCTGACTCGGTGGACAGCGCGGCTGAGCTCCTCTTGAACGCGCACGCCAGGGCGAGGGGATTCATCCTTTTCTCGCTCTCCTCCCCTTCCCCGGGGGGTCTGGAGGAAACCCTGCGGAGCCTCACGGCGCAGGGGTACGTCCGGATCATGGTCGGGGACGAGGTCCACAACATCGTCCCGGGTCTGGCCGCACGCCTCCAGGGAGAGTCCCTCCTCGTGGAAAAGCCGGCGCGAGGAAAGAAAAAATCCTCCTCTTCTAATAAATCGGGCAACAAAGTGGAAAAGGCCGGAGGAGAAAGTGCGTCCACCTCCCCCTTTCACCTACGGGTGGTGGTGGACCGGCTGGTTTTTTCCGATGAGGCTCGCACCCGTCTGGGCGAATCGCTCGAGACTGCCTTCCGGGAAGGAGAGGATGTGGCCGAGGTCCTGGTGGTAGACGGCCCCCGCCTCCGCTTCAGCAGGCGGCTCGAATGCTGCGGGCGGACCTTCGACCCTCCCACCCCGCTCACCTTCAGCTTCAACAACCCGCAGGGCGCATGCCCGGAGTGCGGCGGCTTCGGGAACACCCTGGAGATCGATGAGTCCCTCATCATTCCCCGGCCGGAGCGGACCCTGGCCCAGGGGGCGGTGGAGCCCTGGACCCGGCCCCGCTACCGGCGCCATTTCGGGAAACAACTCCAGGAGGCGGCCGAGGAGGAGGGACTCGACCTGCACCGCCCCTGGAAATCCCTCTCCCGCGGGCATAAAAAGATGGTTCTTCACGGCTCGAAGAAGCTCGTGGGAGTGCTTCCCTTTTTTGAGCGCCTCCGCAAGAAAAAGTACAAAGTGTGGATCCGCGTTTTCATTCGCCGCTACCAGAGCCTCAGGAGTTGCTCGGGGTGCGGTGGCGCGCGGCTCCGCCCCGAGGCGCTCTGGGTCCGGTTCGGCGAAAAGACTCTCGCCGATCTTTGCGCTCTCCCGGTGGAAAAGCTCAAGGCGTTCTTCCGGGCGCCCCCCATCCGTCCTGATCAGGAGGAGCGGGCCCGGGACATTCTCCGCCAGGTGGGCGAGCGCCTCGACTTTCTCCACTACGTCGGCCTCGACTACCTCACCCTGGACCGCGAGACGCGAACCCTCAGCGGGGGCGAGGCGCAGCGCATCAACTTGGCCAACCAGCTCGGCGCCCACCTGACGGGAACGCTCTATATTCTCGACGAACCCACCATCGGTCTCCACCCGAGGGACAACGACAAGCTCATCCGGATCCTGAAGGGGTTGGTGGACCGGGGGAACACTCTCCTCGTGGTCGAGCACGACCGGGACGTGATCGATTCGGCGGAATACGTCGTGGACCTCGGGCCGGGGGCGGGCGAGCACGGGGGCGAGGCGGTCTACGCGGGGCCGCGCGAGTCCCTCACCGGCTGTGAGCGATCCCTCACCGCGAAGTACCTAACCGGCGAGCGGAGGGTCATTCCCCGCAAGCCGAGGGGAACTCCCTCCTCCGACGGGCGGGTCCTCTCCCTGCTCGGCGCGTGCGGGAACAACCTGAAGGGGGTGGACCTGCACCTTCCGCTCGGGAAGCTCGTCGCCGTGACCGGGGTTTCGGGGTCGGGCAAGAGCACCCTGGTTCACGACACCCTGTACCGCGCCCTCGCGCGCATCCTGTACCAGTCGACAGAGTCCGTCAGCGCCTTCAAGCAGATCCACGGTTTCGACCGCATCGCCGACGCCGTTCTCCTAGACCAGAGCCCGATCGGAAAGAGCCCCCGGAGCAATCCCGTCACCTACCTGAAGGCCTACGACCCCATCCGGCGCCTGTTTGCCGAAACGCCCGCCGCCCGCTCCAAGGGATTCAGCCCGTCGCATTTCTCCTTCAACGCCGTCGGCGGGCGGTGCGAAGAATGCGCCGGAACCGGCTTCCAGAAGATCGAGATGCACTTCATGGCGGACATCCTCATTCGCTGCCCGGAGTGCGAGGGGAAGCGGTTCAAGCCCCAGACCCTAGAGCCGCGCTACAAGGGACTGAACATCCACGACGTGCTCAACCTGACCGTGAATGAGGCGGCGGTTTTC
This sequence comes from uncultured Nitrospinaceae bacterium, assembly GCA_964620535.1. Lineage (GTDB taxonomy): Bacteria > UBA8248 > UBA8248 > UBA8248 > UBA8248 > CAZUHN01. The sequence continues at coordinate 840 of CAZUHN010000045.1, read as the reverse complement.
TTCGAGAACTCGCGCCCCATCGTGAACAAGCTGCTTGTCCTCGAAGACGTGGGGTTGGGCTACATGAGGATCGGCCAGTCCGTCACCACCCTCTCGGGGGGTGAGGCCCAGCGCCTCAAGATCGCGGGCCAGCTCGCCTCGAAGCCTCCCCGCGACGTGCTCTACCTCATGGACGAGCCCACCACGGGTCTCCACTTCAAGGACGTCGAGCGTCTCCTCGAGGTCTTGCTCCGCTTGGTCGTCCTGGGAAACACGGTGGTGGTGATCGAGCATAATCTGGACGTCGTCCGCGCGGCGGACTGGATCATCGACTTAGGGCCCGAGGGCGGGGAGGCGGGCGGGCGGATCGTGGCCGAGGGGCCGCCCGGCGAGGTGGCGAAGTTCCCCGACTCCCACACCGGGGTCTACCTCAAGGCCTACCTCCAAAAGCACCAGGCCGTGTGAGGGCCGTGTCTCGGATGTCTCGGCGCGCTTTTTTCCTTTTCGCGGCGGCGGCCCTCCTTGCCCTCTGGGCCGGGGCGCGGGCCTATCCACCTATCCGGCACCCGATAGATTCCTTTTTCCTCGCACAGGCTCTCTTCGCCGAGGGAGAGAAAAGCCTGCTCGCCCAGCGTTCCTTGTCGCCCTCCCGCTCGGAGGCGGAGACCGCCGAGGGGTCTTTGGACCTTTATCTGCCGGAGGAGGCCGCCGGGGCAGTCCGCCCCCGGGGGTGTATTCTCCTCGCCCACGGGATGACCGACTTGGGGCGGCGGGATCCGCGCCTCGCCGCCTTTGCCCAGGAGCGACGAGGCACGGCTCGCCGAGCCGAAGCATGGGTGAACGGTGACCGTTTTCATGTGG
>CAZUHN010000044.1:0-10917 GCA_964620535.1 uncultured Nitrospinaceae bacterium | reverse complement strand
TATCTTCAAGGGGGGGAAGAAGGCCGCCGCCGCAGCGGTATAGGTGCGCTCCCGGCTGCACCCTCCCTTATTTTCCCCGGCCATATCCGGCAAGGCCCGGTTCGCTTCTCATTTTCTCTTCACCTGGGGGCAGGGACGAGGGATATCCCACGACATACCTCGCCCCTGCGGGGAACATGCGCCCAGCCCCTGCGGGCCCGGTCCCCTCTCCCACAGTGACCCAAATTGAGACAGCCCCCTTTTCGCCGCAGTCCCTGGAATGGATTTGCCGTTTTTTGGGTGCAGGCTTGGCGGATCCCTCCCCGCCCGGCTGTTGCCGCCTGCCCGGGGGAGCGGTAAAGTTCGGATATTTCCTTTCGGGAATTGGATCCCCGCCCCGCAGGGGAAGCAGGCCGACGTGACGAATATCCACTCTCGCAGGGTCTCGCGGTTCTCTTTTTACGCTTTTATCATCATCGCGGCCGCCTTGGCCGCAGCTGTCTTTCTTGCCATCCGCGAGGTAAGGCGCGGGTCGGAGTTCGCCCGCCAAGAGGAGCGCGACAAGCGGATCGTAACCGCCTTACGGGCACGGCTGGAATCGGGCGTGCGGGCCGCCCTGAGCCGGGTGGAGGGGGCGAAACTCCTGGTCGGAGCCAACCCGCCGAGCACCCGGATCGTCGCCCGGGCCCTCTCTTTCGTCATGGAAAAAAGGGATGAAGGGGCCGTCCCCGCGGCGGCGATTGTCCTCGACCAGCGGGGCGGGGTGATCGCCTCCCGGCGGCGGGGGGGGGTTCCGCGCCCGGGAAAGATGGAGGGGGACCTGTGGCGCCGGGCGGTGGCGGCCATGCGGCGGGGGACATCCGCAGGAGACTTTCATATCGAGGCGGGCGTCCTCGATGAGACGGCGTCCCTTTTTCTCGCCGCGCCCTCGCGCTCGGCCAAGGATTACTGGGGGGTGATCCTCCTCGCGGAGGAATTGCTCCGGATCGGGGGAGACGAACTCGGCCCGCGGGAGGCCGTCTTTCTGCTGTCCGAGCCGGATCAAAACGTCCTCTATGCCCGGCGCGGGGGGAAATTCCTCCACGAGGCCGTCGGGCGGGGGTTCGACAAGAGCCTCTCCCTGCTCCTCGGCATTCTCGCGTGCTGCGATCCGGCCGACTTCAACAGCGTCCACGAGGGCGATCGGGCCATGGTCCAACTCGAACTTTCCGGGGGAACGAGAAAGCTCCGTCTGGTCCGGGTGGCGGACCGGCGGGCTTCTGCCGTGGCGGCGGACGAAGGACTGCCCGCCCTGGCGGCGGGGGTCATCGCTGGCTGGCTGATCCTGGTGGGCGGATTCGCCTTTCTGCGGGGCGAGGAGGGTGGCGGCCCGGAGCGGAACCGCCCGTCGGCGGTGCGCCACGAGTCGGGGGATTTCTCCGACGCCGACACGCTTTCGGTGTTTTACCGGGTGAGCGAGGCGGCCGCGCGGGGGGCGCATTTCCGCGAGGTCGTCACCCTGGCCGCCCAGGAGGCCGCCCGCCACCTCGGGGCGGACCGCTCCTTCGCTGCCCTCTTCGACGAGGGGATGAACCTGCTGTTCGAGGTCTACTCCTCCCGGCTGGGCGACAACTACCGAGCGGCGATCGCCCTTGAGACGAAGGAGCTGCCCGAGTGGATCTCCATCCGGGAGGGAGACGTGGTCGAGGTGACCTCGGTCGAGGAGTGGGAGGAGGCACCCTCCGCCTTGCGGTCGGAGGATGTAGAGGCGGTCGCCGTTTTTCCCATGATGTCGGGAAAGCGCCCCCTCGGCCTGATGTCGTTCTATTTCGAAAGCGAGCACGAGCTCGCGGGGGAGCAGATCGACTTCTGCACCGTCCTGGCCCTTCAGGCGGCCGAGGCGGTCTCGCGCGCCCTCTCCCTCAAAGAGCTCCCCCCCGAGGGGTAGGCCCGCACCACTCCCGGCCCGCACCGGCCCCCCTTCCTCCAGCGGGAGGAGATGGTGCCTCCTCCGGCGGGTCGGGGCGCGTATGCTAAGATGCGGGCGAGCGGGATCAATAAAGAGACCGGAATCGAAATCCCGAAACGGACGAAGGAGTTTTCATGCGCCTCCATCCGTCCCCGGCGGGCCTTCCCGGGGATTTTTTGAAAGAGATCGCCGACGCCCTGCCTGCCGACTCCCTCCTGACGGCGTTGCCCGACCGGATCGCCTATTCGATTGACGCCACCCGGCGAGAGTACATGCCCGGGATGGTGGTGCGCCCCGCGGACGCCGTCGAGGTCGAGAAGTTGGTGGACCTCTGCGACCGCCACGGCGTGCCGGTCACCGCCCGGGGTGGGGGGACCGGTCAGACGGGAGGGGCTCTAGCCGTTCGTGGGGGGGTGATGGTGGATATGACCCGGATGAACCGCATCCTCGAGATCGACCCGGTGAACCTCCACGCGGTAGTTGAGCCGGGGGTGATGACGGGGGTCCTCCAAGCCGCGGTCGAGGCGCAAGGGCTTTTCTACCCACCCGATCCCTCGAGCGCCGCCATCAGCGCCATCGGAGGGAACGTGGCCGAAGATACCGGGGGGGCCCGCGCCATGAAGTATGGCGTCACGCGCCACTATGTCCTGGGGCTCGAGGTGGTCACACCCCACCACGGCCGGTTCCGGACTGGGGTGCGCACCCTCAAGGGGGTGGTGGGCTACGACCTCACCCGCCTGTTGGTGGGGTCCGAGGGAACCTTGGGTATCTTCACCGAGATCACCCTCCGGCTTATCCCCAAGCCCGAGGCGATGGGGGCCGTCCGCGCCGTCTTCGATTCGGAGGAGGACGTGGGCCGTCTCGTTCCGGCCATCGTGAGGCGGGGCGTTCTGCCCAGTGCGTGCGAGTTCATGGACCGCACTTGTATTCGCCTCGTCGAGTCGGAAAAGAAATTGGGTCTCCCGCCGGAGGCGGCTGGTCTGGTGCTCGTCGAGGTGGACGGCGGCCCCGCTGCAGTGGAAGATCAGATCGACAAAGTCGAGTCCGCCTGCCGTGAGGTGGGAGCGCGCGAGGTACTGTCGGCCCAAGCACCGGCCGAGCAGGCCGCCCTCTGGGCGGCGCGCAAATCGTTGGGCTCTGTGATCAGCAAGCAGGCCCCCACCAAGTTCAATGAAGACATCGTTGTGCCCCGGGAACGGATCGTAGACCTGCTCGGGTGGCTGCGGGGACTCGCGGAGGAGTGCGGGCTTTTCATCGTGAACTTCGGCCACATCGGGGACGGGAACATCCATGTCAACATCATGACCGACGAGGCCGATCCGGAGGAATACACCCGGGCGCTGAAGGCCGTGGAGCGCCTCTTTGTGAAGGTGATCGAACTCGGCGGGACCATCTCAGGCGAGCACGGGATCGGGATCGCCAAGGCGGACTACCTGCGGATGGAGCTTCCGGAGAAGCCCCGTTCTCTGATGATGGACCTCAAGCGGGTTTTCGATCCGAACGATATCATGAACCCCGGGAAAATTTTTTACGGATCGCCCCGGCCGGCGGAGCAGGACGCCGAAGGCGTGGCGCCGTGAGGGATCCGGCCCGGGCGGGTGGGGCGCTGCCCATCGCCGCCCTGGTGGGGGCGTGCTTCGTGTGGGGATCCACCTTCGCCCTGGTGAAGATGGCGCTCCGCGACGCCGACGCGCTCACTTTCATCACACTCCGCTTCGCGGTGGCCCTCGCGGCACTCCTCCTCTTCTCGCCCCGCTCGTTCAGGCGAGTGAGCGCCGGGGAGTGGTACAGGGGGGCGGTGACGGGGGCGGCGCTCTACGGGGCGTTTTTCTTTCAGACTCAAGGCCTCCGCTTCACGAGCGCGGCGAACTCGGCGTTCATCACGGGCCTTTGCGTCGTGATGGTGCCGTTTCTCTTGTGGGCGGGGGGGAGGCGGCCCGGGTGGGCGAGCGCCGCTGGCGCGGCGGTCGGCGCGGCCGGCCTCTACATTCTCTCGGGGGCGGATTTTCAGAGCACCGGCTGGGGGGATCTGCTCACCCTGGTCTGCGCCTTTTTGTTCGCGCTTCACATCATCTGCCTCGGCGTCTTCGGTCGGCGGGTCGCCGCGTTCCGCCTGTTCGCCGTACAGATCGCAACGGCCGCCACCCTCGCGGCTGCAGGGGGTCTCGCCTGGGGGGGAGTCGTCCGCTGGACCAGAGAGTTGACGGCCGCCCTTCTCGTGACCGGTCTGCTCGCGACCGCGCTCTGCTTCTTTTTGCAGACCTGGGCGCAGCGGCGCCTAGAGCCCGCGCGGGCCTCGCTCTGGTTTCTCACCGAGCCCATCTTCGCCCTGGGTTTCGGGTACGCCATTCTGGGGGAGCGTCTCTCGCTGGGGGCTCTCCTGGGGGCGGTCCTCATTCTCGCCGGGGTGGTACTCAGCGAAGGAGGACTCCTCACCGAGCGGTTCCCGGCCTACTTCCCGTCCGCGGCGGGATCCGCCCCCTTGCCCTCCGCCGAACCGATAGAGGCGAGCCGTGCTGAAACCTAAGGATTTCGAAGAGCTTTACAAGAACTTCCACAGCGCGCCCGCCACGTTCGACTGCGGAAAGAAGTGCGCCCCCTTCAACGACGGCGAGCCCTTTTGCTGCGACTCGGGGTGGGTCGTCCCCATCGCCTACCGGCAGGAGTGGGAGTACCTCGAGCCGCGCACCCACCTCTGGCACGAGTTTCGGCCGCGCGTCGAGTCTGAGTTCGAGATGATCGACGAGGTCGACACGGACGAGAACACCTTCATCGAGTGCCGGGGGGTGAAGCACTGCGAGCGGAACAACCGCTCCGTCTCCTGCCGCACCTTCCCCTACGAGCCCTACTTCGAAACCGAGGGGAACCTGCTCGGGCTCGTCTACAACCGCGTCATGGAAGACAAGTGCTACATGGTGGACCGTCACAGCGTCGTGGCGAAGCCCTTTGTCTGCTCGTTCCTGCGCTTCTTCACCCGTCTCTTTGAAAAGCTGCCGAGCGAGCGCGATCTGTACATGGAGCAGAGTCGGATCTACCGCAACAAGATGAGCCGGCGGAAAAAGCCCGTCGTCGTCCTCACCCCCAAGGGCCCCTACCGGGCGGCCTACCGGGGCGGGAAGTTGACGGGGCCCTGGACCCGGCCCGATCCGCCCGAGAGCGCCTACAGGCCCAAGGTGTAGGAAAGGGAGGGCGGCGATATGCGCCGGAAACCGACCCGGGGGCGCCGCCGCGGGAGACGGAATGGCCAGGCGCCGCGAGCGCCCGATCCTCATCTACCATAAGATCGGGGACTATCCCCCCCGAGCGGCAGGGCTACTGTCGAGTGATTTTCAACGGGGGAATTTCTCTTGCCCTAATGTAGATATTTTTATAAATTTCAAGGTAATAGCTCGCGCAAGTCACCTATGGGGTGAAAATGGTCCTGCCTCTTTTGGCCGAGCGGGGGTATTCGGCGGCGTTCTTCGTCCCGGTCGACCTCATCGTAAAGGAGCACGCCGTCTTCGGCGCTCCTTTTCCCTGCATGGACTGGGGGCAGATCCGCGAGCTGGCGGCGGCGGGGATGACGGTCGGCTCCTTCGGCCGGCGAGGGGGCATCCTCGAAGATTTCCCCCCGGCCGCGCGGCGCTCGAGGACGGGCTGGGCCGGCCCGTGCGGTATTATGCCTACATGGAGGGATACCCGGAGGGAGCGCTTCGCCGCTGGTTCATCGAGGAGGGCTTCGAAGTGGTGCTGACCCAGTGCCCCACCTTCAGGTGGCGGTCCGACCCCTACCGCATCGGCCGAATTCAGGTGGACGACGGGGACCCGAACATTCTAATAACCAAGGCGTCGGACTTTTATCTTTTTTTCAAGGACACACGCGTTCGGCGGATCATCTGGGGCTTCAGGGTGGACCGCCTCATGCACCGCTTCTACGCGCTCTTCGAGAAAGAGCGCGGTGAGGCGTGAGACGGGCTTCTTGATGAAGGGAGATTTGATGTGAGCGGCCTCATCACCCTGGAAGAGATCGAGGCGGCGCGGGCGGGCCTTCCCCCCGCGATCCGCCGCACCCCGACTCTCCCTCTCGCGCGGGGGCCCGAGGAGGTGGGGACGGAAGGCCTCTTCCTCAAGTTGGAGAACTTCCAGATCACCGGTGCCTATAAGCCCCGAGCCGCTTTTCACATTCTGGGGACCTTCAGCGCTGAGGAGCGGCGCATGGGGGTGGCGATACCCTCCTCGGGCAACTTCGCCCAGGGCTTCGCCATCGCCGGAAGGATGATGGGGGTGCGGGTGGCGGTGGTGATGCCCGAGATGACGATCCCCTACAAGGTGGAGGCCACCCGCGCCTACGGGGCGGATGTGGTCTTCAGCGGAAACGACTACGCCAAGCGCCAGCCCATGGTGGAGGAGACGGCGCGGGCGCGGGGGATGATCTCCATCAACATTCAGACCGACCGCCGGGTCCCGATTGGCCATTCGAGCATCGGCCTCGAGATCATCGAGGATCTCTCCGGCGTCGAGACCGTCGTCGTCCCCATCAGCTCGGGTGGGCTCATCGCCGGGGTAGCGAGCGCGATCAAGCTCAAGGCGCCGGAGGTCCGCGTTATCGGGGCCCAGCCCGCCGGCGCGGCGGCCATGCACCGCTCCCTCCGAGCGGGGGCACCCACCCCGATCGAGAAATGGGAGACCATGGCGGACGCCCTCTCGGCCACCCAGGTCTCGCAGTTTCTCTTCGACCACGCGTGCGAGCGGGTGGACGAGGTGGTGCTCGTCACCGAGGAGGAGATCACCGGCGCCTTCCGGCTCCTTCTCCACCGAGCCAAGGTGCTGGCCGAGCCCGGCGGGGCGGTGGCGGCGGCGGCCTGTCTCAGCGGGAAGGTGCGGGGGGCGGGAAAGATCGTCGCTCTCGTGAGCGGGGGGAACATGACGGCGGATCTTGCGGCGCAGCTGGCGGCGGGCTAGTCGCTCGGGGGTTTTCCCGCCGCCGCGGGCAATCCGCTTTATCCGATGGATCCGCGTATTTTGCCGTGAATGGGTTTTTCTGCCTTTGATCTGTGCAGGGCCGCGCGCCCCGCGCCGAACGGACGGAGGACGGGGTCGATGGGCATATGGTGGATTGCGTATGGTGCTTTCATTTTTTTGTCGCTGGTCCTCTATTACATCCTAGTGGCGAAGGCGGTGGTCGAGATGTTGCGCTACGGCGCGAATCCGATTCTTTTGACCTTCGGATTCATTGCCCTGATCCCGGCGCCGCCCCTTATCGTCATGGGTGCCGTCCTGATCATCATCTGGCGCAAATACCGCGAGGCGCAACCAGGCGGTTTGGCCGCTTAATTGGGGCCCGCGAGGGCGACGGCCGGATTTCTTTCGCAGGGTCATGGGCCCGAACTTTTTCCGGAGGACTTGTGCCATGCAGGATCTCATCACCCTCGCTGAGGTGGAAGATGCCTGGGCGCGGCGCGGCCCCGAGGTGCGCCGGACCCCGATCGTCCCCCTCGCCCGGGAGGCCGGGGAGGTGGGGGCGGAGAGTCTCTTCCTCAAGCTCGAAAACCTCCAGGTGACCGGCGCCTTCAAGGCGCGCTCGGCGTTCTACGTCCTCTCCCTCCTGAGCACGGAGGAGCGCGCGCGGGGAATCGTCCTCGGCTCCTCGGGGAACTTCGCCCAGGCCTTCGCCTACGCGGGGAAGGCCATGGGGGCCAAGGTGGTGGTGGTCATGCTCGAGCGGGCCAGCCCCTTCAAGGTGGAGGCCGTACGCCGGTACGGGACCGAGGTGGTCTTCTGCGCGAACGACTACCTTGCCCGCCAGCCCAAGGTGGAGGAGGTGGCGACCGAACGCGGGATGATCGCCTTCGACGCCGAGGAGGACCGAAGGGCCATCGTGGGGCACTCGGGGGTGGGGACCGAGATTCTGGAGCAGATGCCGGAGGCCGGGACCATCGTCGCTCCCTGCGCGGCGGGGGGATTGCTCGCCGGGATCGCGAACGCGATCAAACTCACCAAGCCCCACGTGCGCGTGGTCGGGGCCCAGCCTGTGGGGGCCTGCGCCCTTCACGCCTCCCTCGCCGCGGGCGAGGCGGTCACGGTGAAGGAATGGAACAGCATGGCGGACGCCCTCTCCTCGACCCGGCCCTCGGACATCTCCTTCCCCCACGTCCAGGCGCGGGTGGACGACGTGGTGCTCGTCACCGAGGAGGAGATCGCCGGCGCCTTCCGGCTCCTCCTCCACCGGACCAAGGTGCTGGCCGAACCCGCGGGGGCGGTCCCGGTGGCGGCCTGCCTGGGCGGGAAGGTGAAGGGGTCCGGGAAGACGGTGGCCGTGGTGAGCGGGGGAAACCTCACGAACGGGCTCGCGGCCGAACTCGCCGCGGGGTAAGGGGGTTCGCCGCCTACTCTTTTTTCCGCCACCCGGGGGGCACGCGCACGGCCACGATTTTTCCAGCCCCGCAAGGAGCAAATTCAAGATTCCGCCATCGCCTCCTCGGCCATGCCGGCGACCCGGCGGCCGATGGCGAGGGAGGCCGTCGCGCCGGGCGAGGGGGCGTTGCAGACGTGGACCGCCCCCTTGGTGCGGACGATGGCGAAGTCGTCCAAGAGGTTTCCCGCCCGGTCCACCGCCTGGGCCCGCACCCCGGCCCCGGCGGGGATGAGGTCGGATTCCTGGACCGCGGGCAGGAGCTTTTGGAGGGCGGCGGTGAAGGCTCCTTTGCTGAGTGAGCGCCGCATCTCGCTCAGCCCGGTCTTCCAGTACCGCCGCGCCATCCTCCAGAACCCGGGGTGGGAGAGGGTATCCCACAGGTCGCGGGGGTCGGCCTCGGCGAAGCGGTAGCCCTCTCGCCGGAAGGCGAGGACGGCGTTCGGACCCGCCTCGACCGCCCCGCCGATCCGGCGGGTGAAGTGCACCCCTAAGAAGGGAAAAGCAGGATCGGGCACGGGGTAGATGAGGCCCCGGACGAGGGAGCGCCTCTCGGGTCTGAGTTCGTAGTACTCCCCCCGGAAAGGGATGATGCGGAGCCCGGTCTTCCCCCCCGCGAAGCAGGCCACCCGGTCGGCGTGGAGACCGGCGCAGTTGATGAGGAACTGGCCCTGGAAGTCCCCGGCACCGGTCTCGGCGGTGAGCTCCCCTCCCTTCCGGGCGATGGCCGTTAGCTCCGCTCCCGTGCGAATCTCTCCTCCCTTTTCCCGAAAAATCCGGGCGAGGATTTCCACCACCTTCGGGTAGTCGATGATCCCCGTCGCGGGCACCCAGAGGGCGCGGACTCCAGCGGCGTTCGGCTCGATCTCGGCGAGACGTTCAGGATCGATCGCCTCGATTCCCTCGATCCCGTTCGCCCTGCCGCGGCGGGCGAGCTCCTCGAGGTGGGGGACCTCCTCGCGAGAAGTGGCGACCACCACCTTGCCGCAGATCGCGTGTGGGACGCCGTGCATCCGCGCGAAGGCCAGCATTTCCCTCGCGCCCTCGAGGCAGGTCTCCGCCTTCAGGGAGCCGGGGCGGTAGTAGAGCCCCGCGTGGATCACCCCGCTGTTGCGGCCGGATTGGTGGCGGCCCGGGACGTCCTCCTTTTCGAGGATGAGGACGCGGCGGGCGGGCTTCCGGCGGAGCAGGTCCACCCCCGCCGCGAGGCCGAGGATCCCCCCCCCGGCGATGATGACGTCCCAAGGTTTTGTGCCTGGAAGCAAGATCTATCCTTTTCGCCGGCGCGAATGAGAGAGGGCTTTCCCAGTGTTTATTGCGGCAATAATCAAAAAATATCAAACTCGTGCGCGAAATATATTTGGTTGATGGGTCCGAATCCTCTGGCGTCTGTTTTCTCGATAGAAACGTTACGAACAAGGAATCCTGCAAACTTATACGCAATAGTTCAAGAAGGGTTCGAAGGAACCGGCCGCTTCCCCCGCCGGAAGGGGCGGTGCAGCTCCAGAGAGTCCGGGCGGCATTGCCGGGCATGCGCCTAGGGGTGTGGCATGCGGGGAGGGAGCCGCGGCGCGGGATGGGAGAAGGGGACAATCCGGTGGGCGCGGCGGGAGGGACCGCGGCTGTGCTACCCTGTCCGCCTTTCTCGGGGCGTAGCGCAGCCTGGTAGCGCACCTGCTTTGGGAGCAGGGGGTCGGAGGTTCAAATCCTCTCGCCCCGACCAGAGGAGCGGAGGGGGCCGGCGATTGCCGGTCTCTTTTTTTGGGCTGTTCCCCGAAGGGGCGGGGCGCGACTCATCCGCCCGGAGAGAGCAGGCAGGCGCGGAAGGACTCCGCCAGGGCGCGCATGAGGGCGAAGTAGGCCTCCACGCCCAGGGCGGGACCGGCTCCTTATCCGCCCACAACCCCCGTCGCTCCAGACGCGCCTCCTCCTCCGCCATCAAGAGCGCACCTTCATCCGGGGCGAATCGCCGATACCACCACGCCATGCCCGCCTTCACCATCTCCAGGCCAAAGTCCCGGCCATTGGAAAGCGTGAGAGAGGCAACCAAACGCCCGTAACGGTCTTTCCCCCGCCCGCGAATCGTGATGATCTTTCGATAGACGAGGTCCGAAGTGTACCGCTTCGATTGGGATCCGAAGGGCTGCCGTTGCTCTGGGGCGTCAATGCCCCACACCCGGATGCGGATTTCTTCCTTGCCGTGAAGAACGCGCAGGGTGTCTCCGTCTGTCACGCCCACCACCAGCGCGGGGACTGATTGCCCGAAAGCCGGAGCCGCCCAGGCGAGCGCGAGGGCGAGGGGTAGTTGTCCAGATATCTATCTGTTAAGCGTCTTTTTCAGGACGCTCCACGGCTTCGGCTTCCACTCCCGCGCCAGCCGCTGCGCCTCGGCAATCTGCTCCCGGATCATCCGTCGAGAAACAATTTCCCGGTACTTGACGGCTCCTTTGTCCCCTCGGGAAGCCGCGAGGTTGAACCACTTGTGCGCCTCCGTGTCGTCCTGCGGCACGCCCCGGCCCGTGCCGTACATGAACCCCAGGTTGGACTGGGCACGGGCGTTTCCTTGCGCGGCCGCGACGTTGCACCACAACAGAGACTC
>CAZUHN010000043.1:0-7658 GCA_964620535.1 uncultured Nitrospinaceae bacterium | reverse complement strand
GAGGAGGAAAGCGCATGGCAACGACGCACACGCTCCTTCGGGGGGCGGAGGTTTTCGCGCCCGCCCCCCTGGGGAAACGGGACGTTCTCCTTTGCGGCGGAAAGGTGATCGCCATCGAGGAGGATCTTTCCCGCTTCGCCGCGCTCAAGGACGCAGAAACGGTGGATTTTGCGGGCCGGACCCTCGTCCCCGGAGTCATCGACAACCACGTTCACATCCTGGGCGGCGGGACGGCAGGGCCGATCTCCAGGGGCCCTGAGATCTTCCTCTCCGAACTCGCCCTTGTCGGCACGACGACCGTCGTCGGAATCATGGGGGACGGCCTGACGCGGCATCCCTCCTCCCTTCTCGCCAAGGCGCGCGCGCTGACCCGTGAGGGAATTACCGCCTTCATTTGGTCGGGCGCGTATCCCTACCCACCGCCCTACATCTGCGGCGGTGCGGATTTAGATCTCCTTTATATCCCCGAAGTGCTTGGAGTGGGGGAGATCGCCGTGGCCGAGCAGCGGGGCACCCAGCCCACCGTCCCCGAGCTCGCCCGCCTTGCCGCGCAAACTGCCATGGGCGCCCGTCTGGCGGGAAAGGCGGGCCCGGTTTGCATCCATGTGGGAAGCGGACGGGAAATGCTGAACCCGTTACTAGAGATAGCAGAGAGCACTGAGGTAGAGCTCGATCGCTTTCTTCCTACCCACTTGAACCGAGGCGCTGACCTCCTGAAAAGCGCCATTGACTACGCGCTCAAAGGAGGATGGATCGACTTTACCACCGGCATAAACACGTTGGAACGCGGGACCCATGTCATCCCCGCCGCGCGGGCCGCCGTAGAGGCGCGGGAAGCGGGCGTTCCCCTGGAGCGCATCACCTTCAGCACAGATGGAAACGGCGTCTACACCTTTTTCGACGACGCGGGGAACGTTTCCCACATGGTGCGGTGGCCCGTCTCGGCGCAGTGGGAACATACCCTAAGCCTGGTCAAGGACCATAGCTGGCCCCTCGAGGAGGCCCTGGCGCCGGTCACCACGAACCCCGCCCGCGTTCTCGGGATCTCCAAGGGGACCATCGAAGCTGGCCGGGACGCGGATCTCCTCGTCCTCGATGCTGACCTCAACGTGAAAACGGTCTACGCCAAGGGCCGGTGTCTCGTGCGCGATGGAGAGCCGCTCGTAAGAGGTTTGTTCGAACAGGACGTGTGGGCCAAGCCGTGAGAGAGAGGGCGTTCGTTGCGATGGCCTCGGGGCCCCACGGCCTCTTGACCGGGTGGCTGCGCCGCCAAGGCGGAAAGGTGGGGGGGAATCCGGGCTCTTGTTGGTTTGGCAGGTGCTGAAGCCTCTGACTGGCCACGCGGATATGAAGCTGATTCACTCGGAAAATCGGAGATCGAGTCTGAGGACCAACAAAATAACGGACTTACAAGGAGCATTTTCTCGCCCTCCATATTGTGGCTTTGATTCGGACTCAATCGAACTGTTTGCCCCTAAATGGATGTGGTGTATAGTAAATCAATCCTTTCATATTATTAATAAGGATTGGGGGAGGTCCTATTGGTCTGGAGTAGCTTTTTTTTAGACGATATTCCCTCTAAGTCCTCGGAGGAAGTGTACCTTTCTCGCAAGCTCCGGAAGTCTTCGTCCGTTTCTGCTCAGCCCATTCCGTGGGCAGTTCCAGTGAAATGTGGAGAGGTGGTGCCGAACTTCTTGTGACTCCTGTAGATGATTGTATGTCGGGTTTTCGTGTGGCTCGCGAGTGATTCTTGCGATGCTTGTTGACCTACAGCTTACCTGGCCGGCAATTTGGAGGAGGAAGATTGATGGTTCGTGACTGGACAGGGGATATTCCTGAGGAAGAGATTCGGATCTACCATCTCTCAGGCTACGGTGCGAGGGTGGGTTTCGGCGCTCGTCCGGCTTTGCTGGTGGTGGACGTTACATACGGTGCTGTGGGTGATCGCCCCGAGTCGATGGAGAATTCCATAAGCCGATGGCGCAACAGCTGTGGGGATGTGGGATGGCGCGCCGTGGACGCGATCGTCTCTCTTTTGACTGTCGCCCGTGAAAGTGAAATTCCCGTCTTTTACAGCGCTCCGCAGCGAGTTACGTACCCGTTTGAGCGCGGCCGCTGGCGGGACAAGAACTGGCGGAGCGACGAAGAGGGCAGCTCAAACGATCTGGGGGTGGACAGCTCCGACGTTGTTCAGGAAATAGCTCCCGCGACCGGAGAGCTTGTCATCTACAAGCGGAAGGCGAGCTCTTTTTTCGGGACGGCCCTCATTTCGCACCTCAACTACTTCGGCGTGGACACCCTTCTGGTTTGCGGGATGGCGACGGGGGGATGCGTGCGTGCCAGCGTCGTGGACGCCTTCTCCTACGACCTTCGCGTGTCGGTGGTGGAGGAGGCCACCTTCGACCGCAGCGAGCTCATCCACAAGGTGAGCCTTTTCGAGATGGACATGAAGTACGCGGACGTGGTTAGCCTGGATGAGACAGTGGCCTATTTGCGGCATCGTGAGCGGGAAGAGATGGCATTGTCAGCGGGAAAAGAAGAAAACCGGCCTAAAGCGGACATTTAGTGGGAGGAGACAACAAATGAGATTAAAGAGATTTCAACTTGTCTGGACGCTAATATTGGGGCTGACCTTCTTCGGGTCGATGCCCGCCAGTGCTGCACAATCTAATGTTCTTCGCGTGGGCGTCAACAGCGACCTCGACACCCTCGATCCAGCCCGCATCCGCAACGTCGCCAGCCTGCTGGTGGGAAACAATATTTACAGCAGTCTCGTACGATTCAAACCGGGGTCGACGACCGAGATCGAACCCGACCTCGCCAAGAGCTGGGAGCTCTCTCCCGACGGGCTGGTGATGACCTTTCACCTGCGCAAGGGTGTCCAGTTCCAAAAAGGCTTCGGGGAGTTCACCGCCGAAGACGTGAAGTTTACGATAGAACGACACCAAAACAAGGAGACTAAGTCCGCCTTCTTCCAGATGTACAAAGCGGTGAAGAAGGTCGAAGCCGTGGACAAGTACACCCTTCGGCTCCATTTCACCGCGCCCACACCGGCCTTCTTTTCCACCATACTTACTTGGCGGGGGGGCTGGATCCTGAGCAAGAAAGCCGTCGAGAAGTTTGGAAAGGACTATGCCTTCAACCCTGTCGGGACGGGCACCTACGTCTTCCAGAGCTATCAGAAAGGCGCCAAGGTCGTCTTGACCGCGAACAAGGACTACTTCCGGGGTCAGCCGCACATCGGCCGGGTGGAGTTCATCCCCGTCCCCGAGGCATCGGTGGCCTATGCTGGGATTCAGGCCGGCGATCTCGACATCATGTATACCCGGAACCCGACCGTCTTCAACCGGGCGAGAAAGAACAAAGACCTGAAGGTCATGTTCGCACCGGCGATGTCGGTTCGCTCGGCCTACCTCAATACCAGCCGCGGGCCCTTGAAGGACGTCCGGGTCCGGCGGGCCATCGTTTACGCCGTCAACCGCAAGGCCATTCTCGAGCACGTTTTGGGCAACACCGGCCGGTTGGGCAGCAGCTTCCTCAGTCCCAATTGTTGGACCCATACGACCGATATCAGGATATATGACTACGATCCTGCCCGAGCGAAAAAGTTGCTGGCCGAGGCTGGATATGCCAAGGGATTCGAGGTGGAGTTCCTCTATCCCAAGCAGTCGCCGTATCAGGAAATTGCGCCGGCCATGGCGGACGATCTGAGGGCGGTGGGGATCAAGGCGAATTTGGTCGGAATGAAGTTTGTGAGCTTCATCGAGCGGGCCCGCAAGGGCGGCTACGACATGCTCGTCATGGGCCTCACCCGCCCCCCCGATCCGGAGATCGTTTTGACGACCGGTTACTTTGGTCCGAACAAACCGCCCGGGCAAAACTTCTCCTTTTACGACAAGCTGGATAAGCTCATCGTAGAAGCGCGTCACGAAGTGAATCGGGAAAAGCGCAAGCAGCTTTACATCCAAGCGCAGAAAAGGATAGCCGAAGACGTGCCGGCCTTCCCCTTTTATTACCCCTACGCCATGTCCATCATGCGACCTCACGTGAAGGGCCACATAGTGGGCGTCATGAACGCGTACGATATCTTTCCCATGTACCTTGAAAAGTAGAATTTACAATGTTTGCCCGGGCGGGTTCAGCGTTCCCGCCCGGGCCTTTTTTTCTGATTCGGGATTTCCCCTCATCCGATGAGTAAGGTCTTGGCCCGCCTGCTGATCTCTCTTCCGCCGACCATCCTCGGGGTGTTGACGGGAGTGTTCCTGATCACGCGTCTCATTCCGGGTGACCCTTCAATTGTAATTCTGGGCGAATTGGCTACTCCGGAATCGCTGCAGGCAATGCGCCATCAGCTTGGCCTCGACCAGCCCATCCTCGTCCAATATGTCGAGTTCCTCTACCGGGTCTTGCAGGGGGACCTGGGGCGATCGCTCCTCACGGATGAGCCCGTCGTGCGTGAAATCCTGCGGGTCTTCCCCTTCACGCTGGAGCTCGCCTTTGCGGCCCTTTTCGTCTCGGTGATCTTGGGGATCCCGGTGGGGATCTTCAGCGCGACGCGGAGGAATACTCCGGGCGACTACATCACGATGGCCGTTGCCCTTCTCGGAGTTTGTTCGCCGGCTTTTTGGGTGGGCATCCTGCTCATCCTCGCCTTCGGCCTGAACCTGGGCTGGTTCCCCGTGATCGGCGCCGGGACCCACGACGACTTGCCGGGGCTTCTTCACCATTTGGTATTGCCGGCTATTGCTTTGGGCATCTACGTTACGGGTCTAACGGCGCGCATCACCCGCTCCAGCATTCTGGACGTGTTGGGGGAAGACTACATCGTGGCCGCCCGCTCGAAGGGGCTGGTCGAGCGTATCGTGGTCTGGCGGCACGTTCTGTGGAACGCTCTCATCCCTGTGGTGACAGTGGTGGGTCTCAACCTGGGACGGATGATGGGAGGTTCCATAATCGTCGAAATTGTCTTCGCCCGTCCGGGGTTGGGGCGGCTTCTGGTCGACGCCATCTTCGCGAGGGATTATCCCCAGGTTCAGGCGGTGGTCGCGATCTTCGCGTTGATATTCATCTTGGTGAACTTTCTCGTGGACCTTTCTTATTCTTACATCGATCCGAGGATAGAGCACGGTGCGTGAAGAAAGAAAGGGATTATCCGCTTATCTGAGACGCCTTCTCGGGCAGAGGAACTTTACCATCGGCGCGCTGCTCTTGGCATTTCTCCTCTTTCTCGCCCTGTTTGCACCTTGGCTCTCCTCCTTCGACCCCATCAAGAACAACCTCCCGGGGCGGCTAAAGCCGCCCGGAGGCGCACATTTTTTCGGGACCGATGAGTACGGGAGGGATCTCTACTCTCGTGTCCTTTACGGGTCGAGGATTTCTCTCATGGTGGGCGTGGTTGCCGTGAGCATCGGCGCCACGATCGGAACGACGCTTGGAATGATCGCGGGCTTTTTCGGGGGATGGGTGGACCGCTTTCTGAGCAGGCTCTTTGATGTTTTTTTGGCCTTTCCCGAGCTCCTGATGGCGCTTACGGTCATGGCCATTTTGGGCCCCAATCTGACAAATGCCATGATGGCGGTTGGCATTTCGGTCAGCCCCCGCTTTGCGCGCCTCATTCGAGGGACCGTGTTGAGCATCAAGGCCCGCGATTATGTGGAGGCCGCCCGCGCCACGGGGACGAAGTCCGCACGCACGCTGATTCGCCATATCCTCCCCAACTGCCTTTCTCCACTAATCGTATTGGCCACTCTGCGGATCGGCGCCGCCATCTTGACCGAATCGAACCTGAGCTTTATCGGGCTCGGCGTCCAGCCCCCCACCCCTTCTTGGGGCGGTACCATCAGCGCGGGGAGGGAATTTATTCAGGAAGCGCCTTGGCTCGGCTTCATTCCCGGCTTCGCTATCCTCCTGGCGGTGATGGGCTTCAATCTCATGGGAGAGGGTCTGCGTGACTTTTTTGATCCAAGGCTCCGGCAACGCTGAAGGGCGAAGACCGCTTCGTGCATCCCCGGGGTATGGAGGACCCGGCCGCATCCTCGATGATTCCAGCGCTCTAAGGAGGGAGAATTCCCATGGCCGAATTGGCACTCACCGCAGCCTTATCTGAATACGACCGCACCAATCCCCTTCGGACGGGAGACATCCGGCCCGATGGAATCGACTTGCGTGTTCTTGCTTTGCCGACCGCGGAGATCTTCTACCGGATGTGCCACTACCAGGAATTCGACGCCTCCGAAATGTCCATGTCCGCCCACACCTATCTTTTGGGGAGGGGGGAGAGTCCATTCGTGGGGATGCCTGTCTTTCTGAGCCGGGCCTTCCGTCACAACGCGATCTACGTAAACGCCGAGGCAGGAATCGAAAAACCCGAGGATCTGAACGGGAAGCGAATCGGCATCTTTCAGTGGGGGATCACTGCCTCGGTGTGGCTTCTAGGCACTCTTGCCGAGGAGTACGGCCTCGATATCACCTCGGTCGAATGGGTGGCCGAAACCGAGTCCCGCGTTCCCATGAAGTTGCCCGAAGGGGTACGCTTGCGCTTCACCGAAAAAGGGCAAAACGTCTCGGACATGCTTGAACGCGGGGAAGTGGACGCCGCCCTGTATCTCCGTGTTCCCGAGTCCTTCACGCGAAACCCTTCGCGAGTAAGGCGCCTCTTTCCCAACTACAAAGAGGTCGAGATCGACTATTACCGGCGCACGGGCATCCATCCGATGATGCACTGCGTGGTCCTGCGGAGGGACATCTATGTTCGTGCGCCCTGGGCGCTTCGCAGTATCTACAAGGCTCTTTGCGAGGCGAAGCGCCACGCGCAGGAACTCGTCGCAGAGACGGCTCGTCTTACAACCGTCTTGCCGCTCCTTCCCTCGGCGTTGGATGAAGTCCATCAGATCTTTGGAGATGACTATTGGCCATACGGGATGGAACGGAACCATGCGGCACTCGATAAGTTCCTCCAGTACGCCCACGATCAGGGGGTCACTCCGCGCAAGCTCGCTGTAGAGGAGCTTTTCAGCGAGAGCGTGAGCGATGAGACCTTCATCTGACGGTTGATCGCCGCGGGGGTTCCGGCTAAGACCTTCGAAGAAAGGAAAAAGCCCCATGACGCGCATCGGATTTGCAACAGGCTACTCTCCCGACATGAACGTTCAGAAGATGGCCGCGTGGATGCAAAAGGCCGATGAGCGCGGATACGAAATCGGTTTTTTCTCAGAGACCGCCAACGTCATGCGGGACTCCGTATCCACCCTGGCCGCCTTCGCCATCGCCACGAAAAAAATGAAGATCGGATGTACGCAAGTCGTGCGCCACCGCTCCCCTCTCCTTCAGGCGCAGACCCTCGCAACCCTGGACGAGCTCTCCGAAGGGCGGCTTATTCTGTCGCCGGGGGCTTGCACAAAAAATCACGCCATTCAGAACTCCTTGGAGCCCGAAGATCCGGCCCTCACCCTGAGGGAATACGTCAAGGCCCTGCGGATGCTCGTCTCAGGCGAGAAGAATATCCGGTGGACCGGCGAGACCATCAAGCTGGAGGGGGTAGGGCTCTCGTGGACCCCCTACCGGACCAGCATCCCCATGTGGATCGCGGCGACGAGCCGGACGGGCCTGCGCATCGCCGGTGAGATTGGAGACGGTGTGCTTCTCAATGCCGTCACCTC
>CAZUHN010000042.1:0-1738 GCA_964620535.1 uncultured Nitrospinaceae bacterium | reverse complement strand
CAACCCCGTTTGGACAGGCATCAAACTGCCGTTCTTTTTCGTCGCTCGTGTGGGGCGCATGGTCGGATGCAATGGCATCGATCGTCCCGTCGGCAAGCGCCTTCAGGAGAGCCTTGCAATCCTCTTCCACCCGCAGGGGAGGGCTCATTTTGAACCGGGAATCATAATCCCGCAACAACCCGTCGGTAAGGGTGAGATGATGGGGAGCCACCTCCGCGGTCACCGGAAGTTTCTTCCGTTTTGCCACGCGGAGAACCTCCACCGTCTGGCGCGTACTGACATGGGCGATGTGAACATGGCCCCCGGTCAGTTCCGCCAGGAGCACGTCCCGGGCAGCCATCACCGCTTCGGCCACGTTCGGATAACCGGGAAGCCCCAGTTCCGTCGAGGTCGTACTTTCATTCATGACCGCCCCGTTGGAAAGGTGGGTATCCTCACAGTGGGCAATGACCGCCTTCCCGAACATCCGGGCATATTCCAACGCCCGGCGCATCAACCCCGCATTCATGATGGCAAACCCGTCGTCGGAAAAGGCAACGGCCCCTTCCGCAACCATGTTGCCCATCTCCGCCAGTTCCTCCCCCTTCAACTGCTTGGAAACGGCACCTATCGGGAAGATGTTGGCCCCACCCACCTCGGCTGCACGGGCCTTGATAAAGCCCACCTGGACATGCGTATCGGTGGGATGGCCGTTGTTCGCCATGCAGGCAACGCTGGTAAAACCTCCCGCAAGGGCAGAGGCGGATCCACTCGCAATGGTCTCCTTGTCCTCCCGGCCCGGTTCGCGCAGGTGGACGTGCATGTCGATCAGGCCGGGAACCACGACCAGCCCCCTGGCATCCACCGTCTCGTCCACGGAACAGCGGGAGACCATTTTTCCGTCCTGGATATAGAGATCCTGCACCCGGTCGATTTTCCGGGCCGGATCCACCACTCTCCCCCCCCGGATCAGAAGTGTCATAGAACCGCCTCCTTCAGAAGAAGCAGGAGTGCCATACGGACGACCACCCCGTTTGCCACCTGGTCGAGAATGACCGCACGGTGGCTGTCGGCCGCTTCGGTGCTGATTTCCAAACCCCGGTTCATCGGTCCGGGATGCATGAGGATGGTTTTCTTTCCGAGCCTGTCCAACCGTTCCCGTGTCATACCGAAGAGGGTTGCATATTCCTGGATGGAGGGGAGAAGCCCTGCTTTCTGGCGCTCCCTCTGCAACCGGAGCATCATGACCACATCCTGTTTCCCAAGAACTTCATCCAGATCATGTGAAACCGTGACCGGAAGACCGGAAGGGATGAGGGTTGCCGGACCACAGACCGTCACTTCGTTACCGAGTTTCTGGTGAAGCCAGATATTCGACCGGGCAACACGGCTGTGGGTGATGTCCCCGATCATGGCAATTTTCAGTTTATCGGTGCGTCCCAACGCCTCTCGAATCGTCAGAAGATCGAGCAGCGCCTGGGTCGGATGTTCATTCGCCCCGTCCCCCGCGTGGAGAACCGCCCCCCGGAGGTGATTCGAGAGGCATTTTGGCGCGCCCGAAGAGGGATGGCGGATCACGGCAAAATCGACTCCCATCGATTCGATTGTTTTTGCGGTATCCTTGAGGCTCTCCCCCTTTCCCAGACTCGATGTGCCCGGGGAGAAGTCCAGCACTTCCGCGCCAAGCTGCCGCGCGGCGATTCCGAAGGAGATTTTCGTTCGCGTGCTGTTTTCGACGAAGAAATTGAAGATCCGGCGT
>CAZUHN010000041.1:0-23759 GCA_964620535.1 uncultured Nitrospinaceae bacterium | reverse complement strand
GGACTCCACCAGCCGAGGACGGACTTCGACGAGGATGCGCTGAAGGAGCTGTCGGAGTCGGTCCGCCGGAGCGGGATTATCCAGCCCATCCTCGCGCGCAGATCGGGCGATGGGTTCGAGATCGTGGCCGGGGAGCGCAGGTGGCGCGCCGCCGTCATGGCGGGCCTCGAGACGGTCCCTCTCCTCCTCATGGAGGCGGCCGGGGCCGAGGCGCTCGAGGTGGCGGTCATCGAAAACCTCCAGCGCACGGACCTGAACCCCATCGAGGAGGCCTCCGCCTACATGAGCATGATGGAGCGGCTCGGCCTCACCCAGGAGGAGGTGGCGGCCCGCGTCGGAAAGGACCGCTCCACCGTAGCCAACTATGTGCGCCTCCTCAAGCTGCCCGCCGAGGTGCAGGAGGACGTCGGGGCGGGGAACCTTTCGATGGGGCACGCCCGCGCGCTTCTCTCCCTCCGGTCGGACGATGAGACAAAGGCATTCTCACGGGAGGCGGTGCAAAAAGAGCTATCGGTGAGGCAGCTCGAGGACCGGATCCGCAAGGTGCTTGCGGTGAGGGCCGCCGGGGGCGCAAAATATCCCCACCTTGTGAAGGAGGGGGAACCGACCGGACCCCAGGCACTGTTTCTGCGGGAGATCAGGGAGCGCCTTCGGGCCGCGCTCGGGACCAAGGTCCAGATTTCAGGAAACGAGAAAAAGGGGAAGATCGTCATCGAGTATTACTCGGCCGAAAACCTCGAGGGAATCGTCGAGAAACTGGTCTGACGACAGGGCGGAGGATCGAAAGTTGCCGCGAAGCGGGAAGAACTACGAAAAGAGCATCCAGGCCTTTCTCGGGGAAGGAACCGAGTTCAAGGGGGCGATCTCCTTCGAGGGAACCGTCCGCGTCGACGGTGTGTTCGAGGGCGATGCGATAACGGATGACACTTTCATCATCGGCCAGGCCGCAAAGGTGAACGCCAACATCAAGGCCGGAGTGGTGATCGTGATGGGGATGCTGGACGGCAAGGTGGAGGCCAAGGAAAAGTGCGAGCTCCGGGTCGGGAGCACCGTGAAGGGGGAGATCCACACCCCGAACATTTATATCGAAGAGGGCGCCGTCTTCGAGGGGGCCTGCCATATGACGGGCGAGGAGAAAGGCACCGAAGGCGAGCTGGCCCCGGCGGCCGGATACGCAAAAGGAAGTTAAACCGCCTTGGGGGACCCTAGCCTTGCGCCTCGAGCTGCGATCGCGGGTCTAAAATACGGTCTTGTTTTTCTCCCCCTCCTGTTTCTTCTCGGCTGCCTTCTCGACGTCGCCTCCCGGACGATCAACAGAGGGAATATTTCCATCGCCTACTCACCGTCGCCGCACACCCGGAAATTTCAGGACCTTCACCTGGAGAAGACGAGCTCCATCGTCGCGCTGAAAATCGGCGGCGGGGACATTCGGGCGAACATGGCGAACGTTTCCCATGCGCTCATCGAAAGGGGATTTGCGGTCCGGGACTATTCTTTGACTCTCCGCGCCCTTGGCCGGGAAAATCTTCTCAGCCGAAAGTCCCTGGACCCGGAATTGCTGCAGAGGGCGGCCGAGCTGTTTCCCGAGTCGGCCGCGATCGCGGGGAGCGTCGAGGTTGTTCAGAAGGAGCCGCTCCGCCTATTCCTCGTCCTGAATTGGATCGACATGAAAACGCGGAAGGTAATTTGGTCGGCGAAAGCGACCTATGAGGGGCGCCGGCTGGCCGCGGGCGAGGAGACCGTCGCCGATGCGGCCCGCCGCTTGGTGGATGGCGTTCTCTACGTGGTGCCCCGTGCCGAACCCTGACGGCCCGGCGGGCGCGCCGCGAAATTTTCTGGAGGAAGGAAATGTCCGGAGAGAGCCCGGGAGTCCGCCTGGTTTTGGGTTTTCTGTTCTGGGCGATCATGGCCTTTTTTTTTCTCCGGTCCCGCTACACCGATATGCTTTGGCTCGGCCTCGCGGGGATCGGAGCCGCTCTCGCCTGCGCCCTCTGGCGCGCGGCAGCACCCCGGACGCGGGGCGGGGAGAGAGAAAAGCCTCGCTCCGATCTGCCGGAGACGGATTTCCAGGATGCCCGCCCGGAGGATTTCGAGTGAACGCGGAGAAACGGGAATTCCGCCCGTTCGCAAAGAGGAAGACGGAGAGGCCCCCGGCGGCCCCCGCTGGGGGCGGGCGATGAAGATTCGGGTCGGTCTGGCGCAGGTCGGGCCCACGCTGGGCAACGTGGAGGAAAACCGGGAGCTCCTCTTGGCCGAGGTCCGGCGGGCCCGCAGGCGCAAGGTGGACCTTTTGATCTTCCCGGAGCTCTCCCTCACGGGGTACTTCCTCAAGGACATGGTCCCGGAGGTGGCCTTGGGAAAGGGCTCGGATTTTCTCGCAGAGGTCGCCTCCTTGAGCGACGGCATCTCCATCGTGGCGGGCTTCATCGAGGAGTCCGCCCGGCACGGCTTCTACAACGCGGCGGGGTATTTCGAGGGCGGAAAGCTCATCCATCTGCACCGCAAGGTATACCTTCCCACCTACGGCCTGTTCGACGAGCGCCGGTACGTCGGGGCGGGAAGGAGCGTGCGCGCCTTCGACACCCGCTTCGGCCGGGCGGCCGTGCTCATCTGCGAGGACGCTTGGCACCCGAGCCTCGCCTACGTCGCCGCCCAGGACGGTGCCGAGCTTCTCATCATTCCCTCGGCGAGCCCGGCCCGGGGGGTGCGCCGCGGCCGGGACGGCGGCGGGCTCGCCATCCAGCGCGTCTGGCAGTCCCTGAACCGATCCTACGCGGGAGTCTTCAATCAATACGTCCTTTTCGCCAACCGGGTCGGCTACGAGGACGGGATCAACTTCTGGGGTGGCTCGGAGATCGTCTCCCCCAGCGGGGAGCTGGTGAAGGCCGCTCCGCGGGGAAAGGCGCGCCTCCTCACCGCCGAGATGGACACCGCCGAAATCCGCCGGGCCCGGGTCGCCTCGCCCACCCTGCGCGACGAGGACCTTGACCTCACCCTCCGCGAGCTGCGGCGGATCCGGGGGCGGGGGCAGTAGGGGGAAAGAAAGTCGCGCTCCTGATTCCGCCGGAGTACGAGGAGATCTTGGACAAACTGGTGGCGGAGATCGAGACCCGCATCGACATTAAAGAGAGCGATAAGACCATCGAGCGCATCGCCCGCGGCGAGGAGGAGATGATTGATTTTAAGAAATTCGTACAAGAGCTAGGATGAGCAAGCCCCTCGCGCCGTTGCTGCCCGGCATGATGGGGGCTGTTGTGAGGCGTTTTTTATGCGCCGAATCCGCCTTCAGAGAAGGGATTATTTCTATGGCCAGCGAAAACGGAGGCCCCCCGAAAGCGGCCCTGGCCGAGCTCACAATCGACTGTCGGCTCGCGAAGGAGCTTCTCGTCGGCTTCATCCGGGACGGGGTGACCAAGGTGGGGATGGGGCGGGTGGTCCTCGGCCTCTCGGGCGGGATCGACAGCGCTCTCTCGGCCTTCCTCGCGGCGAAGGCGATGGGCCCCGGGAACGTGACGGGCTTCATTATGCCCTACCGCCATTCCAACCCTACGAGCGAGCGGGACGCCCGGCGGGTGGCGCGCGCGGCGGGGATCCGCTCGAAGGTGGTCGAGATCACCCCGCAGCTGGACGCCTACTTCGGGCGCTTTCCCAATGCGGACAACCTGCGGCGCGGGAACAAGATGGCGCGCGAGCGGATGACCATCCTCTACGACCACTCCGCCGCCCTCGGTGCCCTAGTGGTGGGGACCAGCAATAAGACCGAGCTTCTCCTCGGCTACGGGACCCTGTTCGGCGACATGGCGAGTGCGATCAACCCCATCGGCGACCTCTTCAAGACCCAGGTGCGCCAACTCTCCGCCCACCTCGGGGTTCCCCGCGAGGTGATCGAAAAGCCGCCCAGCGCGGACCTTTGGGTGGGCCAGACCGACGAGGAGGAGCTGGGCTTCTCCTACGAGGAGGTAGACGCCATGCTCTACCGGATGATCGACTGCCGGTACGGCCGGGAGGAGCTTCTGACCGAGGGCTTCCCGCCGGCCATGGTGGACGGCGTCCAGCGCCTCATCCAGCGGAGCCAGTACAAGCGGCGCCTCCCCGTCATCGCCAAGGTGAGCCAGCGCACCATCGACCGCGACTTCCGCTACGCACGCGACTGGGGCGTATAACTTCAGAGAAATATATTTATTAAAATAAGCTTTCCCGCTCCCTGTTGAAACCGCCACACCGGTATGGCATCATGGTGGGAAATCTACGTAGCGGCGTTGAGTGGACTTCGCCTGAAACAGGAGCGCGGAAGGGAAATGGCACTGAAAACCGGCGCGAAAGCCCCCACGTTCGCCCTCCGGGACGGCAACGGCAAGCTTCACCGGTTGTCCCAATACAAGGGCAAAAAAGTGGTTCTTTACTTCTACCCGAAGGACGGCACCCCCGGCTGCACCCTCGAAGCCGAAGATTTCAACCGGGCCCGCAAGAAGATCGAGGCCAAGGGAGCCGTCGTCCTCGGGGTCAGCCCGGACAACGAGGTGAGCCATAAGCGGTTCAGCCAGGAGCTTTCGCTGGACTTTCCCCTCCTGGCCGATCCGGACGGATCGGTGTCGGCCAAATACGGCGCCTACGGCGAGCGGAGCCTCTACGGGCGCAAGTTCAACGGAATTTACCGGAGCACCATGATCATCGACGAAGATGGGAAGGTGGCGAAGATCTTCGAGAACGTGAAGGTGAAGGGCCACACCAAAGAAGTCCTTAAGTCGCTCTGATATTCCTCCCGTATAAGTGAATCATCCCCGCCGGGGCGACCCGTGCTCAAATTATTATCTGCGCCGCGCCCATTTTCTGTCGAAGGGGTTCCCTTTGACGCGCTGAACCCGGAAAATACCGCCGGGGGCAGCGTTGCTCACTACTTCTGGGCCGGGAGGGAGGTGCCTCCGCCGTCCTGCGCCGCCGATATCGAAAGGGGAGACTTTCCGCCATGGAACAGGGAATCGTCAGCAGGGCGAAGGATTCGGGAACGTGGAAGCGGCTGCTCTACATGATCCTCTTCTCGGTAATCTTCCAGGTCGTGGAGTTCATCATTGTCGTTGTCGTTGTGATCCAGTTCGCCTTCAAGCTGATCGCCGGAAAGGCCAACGGGCGGCTCCGGACCTTCGGGGCGAACATGGGGATCTACATCCAAGAGATCATCGCTTTCCTGACGTATTACACCGAGGAGATACCCTACCCCTTCGACGCTTGGCCCAATCAGCCCCCGGCGGATGAGGATCCCACTCCGGCCCCACCCTCCCCCGGGGCCTGAGGAGTTGGGGCGGGAAATTTTTCTGAAGGATTTCGGTTGAGACGAAAAGCGAACCACTGCGCCGGGGGCGGCGTGCAGCTTAGGTTTTCCCGGGATGGGGGGGGGCTGTCTCTTGTCATTTTGGCGGAGGAACCCGATAGATGGCGATTCGACCGAAGGAGCAGCCCGAAAAAACCAAGAACTGGGCGGAGGCCGACTTCCGGGGGCACGCCAAGAGCGTCGTCACCGTGAAGAGCTGACACACTGTCATCATGGACGAACCCCAGCGCCTCGGGGGTTCGGACGAGGGTTTCTCTCCGACGGGCTACCTCGTGACCTTCCTCGCCGGGGGCACGGCGGTCATCATCAATCGCGTCGCCAGGGACATGAAGCTCGAGTTCGAATCCTTGAAGGTGAAGTCCATCATCGTTTACAGCCCCCGCGGAATCGCCGGGCAGGAGAGCTGCCCCTCCCAGCCGACCGGGGTGTGGCTTCGGATCGACGCGGATGCCGGGCAGGTCGAGGCGCTCAAGGCGGACTACTTCCGTTGCTGTCCTGTCTATAACCTGTTCAAGGCGGCCGGGTGCAAGATGACGGACACCTTGCACGCAAACGAATAGGTGGTCGATTCCCGTCCGGGCGGGGCATCCGCCCCCGGTTCGCATTCGGCGGGCCGCTGCGATATATTTTCCCCGACGCCGAACCGGCTATCCGCCGCCGACCTGAAGGCGGAAATCGAAAAAGTAGCGCTGAAGTCGAATTAAGAGACCGGGGCGCAGGGGGTGTTCGGCCCGGTTCCGAAACTTACCGCCGGGACCGTAGAAGGGAGAGCAGACAATGAAGAACGTGGATTCCGTCGACAGGACCACCCGCACCGTGGCGGGGGTGGCGCTCCTCGCGTTGGGGTTTTTCACCCTGGAGCCCGGCTGGGGAAGGTGGTCTCTCTATATCCTGGGCCTCGTCGGGCTGGGAACGGGGATGGCCTCCTACTGATCCATCTGTCAGGTGTTCGGGATCAACACCTCCAAGAATTGAGACAAATTAAGGTAAGAGGCGGTGCCCCGGCCAGGAGGAGACCGTGACCGGTCCCAATCTCGAGGAGATCTGCTACGCGGAGGAAGACGGGGTGGCCACCGTCACCCTGGACCGCCCCGCGCGCCTGAACGCCCTGGGACTGAACATGGCGGGGGAGTTCCTCGAAGTGGCAAAGCGCCTCGCCGCCTCGCGGGAGGTCCGCGCCGTCATCCTCACCGGGGCGGGAAGGGCCTTTTGCACCGGGCGCGACCTCAAGGAGAGCGCGGAACACACCGAAGCGGACGCCCATAGGTTCCACCGCACCGGGATGGAGGCGCTCTCCCTCTGGGAGCGGCTCCCGATGGCCACGATCGCCGCCGTGAACGGTCACTGCTTTGGCTGGGGGATGGAGGTCACCCTCTGTTGCGACATCCGCCTTGCCGCCGAGGAGGCCACCCTCGGCTTTCCCGAGTGCGCACTCGGCATCCTTCCCGGCCAGGGGGGGGCGGTGCGCCTCCCTCGCCTGATCCCCGCCGGGCTCGCCAAGGAGCTCATCTACACGGCGCGGCGCTTCGACGGGCGCGAGGCCGAGCGCACAGGGCTGATGAACCGGGTCCACCCCGGCGGTCGGCTCATCGCGGAGGCCCGCGCCCTGGCGGGGACGATCCGGGACAACGGCCCCCTCGGGGTGCAGGGTGCGAAGACCATCATCAACACCACCGCGGACATGCCCCTCGGCCAGGCGCTCGCGTTCTCGGACGCCATCCGCGCCCCCCTCACCTTCTCGGAAGATTTCCGGGAAGCCCTCGATGCCTTCCGGGAAAAGCGAAAGCCCATTTTCCGAGGGAAGTAAGAGGGGGGCCGGGCGGCGGAGCGGCCACACGTGGCGCTCGAGATTGAGGGCGCCCGGGTACGGTTGCGGATTCGCCGCGTGCCCGCCAAAAATTTCCGAAAAAAAGCAGCAGCAGGGAACCTCTCTCCGCTTTCTCCGTCCTATGAAAAGGGACGAGGTTGCGTCCCAGGATTGCCCGTCGGGTGCAGCCATTCGGCGGCACGGGGAAGGAAAGGGGGTACTCCTACCTTGACGGAATCGGCGGCCCTTCCCATATCCGATCCCCCCAGGGAGGCAAATCAATGAAAAAGTTTGCCGCAGTATTCGCGCTGGCCGCCACCGTTCTCGTCGCGTTCGCTTTTGCCTCCTACGGAGACCCCCTGGGCGGGGAAGGGAGCCTCGCCTATGGATACGGCTATGGCTGGGGCCACCACCACTGCGGCTACGGCCCCGGCTGGCAACGGGGATGAGTGCCGGACCCGTTCATGGGCTTTCGCGGCGGCTCGAGGCACTTTGACTGCGCCACCCTCGAGACCTTCACCGGAAAGGTGACCGAGGCGAAGATGGTCACGGAATATGCACCGTTCAGCATGAAAAAAATCATGGTGGAGGCGAACGGAAAGAAGATGATTGGCCACCTGGGTCCCGCATTTTATCTCGACGCGCAATAAATCAAGTTGGAAGAGGGCGACGCCGTAAAGGTGACGGGCGCCCGCGTGACCATTGGCGAGATGACTTTCCTCGTCGCCAAGACCGTGGCGCGGGGCGATGAGATTCTCGTGCTCCGGGACTTCACGCAAAAGAGCGGCCTCTCAAAGGAGGTGCTGGCCGAGGCCATCGGCTTCGATCTCGCGACCAAGGGAAGCGTGATGCTCCGCGACATCGTCCGCCCGCTCGGAAAGGAAGTGGAAGCCTTTCGGGAGGCGTTGCGGCTGAAGGGTAGTTCCCTCCTCAAATCGGAGGAATTGGTCGCTCCGCCTCCAAGCCAGATTGTGGCCGCTTCCGGGAAAGTCTTCGATGCCGATCAGGTGCGCGGCCCTTGGACGCTGGATGAACTCGTGAAGAAGAGCGGGATTCCGAAGGAGAAGTTCGCCCAGGGCGTTGGATTCCCGGTGGAGACCGCCGGCACCGAAAAACTCCGTGACCTCGCCGCCGCCATTGGGAAGTCGGTGGAGTATTTTCGGGAGATCGTCCTTTAGCAAGGACATGTGCCGAAAATGTCCGTCTTCCACCCGGACCAGATTCGCGGTTGCTGGACGCTGGGCGAACTGGTTTCCCGGAGTGGAATTTCCAAGGAGATTTTCGCCAAGAAGATTAGATTCCCACCCGATACCCCTGATGCGAAATTTCTCAAGGATATCGTTCTCCCCTTGGGCAAGGAAGTGGAAGCCTTCCGGGAGACGTTGCGGCTGAAGGGCGGCGAGCGGCAGGGAATTCGCGCCGAGGGGGGGGCGGGCCGAACGAGCCGCCCCTTTTTCTTCCAGCCCGTTGGTCTTTTCTTCCCGGGTAAAATGAAAGAGGATGGTGCGGCGGGCCCGATTGGCTGGTGGTGCCCTCTGAAGATACGGATGTGTCAGTTTTTTTCTATAAACTTTATTGAAATCCCGGTACGATCTGTTCCGCCCGGGATTCGGGGGAAGAGATGACTGCATTCCACGACCGCTGGCTCGCACGCGTTCAAAAGGAAATCTCCGTCGAGGTCTCCGGCGCGGGGGTGGAGCGGGTGAGGATGCTCCGGCGGGGAAAAGGAAAATTCTCCGCTGAAAAGGAGCCTCCCCTGGCCCGGCGGGCGCGGCGGGAGCTTGAGGAGTACCTACGGGGGAAGCGGAAGGTTTTCGACCTCCCGATCGTGCTTTCCTCGCTTCCCCCTTTTTTCCAAAAAATCCTGCGCGAGGCGGCCAAGATTCCCTACGGCGAGTCGCGCTCCTACGGCTGGCTGGCGGCGCAGGCCGGGAACCCCCGGGCGGCCCGGGCGGTGGGAGGGGCAATGCACCGGAACCCCGTCCCCATCCTCGTTCCCTGCCACCGAGTGGTGGCCGCGGACGGCCTCGGGGGCTTCGGCTCCGGCCTCGGCCTCAAGCGGGCCCTCCTTGCCCACGAGCGGCGGCACAAGTGAATTGAAGAGGCATCGTTGCGGGAGATCGCCCCATCGGATCTTTCGAAGGAGAATATGGCATGGCAGAAATCCATTCAGCCTTGAAGAGCCGGGAGAAGCAGTTCCTCCTTGTGACCCTCGGCGAGGGTGCGCTGATGGTTCTTATTTTTATCGGTGGCTTCCTGGCCGCTTCGATAATTGCCGCTGGCCTGGAGCCGCTTTCCCTCCTCTTCTTTCTGGTGGCGGGCATTTCTGCGTGGCTGGTCTCCTCCCGCCTGTCCATGCTGTTCCCCACGGAGGTGAACGTCTGTCGGATCTTCTTCATTATTTTTCTGGCCGGGATTCCGATCGGGATAGTCCAATGGCTGATCGATTTGCCGATCGCGTTAGCCTTCTGTCTTCTCGGCCTGTCCAGGGGATTGATCGAAGTTTCCGTCCGGGGACTCCTAGACATGATTTTTTGGTTCGCCGCCGCCGCGGGTATCTCGGCGCTCTCGATTGCCTATGCCGATCTGATGACCGGGGGTCAGGCCATCTCCCCCGCCGGGGGCTGAGGTGGTTTCGCCCTACGGCTTCTCGCCCCTGGCGATGGTGGGCTTGTCGGGGGTGACGCCCATCCCCTTGTAGGGCGCCTCGAGTTCGTCCCGCGATTTGAAGGAGCCGTCCTCGCTTACCGCCTTTCCCCAGGGAATGTTCGCCGCCCCGGGAATGTGGCCGCCGCGCTGGCAGGTTTCGTTCAGCTCTGAGGGGGCGAGGATCTTGCCCGAGTACTCGTCCGGGGAGCGCACGTCCACGAGGCTGCCCCCCCTCCGCTCTCGAGGGCCTCCTCCACGTTCTTCCGGAACGCGCGGAGGTCGCGGTTCATCTTGGCTTCGTCCACGGCGTATTTCCCGACGGGATAACCCGGAACCTCGGCGGTGAGGGGACGGCTTTCCTTCTCCCACTTGAGGCGCTCCCCGTCCATCAAGCGCACGTCGGCGTGCCCGTTGTATATGAGCTGCCAGACGAACTAGGCGGCGAACCAGTTGTTGTTGTCCCCGTAGGCGATAGCGGTTGTGTCGTTCGAGACCCCGATGCCGCTCAAGAGCCCACCCCACTCCTCGGGGCCGAGCAGGTTGCGGCGTACCTGGTCGCAAAGCTGGGTGCCCTAGTTGAGGCCCACCGCGCCCTCGACGTGGCCTTTCCTGTAGGAGGAGGCGTCCACGTCCACTTCGACGAGGCACACGTTCGAATCCTTTCTGTGTTCGGCGACCCAATCAGTCGTCACCAAAACTTCGGGATGGGCGTATCCGGCCTTGGCGGGTGGCTCCTTGTTGGAATGAAATAGGGGCAACGCATGCTTTTTCTGCGACGACGGCTGTAATTAACAAGCCATTGCGGAAAGAGTCAAGATTGGAGTTGAAATGCCCTGTTTCCGGAGCGGCCGGCCGGAGGCGGCGGGGCGGCGAGGCGCGATTCAGGTTCCCGGAGGGGAGGAATCGTTTTGCCGGACGGGGCGCATGAAGGCCGCGAACACCCCGCCCAAGATCAGGGGAATGAGGGTGGCGCTGGCGTGGAGCACGGTGGCGTAGGCGAGGGCTTCCGCAGCGGGTACGGCGAACAGGGCGATGAGGGCATGACCCGCCAGGTAGTGAACGGTCCCCGTCCCCCCCGGCGAGGGGATCACGAAGGCAACCACGACGACAAAGGAGACGGTGATGGCGGCGCCTGCCCCCGAGGAGAAATTTCCGCCGAACGGAAAGGAAAAAAAGAGGAACCAGATCCCGAGGATGTGGAGCGCCCAGATTCCCACCGAGAGGGCGGAAACCTCCGCCGCTTTCCGCTTTTGGAAGAGCCCGCCCATCCCCCGAAGAAAATTCTCGCCCATTCGGGCCACCTGCGCTTCCCGGGAAGGCCAAACCTTCTGGAGGGCGGCCCGCAAGAGGCGGAGCGTTTTTTCCGGGCGCCGTCCGAAGGCCCACGCCAGGGCTAGCCCGAGGGCCGTTATGCCCAGGGCGCCCCAGGCCGCCTGGCCAAGCCTGGGGATCAGCCGGGAGAGTCCCTCCCGGTAGAACAACATGGCGGGAGGGAAGAGGAACAAGAGGGCCGCCAGGTCGAGCAGGCGTTCGACGACGACCGCGCCCAGTCCTTTTGTCGCCGAAGCTCCCGTCAAGCGCCGGAGGAAAAGGACGCGCGCGATTTCGCCGCCGCGCGGTACGGCGGAGTTCACCGCGTACCCCACGCAGAGGGCCGCGAAGACTCTGACGAAGGGGAGGCTTTCGCCGTCCTCGGAGAGAAGCGCGCGCCAACGCCATGCCCGGAGCAGGAAGGCGGCGAATTGGATGCCGACGAACTGGAGGACGGGGAAAAGGCGCGCGTTCTTGAGTGCGAGCCAGAACTCGCCGAGCGCGATGCGGCGGAAGGCGAGCCAGAGGAAAAATCCCATGAGGGCGAGGCCGAGGACGGCCTTCGCCGCCGCCCGCGCTCTTTCCCTCGTGTCGCCGATTTCGTTCAATTCGGTTCCGCTCAGGGCAGAGGGTTAATCATAGTACTTGGGGAGCGTGAGATAGCCGAGCCGGGGTATTGTGATCTTTTCGGGGAGGCCGAAGATCCGCTTGAACCTTTGGATAGTCCGAAGGTGGGTGAGGGCCTCCCAGTAGATCTGCCACAGGATCGTTCCCAGCTCGAAGGTGAAGTGTCCGGGCCGGGCCGGATCCTCACTTGTCCCGAACGGGTGGACCTTCAGCCAGAGGCGCAAGAAATCGATCCGCTTCTCTGTTTTGGAGCCGAGCAGAGTGGCCTCGGGGTCGATCTCGAAGTGAAATTTCACCGCGCGGAGATCCTCGGAGCTCTCCCAATCGAGGATCCTGGCGCAGAACGTGAAGAGCGGGCGCATGAGTTCGATGACGACCTCCCGGTCCAGCGCCATCCCGGAGGGGATGAAGGGTCTCTGGCGGGCGCGCAGGGCGGCGGGGTCCAGCTCCGGGAACTTGTGCCCCCGCGCGATGAGCCTGTCCCGGAACCGGTCCAGGAGCCAAGTGCAGGGCAGCTCGCGATGTGGCGAATTTGCTGGTCCACCGACCATTGGGCCCAGGCGGGCTCCTCCTGGCGGTGGGCCAGCTGCTCCTCCGTGAAGCCTTCCGCCTCCAACGCCACCTGATTCGGAACGCGGCTGAGCCCTTTTCGCAGCCCCGGAATCTCCGCCCGCATCGCATCGTTCATCGTTTTTTCCCCCTGCGGGCGGCCGCCGCCCCGGCGCTTGGCGCGCTTCGCCCCCTGGCAGGGGACGGCCTCCCGTGCCCAATCCGCAAACCGGTCGGCGTCCTCGACGATCTCAACGGAGACTTCGTAGTAGGACTTCAGGGTCTGCCTTTCGTTGGACTGGAAGGGGGACATGCCCATTTTCAGATATTCCTTGCGCGTCAATTCGTCCGTCTTGAAGTAGAGGCGGTCCCGGAAAATAATTCCGAAGGAAACGTCCCGCTGATATAACCCAAATCCGCCGGACATGGAAACGCACTCCACCACGCCCAGTCCTTGAAGCTGGTCGAGAACGAACTCCAGGTACGAGCCAGCGTTGGGGGAGATGGGGCGCGCTCCTACCAGGGGTGGGTTTTTCTTTCGAAGAAGAACTCCCCGCTTGGCCCCCCGTCCGGAAGAAGGGCGGCCCAGACGGGGGTGTCCGCCCCTTCCTCGACGGTTTTCGCGGCGGCTTGGGTGCCCATTTCTGTCTTCACCCATCCCGGGTGCACCGTGTTCACCAGGATGCCAGCGTCCTTCAGCTCATCCGCGAAGATTCGGGTGAGGGCGTTGAGGCCGGCCTTCGAGATCCGGTAGCTGGGCGAGTCGTTCTTCATCTTGGCGAGCGCTCCCATGCCGCTCGACACGTTGACGATCCTTCCCCCACCGCTTTTTTTCATCAGGGGAAGGAACGCTTGGCAAACGAGAAAGGGGCCGTAGATGTTGGTCTCGACGGTTTTCCGGAGGACGTCGAGCTTCAAGTCCATGATCGCAAGGTCCCGGTCGAAGCGGACCCCGGCGTTGTTGATGAGAATATCGAGCCTTCCGAATTTCTTTTCCGCATTGGCGGCACACCGCCCGACGCTCTCCGGGTCGGTCACGTCCAGCTGGAGGAAGGCGGTCTCCAGCCCCTCCCGCTGAAGGGTTTGGGCGGCTTTCTCGCCCCGGTTCCCGTCGCGCGAGGTCAGGATGACCTCGATCCCCTTGCGGGCGAGCTGGCGACAGATCTCCAGGCCGATCCCCTTGTTTCCCCCCGTCACCAGCGCGATTTTTTTTTCGCCCATTTTCCCTCTCCACCTGATTGCGGGCGGCCTCGCTTCCCTACCAGTTGTGCAGTTTCCGGTCGCGGAAGAAGCTGCCGGTCGGCGCTCCGTCCGGCAAAGTGGCCAGAAAAATAACGGTGTCCGCTCCCTCCTCGATCGACTTTTCGCCCTCGAAATTCGTCATGGCGGTCCGGACCCTTCCGGGGCTCGCCGCGTTGACGAGGATGTTTTCCCCCTTCGTCTCGTCCGCCAGGATCCGCGTGAGGGCGTTCAGGCAGGTCTTCGAGGTCCGGTAAGCGGCGTTTTTCCCCCGCATTCGGTTGTCCCCCATGAACCCTTCCAGCGCGGACGTCGCGCTGGATACGTTCACCACCCTTCCGAAGCCGTTTTTCCGGATTAACGGGAGGAACCGCTGGCAGAGGAGAAAGGGGCCGTACAGGTTCACCTCCATGGTTTGCCGGAAGGTGGTGATGTCCAGCTCGATCCCGGACCTTCCCCGGTCCAGGAAGACTCCCGCGTTGTTCACGAGGATGTCCAGCTTTCCGAACTTCTTCTCCACGAAGGCCGCCGCCTCCTCGATGCTCGCCGGGTCGGCGGCGTCGAGGGGGTGGAAGAGGACGTCGAGGCCCTCCTCGCAGAGTTCCGCGCACGCCGCCTCTCCTTTTTCGGGGTCGCGCGCCGTGAGGATGACCCGGATATCCATCCGTGCGAGCTGACGACAGACCTCCAGGCCGATCCCCCGGTTGCCTCCTGTCACCAGCGCCAATTTTTTTTCGCGCATCTCTTTTCCCGGAAAAATCGCCCCGCGCCGTTCTCGTCGATCCCTACCAGGGCGTCAGCTCGCGGCCGTGGAAGAAGCCGCCCGAGGGGCCGCCGTCGGGCAAGGTGGCCAGCCAGACGGCGGTGTCCGCTCCCTCCGCGACCGGCCTCGCTCCGTCGGATTGGTTCATCCGGGTCCGCACCGCCCCTGGGCTCACGCAGTTGACGAGGATGTTCTCCCCCTTTACCGCGTCGGCGAAGATCCGCGAGGCCGCGTTGAGGCAGGCCTTCGAGATTCGGTAGCCGAGCTTGTTCCCCTCCATGGTCGCCAGCGCCCCCTTCGGCTCGAGACGTTCACGATTCTCCCGTACCCGTTCTTCCGCATGAGCGGAATGAAACGCTGGCAGAGGAGGAAGGGGCCGCAGGCGTTCGTCTCCATCGCGGCCCGGAGCGTTTCCAGATCCGATTCCGAGGGGTGCGCCGTCCCGTCGGGGGAGACCCCCGCGTTGTTCACGAGAATGTCCAGCCGCCGAAACTCTTTTTCCACATGACCGGCGGCGGTTTCGATGCTCGCCGGGTCGGCGTCGTCGAGCGGTTGAAAAAATACGCCGAGCCCCTCTTTCTTCAGTTTCGCCGCCGCCTCTTTTCCGTACCTCTCGTTCCGCGCCGTGAGGATAACCCGGATCTCCCTCCCCGCGAGCTGGCGGCAGACCTCCAGGCCGATCCCCCGGTTCCCTCCCGTCACCAGCGCTACCTTTTCTAACGGCTTTTTCTCCATCTTCCCGCAGGTCCGGCGTCTGTGTTCCAGAACCGGTTCATGATATATCAAGGGGGCGGATGCCCCGCAAACCGAACGGTTTTTCTTTCTCTGCTGCGGTTTTCTGGGAATACACCGGAGTGTCCTCCCGGATGCACATCGTTTTGTTCGACGTGGACGGAACTCTCCTCCTGAGCGGAGGGGCGGGGGCCCGCGCCCTCGAAGAGGCCTTCCTCGCCCTTTACGGCGTCCCTGATTCGATGCGGAACGTTCGCCCCCACGGGATGACGGACGGGGGGATCTGCGAGGAGCTCTTTCGGGAGCACCTCGGCCGGAAGGGGAAGCCCGAGGAGTATAATTTGCTGTTGGCCCTCTACCTCGAATGCTTGGAGCGCACGGTGCGCGATTCCCCGGCCTTTCACCTCCTTCCCGGAATCCCCGGCGTGCTCGAACGCATCTCCCGCGGCGGGCGCGTCGCCCTCGGTCTTGGGACCGGGAACGTCGAGAAGGGAGCCCGCATCAAGCTCGAGCGGGCCGGCCTGAATCCCCTCTTCTCCTTCGGCGGCTTCGGCGGCGACTCGGCCGACCGCACCGAGCTCATCGAGGTGGGCTTCCGCCGGGGAGAGGCCCTGCTGCGGGCGGAGGGAGACGGCGCGGAGGCCCTTGCCACGGGCGGGGACGCCTACGAGGAGCTGGCCCGCACGGGGGCCGATCATCTCTTCGCCGACCTCTCGGACGAGGACGCCCTTCCCGCGCTCATCGCGGAGGCATAGCTTTTTTTGGCGAACCCGCGTGGCCCCCGGAAGAGGTGGGACCTCCGCATCTGGGCGGCGGCGCTTTTTTTGTGGGGGCATCGGCCCTCTTGTTCTTCGCCGCGCAGCCCCTTTTTTTCCAGCGCACCGGCGTGAAGGCGGTGCTTCTGAAGAAAGCTGCGGGCCTGAAAGGCGGGCCCCGCGCGGAAGTTGTCCGGGAGGTGGGCCGGATCCTGAGGGCCTACCTCGACGCGGCGAAACCCTCTCACCGGGCAGAGACCGCGATCGGGGAAGCCTCCCGCGAGCGGCTCGTCCTCCGGATCGCCCTTTCCCCGGCCGAAACCAGCACCAGGAAGCACCGGGAGCGCGGCCGCACCACCGTCCGCCTCGCGGCCGGGATGCTCGCCCGCGCCGGGGCGGGGGATGTCTCCGTCGTCGTGCGCCGGAGGAGGGCTTCCGGGCGAAGGGAGTCCGAAGCCCCTCGGGCGCTACGCCTACGACCTCGCCGCGCGCAAGTACGCGTGGCGGCCGACGGCCCTGAGAGGCAGTTCGAAAAGAGGAGCTTGGGACTCACTCCTCGGGCCGGGGATACACCTCAATGCAGGGGAAGATTTTCGCCGCGTTCTCTTCGAGCCCGAAGAAGACGGGCCCCGCCGCCTTTTCTCCGCCGGTGAGCGCCGCGAGGTCGAGGGGGCGGCCGTCAGGGTGGAAGGCGCCGCCTCCCACACCGGCGAGGACGGCGAGGGGGCCGAGGATGTCCCAGATCCGGGGCCGGTCCACCAGGGCGGCGATCGCACCGCCGCCCGCCGCATAGGAGACGTGCACCCCGGCGCTGCCGTAGGCGATGGACTTCCCCGGGTAGTCGAGCTTGTAGAAGCGCTTGCGCGAGGAGGGGATGAAGAGGGTGGTCTGGCTGTCCACCTCCAGCGGCGCGAGTGACGGGAGCGGGCATCCGTTCCGCGAAGCGCCCTCTCCCCTTTCGGCGTAGAAGAGTTCCCCCGTCCGGGGGAGAAAAGCCCCGCCGGCAAGGGGGGCGTTCCCCTCCAACACCCCGATGCAGACGGTCCAGCCGGGAAGCCCCCACAGGTAGGAGTTTGTCCCGTCGATGGGGTCCACCGCCCACAGGCGGCCCGCCGCCGCCCCGGTCGTGGCGCCGGACTCCTCGCCGATGACGGCCTCCCCGGGGAAGCGCTCCGCGATCCGCCCCATGATGAGCTTCTCGACCTTGATGTCCGCCGCGCAGACGAGGCTCTGGTCCGCCTTGCGCTCACTTGCCACGCGTCCCGCGAGGGAAAGGGCGACCGCCCCCGCCTCGCGCAGGGTCTCCTCGATGAACGTTCGCATGGCGCTCCTTATATAGATGCCCCCAACGATCCAACACTAAACGGCCCGCTCCTATTCCACCAGATGCGCGCCCCGCTTGCCCGCCCGGAGAGGATAGGCGCATACTGTGAGGAGCGCCGGAGGGGCGCTCTTTTTTTCATCGTCTCCGGTCTCGCGTCTGCAGATGCGCAGGCGCTTTCTATTTGTGCCCGCCTCCCTTTGTGCCTGTCTCCCCGGATGAGGGAGGGAGCGGGCGGCCATCCGCCATGACCGAAATCGCTACCTCCGGGGGACGGAAAAACCGCAACGAATGGATCGGGGCGCCCTCCCCCGATGAACTTTCCGCCTGCGTGAGCTGCGGGATATGCCTTCCGAAATGCCCTACTTTTCAAATACTTGGGGTAGAAACCGCCTCTCCCCGCGGGCGGGCGGCCCTGGTCCGCTCGGCGGCCGATGGGAGGCTCCCGCTCGGGACGGGCCTGGAGGAGCACATGTACCTGTGCCTCAACTGCCAGGCCTGCCACACGGCCTGCCCGAATGGGGTTCTGGTGGGGGAGATGGTGAAGCGCACTCGAATCGAATTGCGGCGCAATACCCCCACCCCGCTTTTTCGGCGGCTGGTTCACCGGCTGGTGCTCGGCTGGCTGCTGGGTCGGCACTGGCGGGTGGAACTGGCCGCGGGTCTGCTCCGACTCTACCAGAGGCTGGGCCTGGGCGCCCTGGTTCGCCGGCTGGGCGCGCGCGGTCTTCTGCCCGCGGGGCTCGCCACGAAAGAGGCGCTTTTGCCGATCCTTCCCCGGCGCTTTCTCCGTCGGGAGATCCCCCTCGTCACCCCGGCCAAGGGTGAGCGGCGGGGGGCGGTGGGAATTTTCCTCGGCTGCGTGATGAACACCCTTTACGCTGACGTCACCCGTGCCACCATCCGCGTCCTGGCTGAGAACGGCTACGACGTGGTGGTGCCCAAGGACCAGCGCTGCTGCGGCGCCCCCCACCTCGCCGAGGGGGAGGAGGAGATGGCGCGCGATCTCATGCGGCACAACGTTCGTCTCTTCGCTGAATATGGTGTGAAGGTCATCGTGAGCGACTGCGCCGCCTGCGGGGCCGAGACGAAAAAGACCGCCCTCCATCTGCACGGCGATCCCCTCCAAGAGGAGGCCGCGCGCTTTTCAGAGCGGGCGGTGGACGTGAACGAGTTTCTGGCGAGCCTTCCCCTGCGCCCCCCCGGGGGGGAGGTGAAGGCGCGGGTGTGCTATCATGACGCCTGCCACCTGCGGCACGGCCAGGGCATCCGCGAGGAGCCCCGCGGGATCCTACGGGCCGTCCCCGGCATCGACCTCATCGAGATGAAAGACTCCGACACCTGCTGTGGGAGCGCGGGGAGCTATATGATCACCCATCCCGGGGTGGCCGGCGCACTCCTGGGCTCCAAGATGGACTCCGCCGCGGAGACGGGCGCGGATATCATCGCCGCCGCGAACCCGGGTTGCCTGATGCAAATCGAATATGGAGTGAGGCGGAGAGGATCCTCTGCCCGCGTTCTCCATCCCATTCAACTTTTGGATGCTGCCTACCGGAGCGAAGAAAAGAAGAATCCCGAGTGAGCGAAGGTGAAAGGCGAAGCCCCTACGACTATACGAAGGGTTCCATCGGCTGGGGAATTTTCCGGATCGCCTTTCCTACTTTCGGCGAGCAGATCATCTGGCGCCTCGATGCCCTCGCGGAAGTCTTCTGGGTGGGCCGGCTCGGGCCGGAGTATCTCGCGGCCATGTCCCTCGGCTTCCTGGTCATCCTGCTCGTCCGGGGGGTGGGGTTCGGGATCCGGGTCGCCGGGCAGGCGCTCGTGGCCCAGCGGGTCGGGGCCGGGGACAACGAAGGCGCCGCGCTCATGGTGGGGCAGATTTTTTTGCTCCTGGTCATGATTCTGGCGCCCATCGTCATTCTCGGAATCTGGCTCTCGCCTCGAATCATCGCCCTGTTCACCCCGGACCCCCGAATCCTGCTGCTCGGAACGGGCTACCTTCGCGCCGGCTTCGCTGTTTTGTTTTTCATCGAAGGTCAGCTGACGCTGGCGCAGCTTTTCCGCGGGTCGGGAGAACCCTCCTTTTCGGTCGCGGGCATGATCGTTTCGACGGCCGTCTCCCTCGCCGCGATGCCCCTGTTCATCTTCGGGGCTTGGGGGATTCCCGCCCTCGGTCTTCCGGGCGCATTCCTGGGGACGGGGCTGGGGAAGGCGGCCGGGACAATCGTCCTCTCC
This sequence comes from uncultured Nitrospinaceae bacterium, assembly GCA_964620535.1. GTDB lineage: Bacteria > UBA8248 > UBA8248 > UBA8248 > UBA8248 > CAZUHN01. Next base: position 4,442 of record CAZUHN010000041.1, on the reverse strand, counting down.
GGCTTCATCACTTCCGGTCGGTCGCGCCTTCACCTTCGCCGGGACCACCTGCGTCCCCGGCGCGAGTTGTTGATCCGCATCGCCGGCTTGTCCTGGCCCGTCACCGTCCAGAGCCTTCTCGAGCGGGGGGCCAACCTCGTTATCCTTCGTGTACTGTCCCTCTCCGGCGCCTACGCCCTCGCGGCCTGGGGGTTGGGGAACCGCGTCATCCTGACGGCCCGCATTCCGGGAATGGGCATCCACGGCGCGGTCCGCACCCTGGTGGGGCAGAACATCGGCGCGGGGCTCCCCGAGCGCGCGCAAAAAAGCGTTTGGCTTGGCCTGGGAGCGACGGCCCTTTGCGTGGGAGCGACTTCGATCGCCCTTTATTTCGCCGCGGACGCGGTGGCCCGGTTTTTTGGAATGCAGGGGGAGGCCGCCCGGATCGGGGCGATGTGCCTGCGCTTTTTGAGCGTGGGCGTTACCTTCGATGCTTGCCGCCGCGTCCTCGCGGGGGCGTTCCAGGGGGCCTCCAACCCCAAGCCCCCCATGCTGGCAGTCGCCATCACCCGCTGGGGGGTGCAGATCCCCGGGGCCTATCTCGCGGGGGTGGTTCTCGGAATGGGGGGAGCGGGCGTCTGGGGCGCGGTCTCGGGAAGCCAAGTCTTCGGGAGCTGCGTGATGATCACGCTCTTCTGGCTGGGATTTTGGAAGCGGCGGTTGCACGAGGTGGCGGCTTCTCCGCGGGTCGCGGGAAAGACGGCTTAATCCCCGCCCGCCGACGCGCGGGTGGGGTGACTTCGGTCGAAACGTCATATTGCCTCGGCGAATTATCTCGAAAGCGGCGGAGGAATCCGAGTCGGTGAACGCCAGGGCGGCGGGAGGCCGCGCGCGGTTCGATTACACCAGGGGTTCCATCGCCTGGGGACTGGCCCGGCTGGCGCTTCCCCAGTCCATCGAGTTGATCGCCTGGAACTTCGAGAACGTCTCGGAACTCTTCTGGGTGGGCCGGCTCGGCTCGGAGAAGCTGGCGGCATTGTCCATCGCCTATATCATGCTTTGGCTTCCGCGCTCCTTCGGATTGGGTTTTCTGATTGCGGGCAATGCTCTCGTGGCGCAGAGAATCGGCGCGCGGGACGAGGAGGGGGCCTCCCTCCTGGCGGGACAAACTGCTTTCGTCTCGATCGTTTTTTCGCTGGCCGTCTCCGTGCCGGGTGTTTGGTTCGCCGCCGATATCATGCGCCTTGTGACGTCCGATCCCGAGATCGTCCGGGGGGGCGCCGATTACCTGCGCGTCGGCTTCGCGGTGTTCATCATTCCGACCGGCTGCTTCTTGCTGGGACAGCTCTTCCGGGGTGCGGGAGATGTGTTGCTTTCGTCTATGGGGATGGTCGCCTCTTCGGTGGTCATCGTGATCCTCATGCCCATACTCGTATTGGGGGCGGGTCCGGTTCCCGGCCTGGGAATTTTCGGCGCCGGGCTCAGCGGCGGGTTGGGCCGCTTGGCCGGGCTTTTGGTCCTGCTATTCTTCATGTTCACGGGACGCTCCCGGCTCCGAATCCGCCTCCAGCATCTGCGCCCCCGTCTTTCCCTTCTGCGCCAGGTCGTTCGTTTGTCCTGGCCCATTTCCCTCCAACACTCCCTTGAGCGAGGGGCGAACCTCGTTCTGGTTCGGATTATTTCTCCTTTTGGTTCCTCCGCTCTGGCGGCGTGGGGCGTCGCGGATCGGGTGATCGCCATACTGCGGTTGCCGGGCTTCGTCATGCAGGGTTCGGCGCGTACCATGGTGGGCCAGAACGTGGGGGCGGGCCTTCCGGGCCGGGTGCTGAAGAGCACCATGCTCTCCCTGGGAACGGTGGCCGTCCTCATGGTCTTTCTCACCTTCTTTTTGTTCACCTGGGCGGAGGCGGTGGTCCGCTTCTTCGGGATGGAGGGCGAGGCGGCCCGGGTCGGCGCTGTCTGCCTGCGGATTCTCTCTTTGAGCATGGGTTTTGAGGCCTGCCGCCGTCCGCTGGCGGGCGCCTTCCAGGGAATGGGTATACCGAAGCCGCCCATGCTCGTCGAGGCGTTTTTTCGTTGGGCGGTGCAGCTGCCCGCCGCTTTTCTCGCCGCCTATTCGTTCGGCTTCGCCGAGATAGGCGTCTGGTGGGCGGTCACGGGGAGCCAGACCCTTGCGGGCGCTTCCCTGCTCACCTGGTTTCTGCTGGGCCGATCGTGGACCCACCTCCGCCCACAGGCGGCGGACCCGGCCCCGAAACGGGAGGGAGCCTGATGAAGACGCAGGCGCGGCGCGGCCCCCGCCGCTACGATTACACGAAGGGCTCCATCACCCGGGGCATCACCCGGCTCTCCGTCCCTGCGTTTGGCGAGCAATTCACCTACAACATCGAGACCATCGTTGAGGTGTATTGGGTGGGCCAGCTCGGATCGGATCACCTCGCGGCGCTTTCCATCGCCTACATGTTCCTTTTGGTCTCCCGGATGGTGGGATTTGGAATCCGGGTCGCGGGCCAGGCCCTCGTGGCCCAGCAAATCGGAGGAGGGGACGGCGAAAGGGCTACCCTCATGGCGGGCCAGACCATCGTTTTTTCCCTGGCAATCTCGGCTTCGATCACCGTCCTGGGCCTCTGGTTCGCCCCGGACATCATGGGCCTCATGACGTCCGATCCCCGCCTCGTCCGGCTCGGGACGGGTTATCTCTATACGAGCTTCGCGCTTTTCGCCTTCGTCGACGGGAACTTCATGCTGGCGCATCTCGTCCGCGGGGCGGGCGAGCCCGCCTATTCACTCGCGGGTATGACCGTCGCCGCCGCCGCCGCCGCGCTCTTCGTTCCGGTTTTCGTTTTGGGAATCGGGCCGGTCCCGCGGCTGGAGCTGGCGGGCGCCGGCCTCGGGATCGCGCTGGCGAGACTGATGGGCGCGGGGACGATTGCGTACTTCTTCCTGGCGAGGCGCTCGCGCTTGGCGGTGCGCTTGCGCCACTTTCGCCCCCGCTGGGAGATTTTCCGGCTCCTGACATCGCTCGCCTGGCCGATCTCGGCCCAGAACGTTTTCGAGCGGGGGGGGAACCTCATTATGCTGCGCATGCTCTCCCCTTTCGGCTCGTTGGTTTTGGCGGCCTGGGGGGTGGCCGACCGCGTGTCCACCATGGCGCGGATGCCGAGCTTCGGCATCCAGGGGGCGGTGCGCACCATGGTGGGGCAGAATGTGGGCGCCGCTCGCCCGGACCGGGCCCTCCGGAGCGCCTGGGTCGCGGTGGGATTTGCGGTCGCCGTCATGGGGGGGACCTCTGCCGCCTTCGGGATCTGGGCCAACCCGGTGGTCCGCTTTTTCGGCATGGGAGGTGAGGCGGCCCAAGTAGGAGCGCTCTACCTTCGTATCTTCTGCGCGGGGGTGGTGCTCGAGTCGGTGCGCCGGGTCTTGGCGGGAGTATTTCAGGGCGCCTCATTGACGAAGCCCCCCATGGTGGTGGAGGTCGCCGTCCGCTGGGGGGTGCAGCTCCCCGGCGCCTACCTCGCGGCTTTTCCCCTCGGCCTGGGGGCGTTGAGCATCTTGTGGTCGGTGCCGGGGTACAACGCAGTCGGCTCCCTGGCCCTCTTCGTCTGGTTCCTGAAGTTGAGGGTTTTCCGGAGTCCGCCCGGGCCGATGGAGGGGACGGCATGAGCGCCCCGGCGGGGGAACGCCTCCACTTCGACTATACGAAAGGCTCCATCGGCCGGGGGACGGCCCGGATCGCCATTCCCACGCTCTTCCAGGAGATTGCCTGGATCTCCGACGGGATCGCCGAGATTTACTGGCTGGGGTGGTTGGGGACCGGGCACCTCGCCGCCATGTCGCTCGGATTCATGGCCATCGCTGCCCTTCGGGCGATCGGCCTCGGGATACGCATCGCGGGCCAGGCGCTGGTGGCCCAACGGATCGGGACGGGCGATCCCGAGGGGGCTTCCCTCGCGGCGGCCCAGGCCCTCACGCTCTCCATTTTCTATATCCTCCCCGTCGTGTTCCTCGGCTACTGGCTCGCGCCCGGCGTCATGGCGCTCCTCACGGTGGACGCCGAGATCGCACGCCTCGGGACGGCATATCTCAGGGCGGGGTTCATCGCCTATTTATTTATCGAACAACTCTTCGCACTGGAGCATATCTTGCGGGGGGCGGGCGATCCGGGAGTGGCCCTCGCGGGGATGGGCGGGGCGACGGCGGTGACGCTCGCCGCCATGCCGATCCTCATCTTCGGGGCGGGGCCCGTTCCCGCGTTCGGAATCGCGGGCGCCTTTCTCGGAAACGGGGTGGGGCGGGTCGCGGGGATTTTGATCATAATCCATTTTCTGCGCACCGGGCGCTCGCGCCTGCGGTTCAGGGCGGTCCATTTTCTCCCCCGGGCGGCGCACCTCGGCCGGATCACGCGGCTCGCCTGGCCGGCCTCCCTTCAGAATTTCCTCGAACGGGCGGCCAACCTCGCGCTC
>CAZUHN010000040.1:0-2522 GCA_964620535.1 uncultured Nitrospinaceae bacterium | reverse complement strand
TAAGGGGTGGTACCACTATCGGGGGCAGGTCAAATGTCATTTGTTCGTAACTTAACCAAGGGGAGGAAAAAATAAGAAACGGATAGCAGCCTCGTTTAAAGTCCGGCGTTGGTGCAGGGCCGGAAGGGTGCGGAAAATCTTTCTAAATGGGAAATCTCCGATGAAGTCTATGAGGGATTAAACATCTCAAATAGGAGGGGTCATGATGGGGACGAGAGATTTTCGATTCATCTTTAGGATTCTCACTTGCATCCTATTGGGTTTCTTCCTCTCTGGTGCACCGCCAGCCCTCGCGCAGACGCAAGCACCCCCCGCCGAGGAATCCTTTGTGCAGGAATTTGGAAAAGCGAGATTTGGCGGCAGCATCGGGTGGGCGTACTACGATTACGAAGAAAGCTTAGGTACGATAGATAGCAGCTATGATTCAGATGGAATCTCCTGGAATTTATTTGCAAATTTTATGGTGTTCGATCGATTTCGAGTCGGGTTCGACTGGGAAGCTGCTCGTATTGATAGCGCCCGGGAGACCTGGACTAACCTCCCCATCGGTGTTTTGATCGGCGTGCAGGTCAATCAAACGAACAACATGGAAGTTGACTTGGATATGTTTGATCTGGATGCAAGCTTTTCCGTTCTCAGATCAGAGAATGTGGAATTCGAATTGGTCGCGGGTTGGCATTTTCTGAGACATGATTTTACCCGTTCCAGTTTTGCGTTTCAGGTCTTAGGCTTCACCCTTGCCTCCACCCTGGGACCGGTGAGCGAAGAAGTTGACGCGAACGGGCCAAAGGTCGGCGTACGGCTCGCCGGGAAAATATCTCCGCAGCTCTATATTGATAGCGCATTTAATTGGAACTTCTTAACGGACCTGACTGCGGATAATAGCCTTCTTGGAACAATTGACTCCGAAGGAAACTCTATACGTTGGCGCGTTGCCCTCAACTATCGTGTGAGAGAGAATTTCGATATCGGCTTGAGCTACAGAGGACTATTCATCGATGTGAACGAGGGTCAAAGCGCGAACGCAATTCTTCCCAGTAACAAAACATCTATGAATTCACTATTCGCGATAGCAACGTTTCGCTTTTAGAGGTCTCGCGCCGAATCGGCTGCCACCCCTATCTATAAATATGGGGCCGCCGTCGGATCAAATAAGTTGAACCCCTTGAAATTTCCTATCAAGTGGTCTGTCCTGTTTTTTAATGCTTCGAAAATGAGGAATTCATATTGAGAACGAATCTTTGAATTATTTAGCTGAATATTAATTAACTATCGAATTTTTCCGGAGCACAGTTCCTTTCGGCCAGGCCTTCGGAAAGTACAACAAACGACTACGATGCAATCCGTTACGGCTGAGAAAGGAGGTCTAAGATTCGCTGGACCAGGACAGGAACTCAGGGTTCAGTTGAATTTTTGGACAGGACGCCGTTACTCCACAGGCGTCAAAGCCGAGCGTCACGAGAGAAGCGCCACGAATGGCGTATACAAGAAGGGCGACCCGAAAGCGCCGCCCGCCCGCGTCCTTGCCATGGTGCCGGGAACCGAAGAGGAAAAGCGCGCCCTCGTCGCCTCCCGCAAACCGGATTCGCCCTACGCCGCCGACCCCACCCTCGCGGGCTTCGCCGATTACTTCCTTGATCTCCACCGGGACTATTCCGACTACGATCTCCGCACCATCCTCATCGGCCACCTCACGAGCCGCTTTCCGGAAACCGACATGGCAGCCCTTTCTTGGCTTGACTTCGAAAAGTGGCAACGGGAAATGCTGGCTGGCGGCCTCGCCCCCCGCACCATCAACCAGCGAATCGGTTACGCCTCGATCATGTTCAACCGCGCCATCAGGGAATCCGCAATCCCCGGCGTCCGACCCGTCCTCACACACAACCCTTGCGCGGGCGTGAAGCCTCTCCCGGTGAAGCGAAGGGACGTAATCCTGTCGCGGGAGGAAGAGGCAGAGTTGACGGCCAAGGCTGTCGGTTGGCTTCGACCGCTGATCCCCTTCGCCATACTCACCGGGCTCCGCGTGGGGGAAATCTGCCGCCTTCGGCGCGAGTGGGTGACTTGGGACGCAGGGACCGCGCGCATCGTCCTCCCTGCCGGCGAAACCAAAGGAACACGCCTCCAAGCTCGCCGTGGGGCGTTGCTCGAGGACGAGCTCGTGTATCTCAGCGAGGAGGCCGCCGACATCCTGCGCGCCCAGCCGATGTCCCGGCATGGCTTCGTTTTCATGGGGCACAAGAATGCACCCATTCGCCCGGGCGCCGTCCAGAAAGCATTCACCCGCGCCCGCGAAAAGGCGAATCTTCCCGGCGTCCATTTCCACGACCTCCGCCATACCGGGGCTACCCGCCTCGCCTTGGCCGGGTCAACGGTCTGGGATTTAATTCGGTGGGGCCGCTGGAGGGATATTCGCATGGCCCAGCGGTATGTTGACGTGCATGGCGCCTCGAACGCCACACAAAACGCCACACTCGCCGATTCTGCGGCGGTGTAGCTTGCCTTCGCCCGCGCCCGAGAACCGC
>CAZUHN010000039.1:0-29853 GCA_964620535.1 uncultured Nitrospinaceae bacterium | reverse complement strand
TGCTGATTACAAATCAGCTGCTCTACCAGCTGAGCTACGCCAGCCAGCGAAGAACGGGCAAATTTAGGGACCGAGACCACCTTTGTCAAGTCCCGCCGTATCGGGCGAAACGGCAAAAAACCCGGCCCTTTCAGGGCGACTCGCCGCAGGCTCCCATCGCGAAAAGGAAGATGGCCGCCGCCACAACCACATTCAACGATCCCACTATACTCCCCGAAAGCGTGATCCGCACCCCCGCGTCGCATCTTTCCCTCACCAGCCGCCGAATACCCCGCCCCTCGGCTCCGAGAACAAGGGCCGCCGGGGCGGGAAGGGGGGTCTCCCCCAGGGTGTTTTCTCCTTCGGGATCGCCTGCGACAGCCCAATAGCCGCGGTCTTTCACCGCCGAGACCGCCCGGGCCATGTTCGTCACCCGGGCAAGGGGGAGACTCTCAAGCGCCCCCGCCGCTGCCTTGGCCACGGTGGGCGTCAGGCCGGACGCCCTGTCCTTTGGCCAAACCGCCCCTCCCGCCCCGAGGGCTGCGGCCGTCCGAAAAAGGGCTCCGAGATTCCGCGGATCCTGGATCCCGTCCAGAAGCAGGAGGGGGGGCCTCCCCGGCGGCTGACGCGCCAGGAGGGTCTCCAGGTCGAGCACCGGGGTTGGACGGACCCGGAGGACCATTCCCTGATGATTCGAGGTGGCGACAAATTCGCTCAGGCGAGCGGGCGGCAGCGTCTCGATGGATACCCCGGCGCTTTCCGCCAGAAACCGAGCGCGCCGAGCGGCCTCCCCCCCGCGCCCGCTGGCGACGATGAGGCGGAGGGCCCGCTCCTTCCCCCGCGCAAGGGCCGCGAGCACCGCGTGGACACCGCAGACGAATTCCTCGCCCTTTGCCAACTTAAACCTTTCGCTTCCAGATCGTGCCCGAGGGTCCGTCTTCGAGGAGGATGCCCGCCTCGACCAGATCGTTGCGGATGCGGTCGGCCTCAGCGAAATCCTTCCGGCTGCGGGCCTCGCCCCGCTCCACGATGAGTTTTTCGACCGCCTCCTCGGAAAACGCCCCGTCGAGGCCGGCGGCGTCCGCCCCCCCGGCGGGCCCATCCTCCGGGCGCGCGGACGGCGGCCCTGCCTGCGGAAGGCGGAACCATTCCTCCGGCGCGAGTTGAAAGAACCCCAGCACACCGGCCATCTCCCCGAAAACCTCCCGGCCCGGGCGGGCCGCCCGCTCGGGAAGCGGCCCCCCCGCTTTCAGGCAGACCGCGTTGGCCCGCCGGGCAAAGTCGAACAGATGGCCCATCGCCTTTGCGGTGTTGAAATCGTCGTCCATCGCCTCGGCGAAGGCCCGGCGGTACGCCTCGGCCGCGGCTTCCATCTCCCCCCGCAGCCCCGCGTCATCCCCCGGCCGGGTCATCTCCAGGCGCAGCCGCGCGTTGTAGAGGCGATCGAGGCCCTTCCGGGCTTCCTTCATCACCATGTCGGAAAAATCAACGGGGTGTCGGTAATGCGTGCCCAAAAGAAAGTACCGCACTACCTCGGCGGGGTGGTCCTCAAGAATTGCCTTGATGGTGAAAAAATTTCCCTTCGACTTGCTCATCTTCTCGTGGTTGATGCGCACGAAGCCGTTGTGCATCCAGTAGCGGACCCAATCGTGCCCGAAGCAGCCCTCGCTTTGGGCGATCTCGTTTTCGTGGTGGGGGAAGATGAGGTCCTCCCCCCCGGCGTGAATGTCGAACTGCCGGCCGAGGTAGCGGCTCGACATGGCCGAGCACTCGATGTGCCAGCCGGGGCGGCCCGGCCCCCAGGGGCTTTCCCACTCCGGCTCGTTCTCCTTCGCCGCCTTCCAGAGGGCGAAATCCAGCGGATTCCGCTTCCCCTCGCCGGGCTCGATGCGGGTCCCCGCCTCGAGCTCGTCGATATTGCGGTGGGAGAGCTTGCCGTAGCCGGAAAACTTCGAGATGTCGTAGTAGACATTTGCCCCCGCCTGGTAGGCGATCCCTTTCTCAATAAGCTCTTGAATCATCTCGAGCATCTCGGGGATGTGCCGGGTGGCGCGGGGCTCGACATCGGCACGCCGCACCCCGAGGGCGCCCATGTCGTTGTAGTACTCCTGGATGAATTTCTCCGTCAGTTCGCCAATCGGGGCCTTCAGCCGCCTCGCTCGGGCGATGATCTTGTCGTCCACGTCGGTGAAGTTTACGACGAAAGTCACCTTGAACTTGGAGTATTCCAGGTACCGGCGAATCACGTCGAAGGCGATGGCGGCCCGGGCGTGGCCGAGGTGGCAGTGGTCGTAAACCGTAACCCCGCACACGTACATGCGGATGTGACCCGGCTCCTGCGTTTCGAGGGGCTCTTTCCGCCGCGCGAGAGTGTTGTAGATCTGAACGGCCACGCCTTTTTCTCCAGCAAGAGAATGCGGGGTCTGATCAGGCTGGCGGAAACACGGTTTTGAATCGCAGATGCTTGATCGGCGACTCTGTCACGCCGAACAAAACAGCGTCAAGGCGTCCCTTCCCGGAGGGTGCATACGGCCTGGGCGGCAATCCCCTCCTCACGGCCGGCGAATCCGAGCCCTTCGCTCGTCGTCGCCTTGACGCTGACCGCCTCGGCCGGAAGCCCGAGCACCGACGCGAGGCGCTCCCGCATTTCTCCGAGGTAGGGGGCCAGCCGCGGCTGCTCGACCACCACGACCGCGTCCACGTTGTGGAGGTTGAGCCCCTTCGCAGACGCCATGGCCACCACTTCTTCGAGCAGGCGAAGGCTGTCCGCCCCTTTATACTGATCGTCCGTGTCGGGAAACACCGCGCCGATGTCGCCGAGGGCGGCCGCCCCGAGCACCGCGTCACAAACGGCGTGGGTCAACACGTCGGCATCCGAATGGCCGGCCAGGCCCTCATGATGGGGAACGCGCACCCCGCCCAGGATCAGCGGACGCCCCCCCTCGAAGCGGTGGACGTCGTACCCCACGCCGACCCGAATCATCGAGGTTCTCCCGGAAGGGGGGCGACTCCCTCCGAAGGGACCTGCGCCAGATATGCCTCGGCCAGCGCAAAATCTTCGGGCGTGGTGATCTTCAGGTTCTCCTTCGCCCCCATAACGAGCTTTACCCGAACGCCGATGGACTCGAGCATGGCCGACTCGTCCGTCCATGCCGCCGGCCCGCCCGCCTCGATGGCCCGGCAGAGGAGGTCGCGGCGGGCCACCTGGGGAGTCTGGGCGAGCCAGGCCTTCTCCCGGGGAAACGTCCCTTCGGAGAAGCCTTCCGCATCGGCCCGCTTCAGAGTGTCCGAAACCGGCAGGGCGGCAATGGCGGCGCCGCTCTCCTGGGCGGCGAGAAGGCACGCGCCCACGAGCGGCGCCGGAAGCAAGGGGCGTGCGCCGTCATGGACCACCACCCACTCCACATTCGGAGGGAGGGCCGCGAGGCCGCGGGCCACCGAATCCTGCCGGCGGGATCCGCCCCCGGCCACCCGCACGACGCCCGCCAGATCGGAGGGCAGCTCGGTGTTCGGCGCCTCGGAAGGAGGAAGCACCAGGACAATCAGGCGGAGCAACTCAGCCTGGCGGAGCCGACGCAGGGTATGCCAGATCATGGGAGAGCCGGCCAGATGTCGAAATTGTTTGGGAACCGGGCCGGGCAACCGATCTCCGGCGCCGGCGGCGGGGACGACCGCTCCTACCTTTTCCGCGGGAGGAATCCGTGTCACGAAAAATACACCGTGACTTTGGGCGTCAATTGCCGTTCCACTGCGATTCGTCCTCGTCCTTGATCTTCGTGAAGATCATCCTTCCTGCGGTGGTCTGTAATACGCTCGTCACGGAGACTTCCACATTCTGGCCGATCAAGTACTTGGCGTGATCGACAACCACCATTGTCCCGTCGTCCAAATAGGCCACGCCCTGGCCGTATTCTTTCCCTTCCTTGATGACGAAGACGTTCATCTCTTCACCGGGGAGCACAGCGGGCTTCACGGCGTTAGCCAGCTCGTTGATGTTCAGGACCGTCACGCCCTGCAGCTCGGCCACTTTGTTGAGATTAAAATCGTTCGTCATCACCTTGGCGCCGATTTCCTTCGCCAGGAGGACGAGCTTGGTGTCCACCTCCCGGACGCGGGGATAATCGGTGTCCACTATCCGGATATCCAAATCGGGGTTTTGCTGGATCCGGCGGAGTATGTCCAGTCCGCGCCGCCCCCGGTTCCGCTTGAGCGAGTCCGATGAATCGGCGATCTGCTGCAATTCCTTGAGGACGAACTGGGGAAGAACAAGGGTGCCTTCGAGGAAGCCCGACTCGCAGATATCGGCCACCCGCCCGTCGATGATGACGCTCGTGTCGAGAATCTTGGTGTACGGGGTGGTAGAGGCGCGCTCCGCTTCCCAGCCTTTCCCAACGATGCGGCTCCCTTGGACCGAACCCACCGCCGTCCCGAGGTAAGCGAAAATCAGACCGGAGAACAACCCGGCCGCCAAGCGCACCTGCACTGGAATTATCTCCCCAGCCACGGCCGAGAGGGCAACCGAGATGGCGAGGCCTACAAAAAACCCCAACGTGCCCCCCAGTATGGAGCCCGGGCTCGCGCGGTTCATCCGCACTTCTGACATAACGGCCAACAAGCCGACGAGGGCCCCCGCGGCCCCGCCGGAAATGAGGACCGCTCTATCGGAAAGGAATTGCCCCCCGGCCTGGACGCCGAAGAGCGCCGCGAGCGCAACGATGCCGATTCGCCAGACCCAGGGGCCGATTCGCCTTTCCATGGAATCTGCGCTGAGACCCCCGGACTGCGGCCCCTTTACTGGTTTTCCGTTCATTTGATCCATGATTCACCTCTATCGAATACGAATACAAAGCCGAATAAATAAAATGTGGCGGCCCAATAAATCTCTCAAGCTTCCGGATGGATGAAGGTTCCGCTCTTCCCGCCCGTCTTTTTCACCAGACAGACATCGGAGATCGCAATTTCCCTGTCCACTGCCTTGCACATGTCATAAACGGTGAGCGCAGCCACAGTAACTGCGGTCAGCACTTCCATCTCCACCCCAGTTCGCTCCTGGGCACTGGCAGTTGCCACTACCTCCAAACCGTCTCCCGTGGCGGTCTCCTCGAAATGCACCTCCACGCTCGTCAGCCGAATGGGATGACACATCGGGATGAGGTCCGCGGTCCGTTTCGCACCCATCGCTCCTGCGATGCGGGCGGTGGAGAGAACGTCACCCTTCGGAAGGCTTCCCTCCAAAACCAGCCGGAGCGTTTCGGGGCGCATCTTGATCCGCCCGCGGGCGATCGCCTCCCGGGCGGTTTCCGGCTTTTCGCCCACATCGACCATCCGGGCCTGCCCTTTTTCGTCCAGGTGACTGAGACCTTCCGGCACGTTACCTCCAAATCAAATGATTTCATTCCTTTACTGAAAATTTCTAATGTCAACACTAACCGCCAATATTATACACCGACTTTCCTTTATTAGGGGGAAGGCATTTCCGCCCCATAAGGGTAACAACGAAAATTGGAGAGAAGTTCCTTTGGCTTGGAAGGATATTGCGCCGGTGACTCCTCCGGCTCGCTGGAGCGAGGGGGAAAAGAGGTTTCCCGGGGGAAATGAAAGAGTTGCCCGGGAGGGGCGGGCCGCGGACTTCGAGGCTGATTTAAAGCCGGGGCAGGGTGAGGCCGGCCTGGCTCTGGTATTTGCCTTTTTTGTCCGCGTAGGAGACCTGGCAGACCTCATCGCTCTCGAAAAAAAGCACCTGGGCAATACCCTCGTTCGCATAAATCTTGGCGGGGAGGGGGGTGGTATTCGAGACCTCGAGGGTGACGAATCCCTCCCATTCGGGCTCGAAAGGGGTCACATTTACGATGATTCCGCACCGGGCGTAGGTGCTCTTTCCGACGCAAATCGTCAGCACATTCCGAGGAATTCGGAAATACTCCACTGTTTTGGCCAGGGCGAAAGAATTCGGAGGTATCACACAGGCATCCCCGTTGACCTTCACCAAGGAGCGGTAGTCGAAGTTTTTCGGGTCCACGATGGTGTTGTTCACATTGGTGAAAATCATGAATTCGTCGGCCACCCGGATATCGTACCCGTAGGAGGAGAGTCCATAGGATACGGTTCCGTCCCGAACCTGTTTGTCCGTAAAAGGCTCTATCATGCGGTGTTCTTTGGCCATTTGGGCGATCCAGCGGTCCGACTTGATGCTCATGCCTTCTCCTGGGGTTATCCCACCCGCATGTGAACCCGGGTCTTAAGACTGCCCCTGGCCGATCTCGCGCCATCCGGCAGGGGGGGAGCTATTGCCATCACCCGGCAGTTCGCGGGTCAATCTGGGGGTCGGAAGCACTTCGCGGAGAACACGGAAGTTTCGCCCGGGGACGGGGAGTTCCGATCCCCCCGTCCCCGGACCGGTTACCCCTGCCCGCCCGATGGCAGAGGTAGTCATTTTCTATTACGAATTCTCTTACGATTTTCTTCAACCGTGTGCGAGGATTCCAACACAACATATAGTGAATTGTCAAAATTTTTCGGCCGCTACAATACAATTTGTCGTATATAACCCGTGAAAGGGCCGTTCGTATTCTCGGGAAGAATTGTGGATAACACGGAAACCGCTGGGGAAAGAAATCAAAACAGAATTGTTATTATTGCGATTGTTCGACTCATCCGCTATTATTGCAGGATGAGACAGTATCGACAAGGGAAAGGGGCCGAAAAACGGGCGCTCTCCCGGTCATCAGGCGGGAGGCGTCAGGGAATTCGCTCCGGAAAGACCTGAACCCCTTCCCTTTTCCGCAAATTTTCGAGAAGCGCCCGGTATCGCTCGCGCCGGAGCGCCTCGGTGAGGAATTGCTCGACATCGTCCTTCACGTCTTCCAACCTGGCTTCCGCAGCGCTGGTTTTCTCTGTGACCCGGATAATTTGCCAACCCTGGGGGGTGGAAACCGGTTCGCTGACCTGGCCGATGGGCATACTGAACGCCACCTCTTCGAGGTTTCCGTCTAACTGGCCCCGTTCGACGGTCCCTATTACCCCGCCGCTTTCCCGGGTGGACGCAATGATGGAATGTTTTTTGGCCATCTCGGAAAAGGGAGCTCCCTCTCGAAGCCGGGCGAGAACCACCTTCGCCCCTTCCTCGGTCTTCACGACGATGTGGCTCAACGTGACCGACTCCTTCCGGTCAAATTTTCCCTTGTTCTGCTCGAAAAAATTTTTCAGAACCGTATCGGTCAATTTGATTTTTTCGTTCACATTCTTGCGGATGAATTCATCGAGAACAATCCGCCGCCTCGCCCGGCTGAGGCGTTTCCGAACGGCGGAGAGCTCATCGTATTTCTTCTTGACTGCCTCTTGAAATAGGACCTCCATGTCCACGATGCTATCGAGGAAAGAATTTATTCTCTTCCGAATTTGAATTTGAGTGGCGGCCGGGAAAGTCTTAATCTCCGCCTCGAGATCGGCAAGGGTAATCTCTTTTCCTTTCACAACGGCCAGAACCACTTTGGACGGATCCGGCCGTGCACCCTTACCCTGCGCGGTGACCGCCTCCACCCACGACAGCGAGAGGAAGAGAGCGGCAGCGAATAGGCAAACTGCTACTCGAATGCGCATGAAACCCCCTTGTGTTTCGGGTGAACGCTCCGGACAAAAATTTCGAACTGGCGGCCAATGTATTGAGAGGCTAGATCTTGCAAAAAATCCCGCTCCAAATGCAACGCCATCACGCAGGATTCGAACTCGTGATGAAGTTTCCGGAAAAATATTGTGGTGGACCGCAAGGCGTCGATTTCTGCAACATAGGCATAGGCAGCCTTTCCCTGGGCCACATAGAATCGGGGATTGAGCTCCCGCCGGGATAGGTTTCCGGATAAAGGACAGAAAAAAAGGCAAACATCCCCAATTTGTTGCTTTGTCTCCCACAGGACAGAGCCGTCCATCCCCTCCGCCTCGATCAATAAATCCATCGCCTGGGCGAGGCGATTGTTGGTCTTTCGGCTTCTGCGGAAAAGGTTGTCGATATGGGCGAAGCGAAGGAGCAGTCTCCAGACGTACTCGATCACTTCTTCGTCTTTGAACCCAATGGCGTCAAAAGCCGAGTCCGTCGTTTTTCTCAGGGGCCGGCCCTGGGGATGAGCTTCCGGAATGACTTTCTCTGGGGAGATTCCCTCCATCGTGCGTCACCCTCCCAGCGGCGGGCAAGGAACGCCATGATAATGAATCTCCCGTAGCAAGTAAACGGAAAAGATTTTCATCCGATTTTAAAGGAACCCGCCCCTCTCCCCGGGCGGGACGACTAGCCGGCTGAAAACAAAGAAAAAACTCCCACCAAATAAACGGCATAGGCGGCGAGGAAAATAGCGGCGACTCCTCTGCCGAGCCGGCCCCGGCTCCCTCCAATCCATAGGACCAGCACCATGAAAAACACCATGACCGGAAAATCGAGGCGATACGTCTGTCGCTCAATGGCCAGGGGAGAGATCGACGACGCTCCTCCCAGCACGAACAGGATGTTCAATGCGTTCGCCCCCAGAACGTTTCCGGCCGAGAGCGTCCCGTGCCCGCGCAAAGAGGAAACGATAGCCGTCACCAACTCGGGCAGCGATGTGCCCACCGCCACCAGGGAAAGACCGATGACCAGGTCCGAGACTCCGATCGCCCGAGCGAGCGGGACGGCGGTTTGCACGACGAGGAAACTCCCCGAGAGGACCGCCGCCGCACCGACGGAAAAATGGAGGGTGGCGCGGCCCCAGGCGAACGGCCCCGCGTTCGCCTGGCCGGAAATATCACGATTCTCGCTGCGTCCCAAATACCAGGAGGAAACCATGTAAAGGGCCATGCCCGCCAGAAGGAGTGCGCCCTCGGCACGGCCCAGTACACCGTCCCGCACCAGAAAAATAAGCAGGGCGCCGGCCGTCCACATCATGGACCCCTGTACCCATAAATTTTTACGATCCAATTTCATCGGCCGAATCAGCGCAGCGACGGCTATGATGAGGCCAATGTTGCATATGGTCGATCCAACTGCATTTCCGACCGAAGTCCCCGGATGTTCAAATATGGCGGCGAGAGAGGAAACCAAAAATTCCGGGAAGGTCGTGGCCACGCTGACAACGGTGGCCCCGATCACAATCTTGGGAATTCCCGTGTGATCGGCGATTTTCACCGCCCCGTCGGTGAACCACCCGGCGCCCTTCGCCACGACAAAAACACCAAACAGAAAAAGAGAGAAGTTCAACCAAGGAGGAAGGCCCTGGAAAAAAAGTTCCATCCGGCTAGGTATCCTGAAAAATCAATAAACGCACCAAAGAAAAACTCTTTCCTTCCCGCCTCGCCTCGAAGCGGAGCATCAGGAGATGAACCTTCCCATCGCGGATTCCCTCGGCCGCACGCCGGAGCGAGCCCGGCGGCTAACAGCGGGAAAGGACGCTTTTACCACGATGAATCGCTATGACATATCCGTCCCGCAAAAAGGGGCCCTCCTCAACAACGCGCAAATTCTCTCGAAGGCGCGATTGTACCCAAGTTTGTAGCAGGGGTGGATAACTTCAATCCTTTCAGTTGACTCCGCTTTTTTATCAGAAATTACATGGCATAATCTCTTCCATTCACTTGAATTGACGATATAATAATTTTTGATAAAATTTCATATCTATGGTGGATTACGCTCGGCACTGATTGATGATTGACTTCGCCTGAATGTACTGATAATGAATCCGGATTGGCGACAAGGTCTCATTCTCACAAGGTGAGACCGGAGAGAAAATCTCCGACTAGAGATAACATTCGCTCGATAACCTTGCCAAGGGGAAAAGGGGTGCCGACCGAAGAGTCCGTCGTCAAAATTTATGACCGATGGGGCAGTATCTACGATATTATCTTTAAGCGTATTTTCGAAGAAGGGCGCGACGTCGGAGTCCAGATGCTGGACCTCAAGCCGGGTGAGCACCTTCTGGAGGTGGGCGTGGGTACGGGCCTTTCGCTTCCCCTCTACCCCCGGCACGTAGAAATCACGGGGATCGACATCTCCTCGAAGATGCTCGAAAAGGCCAGAAAAAAAGTGACCGCGTCCGGTCTCCATAATATTCAGCTGCGGGTCATGGACGCCCAGGCGATGGAGTTTCCCGACAACTGCTTCGACTGTGTGACCGCGTGCTACGTCGTGAGCGCCGCTCCCGACCCCAACAAGGTCGTCGCCGAGATATGCCGGGTTTGCAAACCCGGCGGGCGTATCGTCTTCATCAACCACTTCAAAAGCCAGAACAAAATCCTGGCCACTTTTGAAGAACTCACCAACGGGGTGTGCAAGAATTTCGGCTGGGAAACCACCCTGGACCTCGAAGCGCTTCTCGAAAGGAACAACCTGATCCCGAGCGCGCAGGAAAGGGTCAACCTTTTCGATTACTGGCGGGCCGTCCTCTGCCATAACGTCTAACATCCGCTTGTCCCCAACCCGGGCCTTGCGGCTCCGGTGCGTTCTGCACCAAACCGGTTTCTCCTCCTCCATCAGCCATGGCCGGCTTTGAAATCCAAAGCGTGGGCGGCGTGCCCCTTGGAACTTGAGAAAATCCGTCCGGCCGGAGACGGGACAGGAAAATGAACCCCGCCCCCCAGATCCCGGGCCTTCTCTTCGCCACCCTCGCATCGATCTCCTGGGCGGCCTTCGCGTTGGTAATCCGGAACGCCCTGCAAAACGCGCCTGTCATAAAGACCACTGCGATAGCGACCACCCTGGACGCCCTCTGCGTCACCATGATCGCCGCCTTCACGGTCCCGGCCGCATCTTTTCTCCCCGCTAAAAGGGAGGCGCTCTTTTTTCTTGTCCTGGCCGGAATTCTTCACATCGGCCTCTCGCGGACTTTTTACTCCTTCGCCCTCCAGCGGATCGGACCCAGCCGCGCCGTCCCGTTGGCCCTCACCTACCCGTTCGTCACCGCCCTCCTAGCGGCTTTCTGGCTCGGAGAACCGCTGACGGCTTTCATCCTCATCGGCCTCGGCCTCCTCTTTCTCGGCATCTTCTTCGTCGCCGGCACCCGGCCGGGGCGGGACACTCCGGGAGGGCAGGCGGGAAAGCGGGCGGGCCGGGCGTCCGGTTGGTTCGCCGCAGGGATGAGTTCTCTCCTTTGGGGGGTGGCGGGCGTTTTCTTCAAAAAAGCCGCCCCCGACTTCAACCCATTCGCGGCCGCGAGCGTGGCGCTGTGGGTGGGCGCAATGACGACCTGGCTCCTCGCGCTCACCGTGGGCAGAAAAGAGTCCGCCAAAGTCATCCCGCGACGCAACGTGAAGTGGATCCTATTCGCCGTCCTCTTGCAGGCCACCGCCTTCCCTTCCTACACCGCCGCCTTTTCCTGGACCCTCGCGGTCCGGGTGGTAGCCATCGTCGCCCTGGTTCCCATTTTCGCGCTCTTCATGGGCTGGCTGTTTCAGCGGGAGCGAGAAAACATCACCCCCCGCCTCGTCCTCGGCGCCCTGCTCACGGTGGGGGGGACCATCCTCGTCATCCTCTAGCCGGCGCGCCCGGTATCGCTTTCTCCCTTTTGCCGGCCCCGGCGCGGGGTGGTAGTCTCGAGGCGCGCTTTCAATCGCCGTCCTCACTCACAAAAAAGGAGGAATCCGCATGGAAGAGGTAATCCACGTCAGCAAGCTGCGCATCATCAAAGAGCCGGGAAGGGGAATGAAGCGAGCCGTCCTGGAGGCCTTCCCGGATGAGCCCGTCCTCTACGGCATCCACGGAGGAATCAAGGAATTCTACAAGGCGGACCCCGAGGTGGAACGGCCCGCCACGTTGGATCATCTCGTGGCCGCCGTGGCCGGGTGAATGACCGGAAACATGGGAGGCGCGCTGGAGGCGCGTCAAATTCCGAGCGCACCCGACCTCCTTGAAGCCGAGGTCGAAGGATTCATCGAGAACGTGGACGGCACGGCCCTCGTCACCAAGATCCGCGTCCACTACAAGGCCAAAATCCCTAAGGGGAAACGCCCCGAGGCCGAGCGCGCCCTGGGCGTCCACGATAAGGCCTGCGCCGCCAGCCAGAGCGTTCAGCGCGGGATCCAGGTCGAGTATTCTGCCGACTTCGAGGAGATCTAGGCGGCGGGACTGCAAAGGGGAAGAGAGCCGGGCCGAGACCGTTTCCCGGGCCCGTCGAAAAAACCGACCGAGCGGTCCCTTACCGAAGATGTACCAATAAAACGCCCCGTCGTGACGGCGGGGCCGCGGTTTTCTTGCCCTCGATTCGAATTAGTGGTGATTCCCTTTGCCCTTGATCTTTCCCATCACCTCGAGGACGTGGTCCGGAGTGATCGGAATCCGTGTGATGCAGGCCCCTATCGCCTGACCCACGGCGCAGGCAACGGCGGCGGCGGCGGCCGTGCAGGGGGGCTCGCCGATCCCCTTCGCCCCGTAGGGGCCGAGGCCCTCGCCCGACTCGAGGATGATGGATTCCCACTCGGGGGTTTCCATCGCGGTCGGGATGAGATAACTCTCCAGGTGGTTGGTGAGGGGTACGCCCTTTTCGGAGATGATCTCCTCGGCGAGGGCGTGGCCCACCCCCATCATGGCGCCCCCTTCGAACTGCCCTTCGACGTGCTGGACGTTGACAGCCTGGCCCACGTCGTGGGAGGACCAGAAATTGATCATCCGAATTTCGCCCGTCTCGTCGTTCACCTCCACCTCGGCTGTGTGGATCCCGAAAACGTAATCCAGCCAGCCGCCTCCCTTTCCGTACTTCTCGTTTCCTTCATATTTGAACCCGCCGAGCTTCACTCGGCCGGTCGCGTGGAGGGAAAGGTTCAACTCCTTGCACTTTCCGATGGCGGCCATGAGCCCGACCGATCGGTCCTCGGAACCGCGCACGAATATCTTTTCCTCTCCGACCGCCAGATCCTCCGGGGCCAGTTCGAGCAGCTCCGCCGCACCGATCAGGAGGTTGTCGCGCACCTCACGTCCGGCGTGGTAGATGGCGCCACCCGAGACGAGAGTCTGGCGGCTGCCCGCCGTGATGCCGGCGAGGGGGGTGGCGGCGGAGTCCGATGCGACCACCGTAATTTTTCCGATGGGAATTCCCAAAACTTCCGCCGCGATTTGCCGGCAGGTTTGGGTCTGGCCCGCGCCCACATCGGTGACGCCAGCGCGCACCTGCACGCTCCCGTCATCTTCGAGGGAAAGGTAGCCTTCGCCTTCGGTGTCAGGCCGGGTGTAGCCGGCGATATTCGCCGCATAGCCCACCCCCCGCCGCCAAACTCCGTTTCCCGCCCCCGAAACGGGCCCTGCGCCTCGGCCAGCGGAAGCGCGCACCTTCGCCAACATCTCGGGCAGGAGCACCGCCGTCGGAACGGGCTGCTCTTGCATCAAGGTCTCGCCCTTTTGGATGAAATTGTGCCGCCGGAATTCGAGGGGATCCATCCCGATCCGGCGCGCCACCTCATCCATTTGGCACTCATACGCGAAACAAACCTGATTCGCTCCGACCCCGCGCATGGCCTCGGTGAAGGGATTGTTCGTCACAATGGCCCGGGCGCGCCCCCTCGCGTTCGGGATCTTGTAGGGACCCCCGCTGATGCAAAGGGCACTCATAACAAGGTACCTGCTCATTGTGGGGTAGGAGCCCGAATCCGCAAGGATGTCCACTTCGACGGCTGTAAGTTTTCCCGCGCGTGTGGCGCCGGTTTTGTATTTCATGAGGAAGGGATGGCGCTTGCTTCCCGTATTGAAGGTTTCCTCGCGGGTGTAGGCCATCCGCACGGGACGCCCCGTTCGGGTGGCGAGAAGCGCCAGAAAGGCGCCGAGGAGGGGATGTTCCTTTCCCCCGAAGGCGCCCCCCACCATGGGGCTGTGGTACCGGACCCGGCTGGCGGGCAGGCCGAGGGTGGCGGCCACGTTTTGATAATTTTCGATGTCCTGGGTCGGAACGCGCACGTTCACCACCCCGCGCTCGTCCACCCAGGCGACTCCGCCTTCGGGCTCGATGAAGCCGTGGTCGAGACAAGCCGAGTAGAAGACTTTCTCGACGACGACATCTGCCTCGCGGAAACCGGCCTCGACATCCCCCTTTTCGGTCTTCCAGTCGCAGAGAACCTCCTCTGCCGGATGGGTGAAGTCGTAAACTCCCGGGAGGGGCTCGCAGGATACCTGAACGCGCCGGGCCGCCTCCCGGGCAAGGTCATGCGTTTCCGCGGCGACGAGAGCAACCGCGTCCCCGATACCCCGGACCACGCCCTCGGCCAAGACGGGGTAGTCGGGATATCGTCCCGTGTTGACCCCGGGAATGTCATCCGATGTGAGGACGCAGTGCACTCCGGGAAGGGCGAGCGCCCGGCACCCGTCTATCTTTTTGATTCGGGCGAAGGCTATTTCCGTCCGGACCACCGCTCCGTAGATCTCATTTGGTAAATGAAAATCGTCGCCGTAAATCGTGTCCCCCACGGCCTTTGCGAGGGCGTCTTCTTTCGTCGGTGACATGCCGACATATTTCATTCGCGCCATATTTCACTCACGGAGTCATTTCATCTCCGAAGGAAGAACCGTTGATAGGGTGTTCGGCGAAAATCCATTTTTGCACAGCCTGTTCGGCGTGAACAATGGGGAGACGCCGGCCTCAGGGAGACGCACAAGGTCGGATCTTACAGGCTTTCGGTTCCACGGATGCGAGATCGGTTTGCGCGGAGGGCCGCCCAAAGATGAGAGATGCCCGCCCGTTCAATCCGGACGGAAATTGCGATGCGAAACGGGAATTCCAGCATCGGTTCCGAGGAAGTCCTCCGTTCCCCCGTCTTTGGGTGTTAGGACCGGAACCGACCCACCTCGACCGCCTTGCCACTTTCGGCGCTCTCGATGATGGCCTCCACGACGGCGACAACCTCCATCGCCTCGGGGCCGCACGTCTCAGGCGTTCCCCCATCGCGTGTACACTTGGCGAACTCGGCCAATTCCTCGGCGAGAGCATCCCCGGCCTCGACGGGAAGGCTGGTCCGCGTGTCTTCCCCGATCTTCTGGATATAGAGCTTCCCCCCCTCCTCCTCGCTCCAGGCTGCGCCCTCGGTCCCATAGGCGGCGGTCAGGCACACCTTGGGGATCACTGTAGAGGTTTCGAGGTAGCCCAGCGCGCCACATTCGAACTCGATGGCGGTGGTCGTGATTTCGTCGAGGTTTCCCGCCCCGAGGAGCCTCTTGCTGAAGGCGCTCACACGCTTCATCGGACCGGCAAGGTAGTGGAGGTTGTCAATCATGTGGACGCCGAGGCCGGTCATTCCCCCGGCGGGGCACTCTGCTCGATCGTTGCGCCAGCCTTCACGCGGTTTCAGCCCTCCGGGAGTTGAAAGGTTCGCCTCGAGATGGTGAACCATCCCGATCTCCCCCTTGTCGAGCATCTCGCGGAGGCGGCGCGTTGCGCCCTGCCTTCGGCGGTGATGGCCCACCATGAGGACGACCCCGGCCTTGGAAGCTGCGTCGATGGCCCGCTGGGCCTCGGCCACGGTCAGGGTCAGGGGCTTTTCGACGAAGACGTGCTTGCCGGCGGAGGCGGCCTCGCAGATGAGATCGGCGTGGGTAGAATGGGGCGTCGCGATGAGGAGACCCTCCACTTCGTTGTCCTGAAGGAGATCGTCCAGACTCGCCGCCTGGCGGCATCCGTATTTATCGGCGAAGGCTTTCCGCCCACCCTCTTTACGGGCGAAGCAACTCACGATTTGTGCCGCGCCGCTGCGGTTCGCCGCCTCGACGAGTTCTCCCCCCCACCATCCCAGGCCCACGCTTCCCAGACCAACTTTTTTCACCGTCCCACCTCCCTGCGTTATTAACTCAAAACCCCGCCCGCCCGGGCGAGAGGGCGGGGAACCTGCCCCAAAGCGGCGCGCGCCGCCCAGCAAATGTAACGGGAAATCAAAGAACAAAGCCTAATTCATGCCGCAAGATCGCGCAAACATCGGGCCCCTATTCCCCGGAAAAGACAAAGAGTCCCCGGGCGCCTGTTCGCGATTGTTACACAGAATATTTCGAGGCATCCTATCCATCTGCGCACAATCGTTCCGGCGCCAACGGAGAGAAAGGTCCTGAACAAGAAAAATCCCCTTCCCGAAAACGGGAAGGGGTCCCACAGAGAAAGAATGAGTCCGTGGCGGAGGAGCGTCGACCCGATCGACAACTCCTCTGCCCGCCTGTTAAGGCGTGCCGCCTAGAACGCCTTAGCAAACGTATCCTTTTATAGAAGCAAAACCCGTGCCAATAATATTGGGGTTAAGTATTTGATTTTCGGAAAGATCCGACCGCAGGAAGTTGACATATTGTCAACCCCCCACTCGGCACTGATCTATTTTGGCAAAGTGGAGAAATAATTATTGTCGGAATAAAGGGAAGCTACCACGCCTTACCGCCCCTCGTGAGGAATTTCCCCATATCTTTGGTTGCCCTTTCCATTCTCTTTTTAATTGATGGTCCTTGGGTCGATTACTGGTTCAACGGACAGTTATCCTCGAAAGGAACCTACAAGGACGGGAAACAAGACGGTCCTTGGGTCAAATACCACATAACCGGAGAGTTATGGGAGAAAGGAACCTATCGCAACGGTGTGAAGGTTGATTAAGAAAAGAAATGAAGAAGGAGAGAAAATGACAGAGAACAAGAAATGTATTTCACTGTGGTTGGATAATGACCTCGTAGACGCGATTGACAAACACAAGATTGACCGAAGATTTCCTACGAGGAAATTCCTGATTGATTCAGTTTTGCGAACATATATGAACCATGTGGAGATTCAAGAAGGGATTGTTAGAGATCGATCATCAAAATATCCAAATCAATAATCTTCTTTCTTCAACCGGTTCTTACCGACTAATTTCGTCATCTCTTTCCCCTTAACGGGGTCTGAGTATCCTACAGATATTTTTATCCCCCGCGGTAGCGTATTGGATCGGTTTCGAGAATAGTGAAGTTTGTGGGGTTTCCCCTTCCTTCCCGAGCAACTATCCTCATTCCCAACCCATGTCCTCATGAACCGGGTCAATTTCCTCCATTCATCGAGTGTAAAATTTGGTCGTCTGTTTGAATAAACGGTTCCGTGGGATTTTGTCCGATTGGGTTTCGGGGACTTTATAAGGGGAACGACAATGACGTACCCCATCCTCTGGGACCAGTTATACATCTGACGAAGGGATTGACCCTCCATTCTCAAGGTCTGATTTGAGGGAGTGCTTCGGGTAAAGAGGTTCTTCTTTTCTGATTCCCTTATCCTGTTTTTCTCTTTCCAGTTGTTCATCCTCCAGACCCAGTATTCTTCTATGGCGGAGTCCCTGATAACCTCTAAATTCTTGTCCCCAAAAAATGGAAGAAAATATCTGATCGCCCCGAATCCGGGCATTCCTGGGAGCGCAATAACCCAAACGGCTAGGGGGTGGGCGGGCCGGGAAGGGCCGCCACCGCCCGCTCAACGGCGGCCCGCATCTCATCTCCCAGTGACAATAACGTGGTCCCCCCTGCCCTTGCCCGCCAGAGCGACCGGCCATCGCGGGCATCGATGAGGAGCATACGCACCCGGGCAGTGCACAGATCGAGGGACTCGCATTGGCTCTCCCCCACGGTGAGAAGCACCGCTTGGGCGCCGGCATTTTGGAGCCGGGGAAGCGCGGCGCGAACGTGCCCTAGGAGGATCGCCATTTTCGAATTCCCGCCGCCTTTCGGCGTTTCTTCCATAACATTCGAGAAGGGAACGGATATTTCCCTGGGCCAGGGGATGATTTCGTAATCCTTTTCGGCGAGGGCGACTTCGGGGAGGAAAGTGGCCTCTTTTCGGTCGACTTTGCGATCCGGCCGCGACGGAACCCCGGCGCGCGCGTAAACGTCTCGGAAATACCCCGTCCAGTCATGAAAATACATGAACGGGACCACCGCGATCCGGCGCATCCGGCCGAGGTCCTGCGGTGCCAGCGCCTCGGCGCTTTGGCGAATCTGATAGGCGCATCCTGCCGCCCCGACCGCGAGGAAAAGAATCGGGGCGGCCGCCCAAGCCCGGAAAGAACCGCTCCTCACGGCTTACCGCCAATCTCCGAAACCGCCCTTCCGATGATTTCGATAATGGCTCCCCCGCTCCGATGGTAGCTTCGGAGCGCCTCCTCTCCCGCCGCGCGGGCAAGCTGGACCAAAGCGGTCGGGCCATTAGCGACCGTGATGATCGCTCCTCCCGCTACGAGAACCCCCATGAGATAGATAAAAACGCAGGAGAAAAGCCAACCGCTCCGCGCGATGTCGGGCTGGGCCGTTCGGAGCGTTCTCCAGGTCATGCCGCCGTGAAAGGCGAGGGTGAGCCCCGCCAAAAATGCAACATACAGGCGGAACCGCCCATCCCCGGCCACCCAGGTGATGAATTCCCCCCCTGCGAGGACAATGGCCGTCACGAGAGGGAAAAAATAGGGGGCCAGCGTGATGAAGGGGTTCGTCCCGCTCAGGGAAACCGCCCCTCCCCGCTTCGAAACCTCAAGGCGGCCCACCCGCTTTCCCATCAGGAAGGCGAAGAGAAGGTGGGTCATCTCGTGACCGAAGGTATAGAGAAATTCGGGCGGCCGGAGCATGTGCCAGAGCGCATAGGCCACCGCGCCTCCGATCAATGCCCACCATTGGGGGGATACTTGACCCCCGAAGGCGGAGTCCACGAGCGCGGCCATCAGGGTTTGCCAAAGAGCGGTTGTGGCCGCCCAACATGCAGGCAGCAGGAGCAGGGCCATAAGCCAGGCGAGAAGGCGCGAAAAGGCTTTTTTCATCTACCGCCCCCCTTCCACTTGCCCCCGCTCTCTCCCGCCACTAACATGAAGAAAGGATAAACTCTTCGGGTGCCCGTTCCAATCCGCCGACTCTCACACACAAGGAAGCACCGGAGGCTTGCGAAGGGTGATTCACTCACATCGGCCCTTTGTAACGGCAGACCCTGATGCGGGAGAAGGAAGCCATGATCCATAGACCGAAAGACATGCGCGGGGCTGACCTTCCCACTGCCTACCTCATGAAGGAAAATCTCGCGGGTTCCATACTCGCGGAGGCCAATCTGCAGGGAGCAAACCTGCGCGAGGCCAACCTCGCGGGCGCCAACCTGAGAAAGGCCAACCTCTTCCGGGCCGTTCTTGTGAACGCCAACCTCGAAGGGGCCGACCTCTCCGAGGCCAACCTGCGGGAGGCCAATATGAAGGGTGCGAACCTTCGGGGATCGAATCTTTTGAACACCAATCTCAGCGGCGCCCTCCTCGAAGGAGCGAACCTCTCTGAAGTCAATCTTTCCGAGGTGAGCGGGCTCACGCCAGGCCAGCTTCCCTCCACCTAGCCCCTTTTCCATGGGGGGGGACATCTCCACCGGGGCGCGCGACAACCACAACAAGGGCTGGGAGGGTTCGTTCGATTGCTTGGCGGAGGTCCTGTCTTAAAGGAGAATCCGAAAGGGAAACCGGTCCCGCCGTTTTGCGCTCTTGCGCGGAAAACCACGCAGGGCTTCCTCTGAATCTCGGACGATGGGGGAACCTCGTGGCGGCAAATCTCAGAACATTTTTCCCCAATTTATTGCGCACGCTTCGCCGGGTAATTCTCGGCGAACAATTTCTTTCGCCCCACCCTCGGAAAAATTCCTATTCTCGCCGCTTTGGGATTTTCATGTCCGTTCCGCCTTAAGGGGCCGGGACATGAGTTCTCCAACGGCTTTTTTCGGAGCCTTTCCGTCGAAAAGAACCGCGTGAATTTGGGTGCAGATGGGCATCTCTACCCCAAATTTCTCCGCGAGCGAGGCGGCCGCGGGTGCGGTCGTCACTCCTTCGGCCACCGCCGTCATCTCACCCAGGATGGCGTCCAATTTCTCCCCCTTGCCCAAGCGGTAGCCCACCGTCCGGTTCCGGCTCAGGTCCCCCGTGCAGGTGAGGACAAGATCCCCCATGCCGGCGAGACCGGACAGCGTTTCCGCCTGGCCGCCCATGGCGGCCCCCAGGCGGCTCATCTCGGCAAGCCCCCTCACGATGAGCGCGGTCCGAGCGTTGTGCCCGAGCCCAAGCCCGTCCGTGATTCCGGCGGCGAGGGCGATGACGTTCTTGATCGCTCCGCCCAGCTGCGTACCCACCGGATCGGGCCCGGTGTAGACCCGCAAGCAGGACGACGATATCGCCTCCTGCACCTTCTTCGCCGTCTCTTCACTTTCGCTGGCCGCGATGACGGCGGTAGGCCTCCGTTCGGCGAGTTCCCGGGCAAAGGTGGGGCCCGAGATACAAACCAAAGGCGGCGGCTCCCTTGTGGCGGCCTTCAGTGTTTCGGCGATGATCTGGGTGGGCAGGTGGAGCGACTCGGCTTCTATGCCTTTCGTGGCACTGATGAGACAGGTTCCCTCATGGAAAAAAGCGGCTAGCTTCTCCCAAACGCCTCGAACCACATGGCTCGGCATGGCGCTTAGAACAATATCCTGACCCGCCGAGGCGGCCTCGGCCAAATCCGACGTAAGGCGGAGCCCGGGATGAAGGGTGACGCCGGAAAGATACAAATCATTTTCTCGGCTCTTCGTCATCCGGCCGCAAAGGTCCGTTTCAAATACCCAGAGGGTGACTTCGTGCCCCGCTTCGGCCAAAAAGTCGGCCAGGGAGGTACCCCAGGCGCCGGCGCCGATGACTGCGATGCGCAAGGGGATCATATGGCTCCAGAAGACCAGCGGGCATCGCCGCCGGGAGGAAGAAGGTGCGTTTCCGCCCGCCGGATGGCCGGCGGCAGGCTATTGGCTAGTACGTGTCCGGCTGGATTTCCTTTTCGTGGTATTTTTTGACGCCGCTTTTTTCTTGGCAAGCGCACTCTCTCTGGCGGCCTCTCCTTTTCTTACGGCTTTTTTCCCGGCGGCGGTCTTCGCCTTCCACTTCGTACGGTGGTGGAGGTATGAATCCTCTTCCCATTCATGTTGGGCGCTTTCGCCCATGAATACGACAAAGACCTCGCAACCGTCCGGGTACTCGTAAGGGCCGTGCGGAAGCTCCCAGCCGAAAACATAATCTCCCGGCCGCAGATCTTTTCCTGCCACGCACATTCTGCCCTTGGTAACCAGAATGGAGTGCCAACTTTTGTGGGTGTGTTTCGGTTCGACGTATCCCTTCGGAAACTTCACCTTCATATCGATCCGCTTCATGATGGGATCTTGGTTAAGTATTTTTACTTTTACCCCCTTTGGAAGCGTCAGCAGTTCATTCGCCACCCCTTCTTCCCACTGCACTTCCTTGTCGTGAACGGCGCGGAAGGCGTGGGTGGGTTTCTTGGACAGTCTCTTTTTCGGGGGCATAAGGGATTCTCCTGTGGAGGAAAAAGACGCCGGACCGTTTATTCAGTTTCGATTCCGACCCCGGCGATGCTCATACAAAAAAGAAGCTTGAATGGGCAATATCTTTCTTTCTAAATCAGGCGGGAAAGGATTGAAGGGAGCGGCTTTTGTAACAGCGGCGACCGCTTCATCAGCTCAATATTTCTCCTCCCTGATGACCTGAAAACAAATCAGAAATGCAGATTACACCATACGGCGCATTGGAAGGAAGGACCACCGGAGAGCGATTTTCTTGGGGGAGACGCTTTCGATCGAAAAGAAATCTAATTATTTGAAACGTAAATCCGAGACGCGACCTCTTGCCCCAAGGCAATATTTTTCCCGTCGATCATGATCGTAACCGGACCGTTAAAGGGGGCGTGGTCCTTTACTTCAATGGCCACCTCGGGAAATATCCCCAGCTCACCGAGGTAATGAAGAACTTCCATATTGTCCTGCACCACCCGGGAAATGATGGAGGGCCTCGCCGGCTCAAGGTCGGTGAGCATCGTCTCATTCGGGCTGATCATGGTTCCGTCCTTGGCCGGAATCGGGTCCCCGTGGGGATCGATAGTCGGAAAACCCAGGACCTTGTCCATCGCGGCCTCGACCTCGTCGCTGAGAACGTGTTCGAGCTCTTCCGCTTCCGCATCCACCTTGTGCCACTCGATCCCCACCTTTTGATTCAGATAGAGCTCAAGAAGCCGATGATGTCGGATAATTTCGAGGGCGACCTTGCTCCCACGGGGGGTAAGGGTAACACCTCTGTAGGGGGTGTAGGCGAGCAACTGAATCTGATCCAATTTTTGGATCATGCTCGTTACCGACGCGGCCGAAACCTCCATCTTTTCGGAGATGGATTTTGTCGTGACAGGAGAGGATTTTTTTTCGAGCTTGAAGATATTCTTCAGATAATCCTCCATTTGCTTGCTTAAAGTTCGAGAATGTTTCAAGCGGTGGTCCCTTTCACCCCGGGAAACAGCCATTCCCCCATCAAGGGAAAATCAGATTAAGAAGGCTTATGGAGTGTGTCAACCGGAAAAAACCGCTATTTAGGCGAGAGCAACCCACGGCGATGCTCGTATGAAAAAGAAGCCACAATGGGCAATATCTTTATTTCGAAATCAGGCGGGAAAGGATGGAAGGGAGCGGCCTTTGTAACGGCGGCGTGCGCCACATCATCCAATATCCGGTAGCCCGATGAACGAAGGATGTCCACACGCGCAAGCGAGCCGTCCTCTTTGAGGACGAACTGCATCTGCACCTTTCCCTCAAAATTTCTCGCCTCGGGCGGCCACCTCCAGACCTCCTCAATCCTGCGCTTGATGTGTGCGAAATAAGATACATAGCGATAGTCGCGCGTTTCGAGAGAGACCGCCTCTCCCTCTTCCGCCTCCCGCTCGCGGGCCGCCTTGGAGATTCGCGCCGCTTCATCATCAGTAAGATTGAGGTCGGGCGCGTCCGGCCTTCCCCTCTTTTCCGGGAGTTTGATCATGGCGAAGGCTTCCTCCGAGCCGGACCCATCCGGCCGGGGTGCCGCCTGCGAAGGAGGCAGGGCGGCAACTTCGATCGGCTCCTTTGGTTCCGGCAACTTGGGGGGGGGCGGCGGAATATTTTCCTGCTTCACTTTTTCGGATTCAACTTTTTTTACGGAAACCGTCTTTTCCGCGGGCGCCTCCCGCACCGCCTCAATCTCGCTCGACGCTACCAACTTTGGAGGAGGTTCCACTGCCCGCGCCCGGGGAGCGGGGGGCGGCGGAATATTTTCCTGCTTCACTTTTTCGGGTTCAAATTTTTTTGCGGAAACCGTCTTTTCCGCGGGCGCCTCCCGCACCGCCTCAATCTCGCTCAACGCTACCGGCTTGGGGAGTTCCTCCTTCCGCTTTGCGGGCCCGGGCTTAATCGATTTCACCTCGACACTCTCGGGTTTCGGCCCATCAGGCGCCGGAAGAGGCGGCGCCTCCATCCGCTTCGGCGAGTCCGGCTCAAGCACCACCGAGGCGGCCGGGACCTCCTCCCGCGGCTCGGAAACGGGAGGAGGTTCCACTGCCCGCGCCTGGGGAGCGGGTTCGGTCTCCAAGGGGACCTTCGGAGCAGGGGGTGGTGACGGAGGAGGCGCCACCACCTGGACGGGTACGTCCACCACGCCGAAGCCTTGCTTCGAAGCCAGGGCTTCTTC
Source organism: uncultured Nitrospinaceae bacterium (assembly GCA_964620535.1). Classification (GTDB taxonomy): domain Bacteria; phylum UBA8248; class UBA8248; order UBA8248; family UBA8248; genus CAZUHN01. The sequence continues at coordinate 6,417 of CAZUHN010000039.1, read as the reverse complement.
TTCCTCGCCTCGAAGTTTCGGGTTCTCGCTCGGCTCACCCGCTCCGCTCTCTTTCCGGTTCGCATCGGAAAGATTGCGGCTCTCGGGATTGGGCGATTGCGGCTCTTCGGGCGGGGGCTTCGCCATGGGAACGATACGAACCGAGATGGGCCGCTTAGCGGAAACGGTTTTGGGCCAGAAGATTTCCAGACTGAAGGCTCCGAACAAAAATAAATGAACGAGGAGGGATATGAAAAAGGAAATGAGAACAGAACCTTGGCGTATATTCATGCCGTTTGCCTTCGTCCTCATCATTTCTCGTAGAATGGCGGCGGAGGGGATTTTCATCCCGTTGGAGGGATCATAGGAAAGGGTTCGGCGGGCATCAAGGCGGGGAAATCCGCTTGCGCGCCAAGCGAAAAGGGGGGAGCCCCAAAGGGCTCCCCCCCTCCGCCCAGCGGAATTCGCGCTTCTACATCATGCCGCCCATGCCGCCGCCGCCCGGAGGCATGGGCGGCATGGGGGGTGTCTCTTCGGGTTTATCGGAGATGATGCACTCGGTGGTCAGCATCAGGCCGGCCACGCTCGCCGCGTTCTGCAGTGCAGTGCGCACCACTTTGGTGGGGTCAATGATGCCCACCTTCACCAAATCTTCATGCTTATTCGTCGCGGCGTTATAGCCCGTATTTCCTTTCTCGGCCTTTACATTTTGCACAGCGATGGATCCTTCGGCGCCCGCGTTGTTAGCAATCTGGCGAAGCGGCTCTTCCATCGCCCGGGAGAGAATCTTGATCCCGATCTGCTGGTCGCCCTTGTATTTGAGATTTTCGAGCGTTTTGAGGCAGCGAAGCAGCGCCACCCCGCCGCCGACCACGACGCCTTCTTCCACGGCCGCGCGCGTGGCGTTCAGGGCGTCTTCCACGCGCGCCTTTTTCTCCTTCATCTCGGCCTCTGTGGCAGCGCCCACATTGATGACGGCGACGCCGCCCACCAGCTTCGCGAGGCGCTCCTGAAGCTTCTCGCGGTCGTAATCGCTTGTGGTTTCCTCAACCTGGTTGCGGATCTGCTTCACGCGACCCTCGATGTCCTTGGCCTTTCCCTTACCCTCGACGATGGTCGTGTTTTCCTTGTCGATGGTGATCCGCTTGCACTGCCCCAGATCGTCAACCGAAATATTCTCCAGCTTGATGCCCAAATCCTCGCTCAGCATTTTTCCGCCGGTGAGGATCGCAATATCCTCGAGCATGGACTTCCGCCGGTCTCCGAAGCCAGGCGCCTTCACCGCGCTTACCTGGAGCGTGCCGCGCAGCTTGTTCACCACCAGCGTCGCGAGCGCCTCGCCCTCGATATCCTCTGCGATGATAAGAAGGGGCTTGCCCATCTTGGCGATTTTTTCAAGGACGGGAAGCAGATCCCGCATGTTGCTAATCTTTTTCTCATTCAGGAGGATATACGGCTCATCGAGAACCGACTCCATCCGATCCGGATTCGTGACGAAATAGGGGCTCAGATAACCACGGTCGAACTGCATCCCCTCCACGATGTCAAGGGATGTCTCCATCGACTTGGCTTCCTCGACCGTTATGACGCCGTCCTTGCCCACTTTGTCCATGGCCTCGGAAATGAGATCGCCGATGGTGGGGTCATTGTTCGCCGAAATCGAACCCACCTGGGAAATCTCGCGCTTGTCCTTGACGGGCTTGGAAAGTTTGGAAAGTTCCGCGACCACTTCAACCACCGCCTTGTCGATACCCCGCTTGAGGTCAATCGGATTGGCGCCCGCCGTGACGTTTTTCATGCCTTCCTTGAAAATGGATTGGGCCAGAACGGTGGCGGTGGTGGTGCCGTCTCCTGCTACATCGGATGTCTTGCTAGCCACCTCGTTCAGCATCTGGGCGCCCATGTTCTCGAATTGATCTTCCAGCTCGATTTCCTTGGCCACCGTCACGCCGTCCTTCGTCGAGGTCGGTGAGCCGAACTTCTTGTCGATAACAACGTTGCGCCCCCGCGGTCCCAGCGTCACCCTGACCGCCTCGGCGAGCTGATCCACCCCGCTTTTAATTTTGCTGCGAGCCTCCTCATCAAACAAAAGCAGTTTTGCCATAACGTGCTCCTTCTCCTCCTGAACGTGATCTGCCGCTCCGCTTTCAGCGCGGACGGCGGGAAGTCCCCTTAGCGCAATACGGCGAGGACATCGTCCTCACGCATGATCAAAAGCTCTTCTCCTTCGACCTTCACCTCCGTACCCGCATACTTCGCAAACAGAATTCGGTCACCTCTTTTCACTTCCATGGCCTGACGCTTTCCGTCGTCGGTGACCTTTCCCGGTCCTATGGCCATTACCTCTCCTTCTTGGGGCTTCTCCTTGGCCGTATCCGGGATGATGATGCCTCCAACTTCCTCTTCGTCCGCATCCAGGCGGCGTGCCAGGATGCGATCCTGAAGGGGTTGAACTTTCGCGGTCACCTTCACCTTCGCCATTTCCTCATCTCCTCCTTTTCTTCCCTACTGGTTTATTCGAACCTCAAATTCCTACCAACAAAGTCAAAATTTCCTGATCCGAACAGCTATCAGCATAATTATCAAATGTTTGGACTGAAATTTGACAAAATGCAATCTTAGTCGTTCAGACTCATATTTAATTAGCCAGAAAGCAAGTGCCTGATATATATACAATACCCCTTTAGTGCTGTCAACAAGATATATCACTCTAGGGGGGAGAGTGCTAAAACGATAATTTGACCGAGTTTTATTAGATTTACTGGACCGAGCCGGAAAGATATAGCACAAGAAATGATTGTATTATATTCAGTACAATTTTGCCCGTTTGATCAATCCACAAGGGTGTACGCCCGCCTCCGGAAACTGACGCCCAACTCCTCGCGAGCGACCCGCTCGCAAGAATCGATGTCGATGATGCCCGGCATGTCTACGGCGGTGACCTCGACACCCGGATAATAAGTCCTCGCCCGCCGGACGAAATCCTTGACAACCGAGAAGGGCTCCTCGATGCCTTCGGTTTTGCACACTTTCATATAGAGCTCCGCGCTACCAGCCTGGAGGCTTACCGAAACGTCGTCAACGAGACCCTGCAATTCAGGAAAAATGTTCCGCCCGTTCGTCTTGTTCCCCAATCCATTCGTCACCAAGCGGACCCGCCTCGCGCCACGCTCGCGCAGCCCCCTCGCCACTTCTTTGAGGATGTCCAGCCGGAGGGTGGGCTCGCCGAACCCACTGAAGACAACCTCCTCGTAGCGGCTTGGATCGCCCGCCGCCTCGAGTATCGCGTCGACATTCGGCTCTTCCTCTTTCAAAGACAAGTTGAAACCTTTGTAATGATAATCGGTAAGCCTGGCACAGAAAATACAGGAATTTGAGCATTGCACCGAGATGTTCAGATAGAGTTTTCCTTCAATTCGATAGGCGATGACCGGCCCGCCATTTTCAACTTCGAACCCAAAAAGGCGACGCGCGTTGTGCGTTGTGATCCGCGCCACATCCTCCATCGTAAGGTCGAAAACATCAGCCAACACTTGGGCGACCCGGACCACATGACCCGGTTCGTTACGTTTTCCGCGGTCGGGCGGCGGGGAAAGGTAGGGGCTATCGGTTTCGACGAGAATGCGCTCAATGGGGATCCCTTCGAACACTTTTCTGAGATCGGCGGACTTTTCGAATGCCAAAGGTCCCGCCGCACCGAGGTAGAGGTCCAGACCGAGCAGTTTATTGGCGAACTCCACGTCGCCGGTAAAACAATGGAGGACACCTCCAACCCGCCAAACCCGCTCTTCATTAAGAATGTTATACAAATCCTCGTCCGCGTTCCGGCAGTGAACGATTACGGGCTTTTGAACCTTGATGGCCAGCCGAAGTTGATCCCGTAACCAGTGCCGCTGAAGCTTTTGGGGGGTGTGGTCCCGGTAATAATCGAGTCCGATTTCGCCGACGGCGACGGCTTTCGGACTCTCCGATAAGGAGGCGATGGTGGCAAGCGTTCTTTTCTCGACGCTTTTCACCTCGTTCGGATGAACGCCCACTGCGGCATAGACATCCGCATATGCGTCCGCTATTTTCAATGATTTCCGGCTGGATTTAACGTCCGACCCGACAGCGATGGCTAACCGGACGCCTTGTGAGTTGGCGCGCTCGAGGACACTCTTGCGATCGGGATCGAAATTGGAGGCCTCGAGATGGGCATGGGTATCGACAAGAAGGGGAACGCCCTCGATTGCTGGGAATTTCACCGCTGATTCGTTAAGTGTGACCGGCCCTTCGTCACCGGCGGCCCGTCTGCTTCCGCTTCTCGGGTCCCGGTTCCGGGGGGAACGTCGGGGGCGGCGCCTGCGAGGGCGGCGCCTCTTCCCCTCGGAAGGCTTGTCCGGTCCCCCTGAATTCGGCGCCGGAGACGGGACGTTCGGGCAATTCGCTTCGATTTCCTGCGACGAGGGGTTCGAATCCGACGGAGACTCTGGACCGACAGACCTTCCCGCCGGAGAACTGGAGCCAAGCGGCCGCCTTCGCGGACGCCCCCCCCTCCGGGGATTCTTCATTTGGAATTCTCCAGCCCCCCGGGGGGAGCTTCATTTCAAATACGGCTCAACGAACACGAGCGCCGGGTTCGACCTCGCCATCCACCCCGAGAACCCGGACCCGATCCCCGTCCACAGCCGCGAGGATCATCCCCCGTGACTCCACCCCCATGAGGGTGGCGGGCTCGAGGTTGGCCACCAGAACGAGCCTTCGTCCCACCAACTGGTCGGGCGCGTAATGTTTGGCAATTCCGGCCACGACGGTCCGCCGCTCGCCGGAAAGCTCTACCTCCAACTTTATCAAGTTTTTCGATTTGGGGACAGGATCGGCGGCAACCACCTTCACCACGCGCAGGTCCAGCCGCTGGAACTCATCGAAGGTGATTTGCGGGACACACACACACCCGTTCCGCAAAACGCCCTCCGCCTCCGGCTCCGCCGCCGGAGCGTCCGCCGCGTCGCCGGCCGAAATGCGGGCGGCGACCTTCTTTTCAATCTCGGCCCGCGCCTCTTCTTCAATTCGGGGGAAAATCGGCTTCCCGAGACGGGTCTCCACTGACTCGGGAAAGGCCCGCAGCGCGGTCAACTCCCGGAAGGGCGCCGACAGAGATTCGGCGGGAAGCCCGAGTTGGGCACAAATCTTTTCCGCCGCCTCGGGCATAAACGGCAGAACCAGAGCCGCCAGCACACGCAATGAGGCGCCCGCGTGGTACAGAACAGTGTTCAGCCGCTCGCTTTCCTTTTTCTTGGCAAGCTCCCAAGGCGCGCTCGAATCGATGTACTTGTTGGCTGCGGAAACAACGGTCCAGGCCGCTTTGAGACCCTCCTGAAAATTCGTCGCCTCCATTTCCCGTTCATAAGTCTTCGCGGCACTTTCAACCAAGCCGCACAGGTCCTCCTCGGCCTGGCCCTCTCCCTCCGGCGCGCGGAGAAGGCGGCCCTTTCTGTACCGCTTGACCATGTTGAGGGTGCGATGGAGCAGATTTCCCAGGTCGTTGGCCAGATCGCTGTTGACCCGGGAGATAAGATGGCTGTGGGAAAAATTCCCGTCCAGGCCGAAGGGAATCTCGCGCAAAACGAAATACCGTATGGCGTCCACCCCGTACTCTTCGATGAGCCAGTGGGGGTCCACCGCATTGCCCAGGCTCTTGGACATCTTTTCCCCTTCGATCGTCCACCAGCCGTGGCTGTACACCTGCTCCGGAAGCGGGATTCCCGCCGAGAGGAGAAAAGCGGGCCAGTAGACCGCGTGGAAGCGGAGGATGTCCTTTCCAATAAAATGTTGATCGGCGGGCCAGGCGATGGCCTCCGCAAACCCTCCTTCCCCACCATCGGGCCCGAAGCCCGCCGCGGTCATATAGTTGCTGAGGGCGTCGAACCAAACGTAAATGACGTGCAACGGGTCGTCCGGCACGGATATTCCCCACTTGAAGGAAGTCCGGCTTACCGATAGATCGCGGAGCCCTCCCCGCACGAAGCGAATGATCTCGTTCCGCCGAGAATCTGGCATGACGAACCCAGGGTGGCGCTCGTAGTGATCGAGAAGAGGCTTTTCGTACTTGCTCAGCCGGAAAAAGTAGCTATCCTCGCTCACCGACTCGGCGGGCCTTCCGCAATCGGGGCAATTGCCGTCCAAAAGCTGAAGATCGGTAAAGTAGGTCTCACACGAAACGCAGTACTTGCCCTCGTATTCGCCCTTGTAGATATCGCCCGCGGCCAAAACCCGGCGCCAGAGCTCCGCGACGCCCCTTTTGTGCCGGTCTTCGGTTGTCCGGATGAAGTCGTCGTAGCTAATATTCAGCTTTTCCCAGAGTTTGCGGAACTTGGCGCAGTTGAGGTCGGTAAACGGCTTCGGCGCCATTCCGGCCTCCTCGGCGGCACGCGCAAGCTTTTGGCCGTGCTCGTCCGT
>CAZUHN010000038.1:0-1784 GCA_964620535.1 uncultured Nitrospinaceae bacterium | reverse complement strand
CCTTACAATTAACTGTTTAATGAATTTCTGCAAGAATGTATATGAGATAATGTCTTCCCTCCATACCTTCCCAACTTTCAGGGAAAACTTGACAAGCACCCGAAGTTAACTTAGACTAACAGTGTTATAGGGACTTAATTTCCGAGGATTTACCATGCCCACCCGTCACGCCCGCCCCCCTAAGCAGCTCTCCCCCAGCCTAGAGCACTATCTCCGCACCATTTATGACCTCCAGGAGGAAAAGGGCTATGCCCGCGTCACGGACATCGCCGAGAAGGTGGGGGTTGCCAAGCCTGCCGTCTCCGCTGCCCTAAAAACCCTCCGGAAAGGCGACCTTGTCGAGCACCGGGCGTACGAAAGCATTCTTCTTACCGAAAAAGGCGCCGAGCGGGCCAAAGGCGTTTCGGGTAAATTCGCGGTCCTCTCCCAGTTTCTTTGCGAAGTCCTCGGCATCGATGAGCAACAGGCGTTGGCGGACGCCTGCCTGATGGAGCACTACGTGAGCGGGAGCACTATGGACCGCTTCCTGGATCTTCTGCGGTTTTTCGAGGAAAAATCTCAGCAGGACAATCTGGAAGTCTTCCGCGAGTTCCGACGGGCGTGCGAGAGCGAGTCGGCCTGTCCCGCCTGCTCTTTTCACTGCGATATCGTCACCCAGAACCCCGGCGAGCCGGACGGCGCTTTGAAGTAGGCCTTGGGGATTTATGCTGAAAGAGGAAACCGAGAAGGTGCAAAATGTGGAAAGATCGCCCGCCGCGATTCTTTGCGTGGGTTTCGTTTTCGACGGCAAGCCTGTCGCCGAGTCGAGCGAGCTCTTGGCCGGCTCGCCCAGCCTCACCATCCAGCACAGCGGCGAGGAGTATCGCCTTGAGAAGACCCGAAACGGAAAACTGATTTTAAAGAAATAGGATAGAATTCGGGCGCCGTCCGTGGGGGATGACGCATCTGACCGCTTCATTCCCAGCCAGCCGATCGTCCCCGCCTGTGTAGACGCGCCAGCCACGGATGAGAGCAAAGAAACCGTGAGGAGGAATCATGAAATGCAAAAGCTCTTCTCTGCTCTAGGATTGATTTTATCGGTGCTGCTGACGTATGGCCTGGGGTTCATCATCGCATCCGCGGTGGAATCGGCCCCCGGCGCGGTCAACCTGTATTCCTACCGCCAGCCTTTCCTCATCAAGCCCATCCTCGACGCCTTCACCGATCAGACGGGGATTCGGGTGAATATCGCCTATGTGCGAAAAGGCATGCTGGAAAAAATCAAGATGTCGCCGAGGGCGGTGGACGCCGTACTGACTTCCGACGTCGGAAGTCTGAATGACATGGGCGAGGCGGGACTTCTCCAGTCCGTAAAATCGAAAATTCTGGAAAGAAATATTCCGCCCCAGTTCCGGCATCCCGGCGGGCGCTGGTTCGGGCTGACGGTGAGGGGCCGCGTCATTTTCGCGAGCAAGGACCGGGTGTCGCCGGGCGAGGTGGCGACCTACGAGGACCTCGCCCATCCCAGGCTGCGCGGGCGCCTCTGCATGCGCTCCGGGAAGCACATCTACAACGTATCGCTGATCGCCTCCATCATCGCCCACAAGGGAGAGGCCGCCGCGCGGGAATGGCTCCGGGGGGTGAGCGCCAACCTGGCCCGAAAGCCGGGGGGGAACGATCGCGCCCAGGCCCAGGCGATTTATTCCGGCCAGTGCGACGTGGGCGTGGGAAACACCTACTACATGGGCAAGATGGCGACGAACGACAAAAAGCCCGAGCAGAAAAAATGGGCCGCGGCCATCCGC
>CAZUHN010000037.1:0-4367 GCA_964620535.1 uncultured Nitrospinaceae bacterium | reverse complement strand
GCTCGGAACAGCACCTGCTCCGCGGTCCACCGACCCACTCCTCGGATGGAGACCTGCCGCGCAATGGCTTTCTCCAACGGGAGCCGCCGGAGTTCGTCCACGTCGAGGAGTCCGTCCGTCGCCACCCTGGCCACCCCGATGACGTACTGCGCCTTCCGGCCGGAGAACTGCATGTTCCGTAGTGTCGCCTCTCTTGCCCGCGCCAAGCGCTCCGGGCGGGGAAAGGCATAATGGCGCTCTCCGCCGATATCCATCCGCTCGCCCCATCGTTCGACCAGGCGACGCCGGATGACACCCGCGAAGCTGAGGTTGATTTGCTGTGCGGTGATCGCGGTCACGAGAGCCTCGAACACGCTGAGGTAGCGCACCGGCCGAAGGCCACGAAATCGGAGAACGATCGGCTTGAGCACCGTGTCGGCTTCAGCCATCCGGTAAAAAGGCGCCATTTCCAGATCGAGCGCGAGAATGTGGCGAAGACTTGCCTCGCCCGCCGCGATCGCCATGCGGGTCAGGCGGCCCGGGGCGCGTAGCCGCATCATGACCCCGGCGCGCGGGCCCGACCCCTCCGCCTCTGCCTCAAGGAGGAACTTCCCGCCCTTCCCGTCCAAGAGGAGGCGGCGGAAAACGGCCCCATCGTAACGGTTCACCCTCTCGTCGGCGGAATGTTGGAATCGGAGTAGGCTCTCGTGAAACCGTAAAGGCCCGGGGAGGCGTATCGCTTCCTGATGGACTCCCATTCTCAGTCAATCATCCTTCGGCCCACAAGCCAGCAAGAGATAAGGACGAAAACCGAGGTGTAAGCCAAGAGGACGAACACATGCCAAGCCGGGTCCTCCACTCGGCCGTACACGATCATGCCGCGGGCGAGTTCGACGGCCTGGGTGAGGGGAAGCACCCTGGAAATATTCTGCATCCAGGCCGGCAGGTTGGTAAGGGGGAAAAACGTCCCGGCGAAAAAGAACATCGGCATGACGACGATGGAAAAGTGAAAGCTGAAAAAGGCGTAGTTCGGCGCCAGCGTTGTCGCGATGAGTCCCAACGAGCCGAACATCAGACCCTCCAAAAAGACGATGGGAAACACTGCCAATCCCCAAAAAGAGGTGACGAGGCCGAAGCTGGCGAGGACGATCATCATCAAGGTAGAGCCGATCAGGGCGCGGGTGGCACACCAGAGCAGATCTCCCACCACCACATCCCCCACCGTGAGCGGCGCCGCGAGCATGCTCTCATAGGTATGCTGGATGCGCATTCGGCTATATGCACCGTATGTAGACTCATACGAGGAGGACCACATGGCGATCGACACCACCAGGCCGGGGCCGATGAACTGTGCGTAGGTGATATCTCCGATCGAGGAGATCAGGCTCCCGAGCCCGTACCCGAAGGCGAGGAGGTAGAGAAAGTGCTCTCCCAAATTCCCCGCCCACTCGGCGAGGAAGAAGGAGCGATACTGGACAATATGCCGCGTCCAGACGCGAAGCGCCCGGGGACTCGGGGCGTTGGGCCATCTGCTCAATCCCGCAACTCCCGGCCGGTAAGGCGCAAGAAGAGGTCTTCCAGCGTCGCCGGCCGGCGGAGAAACTCCCTGTGGCCGTTGGCCACGAGGCGCTCCATCACCGGGGTATCGTTCCGGCAGTACAGGTATAAGGTGTCCCCGGCCCATTCGTGTTCGAGGGGGATGCCGCCCAAGAAGGGGAGAACGTCCCCTTTATCAATGGCACGGAGCTCGATCACTTCATCCCCCACACGCTCCCGCACGAGCTGGGGCGGATTCCCCTCGAGCAAGAACCGGCCTCCGTCAATCAGGCAGATGCGATCGCAAAGCTGCGCAGCCTCTTCCATGTAATGCGTGGTGAGGACGATGGTGAGTCCCTGGCGCCGCAGCTCCCGGAGGCGCTGCCAGACCATATGTCGCGTCTGGGGATCGAGACCCGTCGTAGGCTCGTCCAGGACGAGGATGTGCGGTCGGTGGATGAGTGCCCGGACGATGAGGAGTCTCCGCTTCATCCCTCCGGAGAGAGCCTTAATTTGGGAATTCCACTTTTCCTCGAGTTGAACAAAATTTAGGATTTCCTCGATGCGGGGGCGGGAAAGTTTGCGGGAAATACCATAATAGCCAGCGTACACCCAAAGGTTTTCGTACACCGTGAGTTCCCTGTCGAGGGTTTCCTCCTGGGGAACGATTCCCATTTGCTCGCGGACCCGCCTTCCCTCGGTCGCCATGTCGAGACCGAGAACCCGAAGGCGGCCCGAATCCGGGCGGATGGCACCGTAGAGCATCCGAATGGTGGTGGTCTTGCCGGCCCCGTTCGGACCCAGGAAACCGTAGCACTCCCCCTGTTTGAGGTGGAAGCTGATGCCGTTCACCGCCCGCACGTCACCGAATGTCTTGGTTAGGGCCTCGGCTTCAATATCCCGCTCAGACAAACGCTCCTCCCGCCGAAGGGAATGCTGACGAGGACTGTCTTCCAGGCCATGAGAGCGGCGAGCCCTCTCACCTCATCGACATCGACCTCCGGATGGCACCGAATGCCTCCTTTAAAAGGGCCGCGGGCTCCATTGAACTGAACCCGGTAGCCGTGGAAAACACTGAGCGAGCCGTCATCCCTTCAGAGGGGAACCTCGACCCGCAACTCCCGGAAAAGCGTCTTCAGCAAAAGGCGCATTTCATCGTCGAGTTCCATCTCCTCGGCTGCGCAGTTGAATTGGGTGTTCGCCGTCTCGAAGATGCTGACTTTTTCCCGATCTCAGCCTGCATAAGTGAGTTTCCTGACTATAAAGTGAGAAAGAACAGAAAACATCGGCGAGTGGATTGAAGCGGGCCCGGGCAGCCGGTGGCCAGTTGACATCGCTGCAGTTGGTTCGGGTGTTTCAGTGGATGTCCGGAAGGTTCCCCTTATCCCATCGCCCGGCAACCGGAGCGCGCCGAAATCAATGGCAGGAACATCCGCCTCCGCAACATCCGCCGCCGGAATAGCCGGTGGAGGGAAGGGAGCCTGCAGCCGATACGGACTTCGCACCGACGCCGAATTGAGAAAGCTTCTTGTGAACTTTTTTCGAGCGACAGACTGGACAGGCAACCTCCCCCGCCGCCGCCAAGGAGGGCACGAGTGTTTCAAAATCGATTTCGCACTTTCCGCAGAAATATTCATACATGGGCAAGGTGGTCTTCTCCTTCGCTCACGCGATCAGCGCACTTGGCTCGCGCGGCGGTAGTCTGCCAAAAATTTATCCAAACCGATATCGGTCAGGGGATGTCTGAGAAGCTGTGCGATTACCTGAAAGGGAACCGTCGCCACATCGGCTCCCATAGCGGCCGCCTCGAGAAGGTGGATGGGACTTCGGACGCTGGCCACGAGCACCTGGGTGAGAAAGTCATAGTTCTGGAATATCCGCACGATATCCCCTACCACTTCCATTCCGTGCTGACTGATGTCGTCCATCCGCCCGACAAACGGACTTACGAAGGAGGCCCCCGCCTTGGCGGCCAACAGGGCCTGGGCGGGATTGAAGATCAGGGTCACGTTCGTGTCGATATTCTCTTCGCACATTTTTTTCGTTGCCCGAAGGCCGGGCACCCCGACGGGCACCTTCACCACCACGTTCTCGTGAATGGCTGAAAGGTTTCTTCCCTCCTCGACCATTTCTTCCCATTCGGTCGCAACCACCTCTGCGCTGATGGGACCGTCCACGATTTCACAGATCTCCTTAATCCGGGCATGAATGTCCGCGCCTTCTTTTGCGATGAGGGAGGGATTCGTTGTAACGCCGTCGAGAACGCCGAGAGAGTTCGCCTCGCGAATTTCGTCCAGATTCGCTGTATCGATAAAAAGCTTCATCCTCTGCCTTTCGGATGTCCGAGAACGGCACCGCTTTCCCGTGGTTATTGAAATACGCGGGCCGGAGAAATGGGTAACGCCCTCTACCATTGGAAGATTACTTTAGGAATGGGAAAAGTCAACGCGCCGCCCGCTGCGGGCGGGGCGGGCCCTCATTCTTCCCCGCCGGGAGGGACGCTCCCGCCAGGGGGGGGCCTTAGCGGCGAGCGTACCGAGTGGCACATTCCTCCCCGCAAAACATCAATTTTTTTCGGCGAACGCGCTTCGATACTCCCATGTGCAGGGGGAAATAGGTCCCGCACTCTGGGCACTTTTGCATTTCATCGTCCACCTCGTCGCCTTGCCCTTCCCCGCCGGATAGGCGGGCGCCGCTGAAGAACCCTTTGAGCGCGTAGTAGATAACGCCCCCCACAACAAGGTAAATAAGAAATCGAATCATCCCCACTCCCGTTCGGGGGAAAGGCCCTGTGGCACACCCGCCGGGCTGGCCCTTCTATTATTACGGTGATCCTATGTCAGGCCCAAAAT
>CAZUHN010000036.1:0-4060 GCA_964620535.1 uncultured Nitrospinaceae bacterium | reverse complement strand
GTCATCGATGTGGAGAATTTCCGGACAAAGGACAAGGAGCGGCTGCTGAAGCAAATCTACGAAATGACCCGGAATCGCTTTCAGGCGGCCGGGCACTTTCTTGAAAAGGAACCGTGGGATTTCTTCATGATGGTGGAGATGGGGCCTGACCGGATTCATCATGGATTCTGGCGATTCACCGACCCGGACCACCGTCTTTTTGAGTCAGGCAATCCCTACAGAAACGCCATAAAAGAATATTATATTGATTTGGATCGCTGTGTCGCACGGCTTCTCGACTCCGTACCCGAGGATACTCTGGTATTTGTTGTCTCTGATCACGGTGCCAAAGCGATGCAGGGCGGAATCTGTGTGAATGAGTGGTTGATTCAGCATGGGTACTTGGCTTTATTGACCCAGCCCGATTCTGTAGCGCCACTGAAGTCGCAAATGGTGGACTGGTCTCGGACACGCGCATGGGGAGAAGGAGGGTATTACGCCCGTTTATTTTTAAACGTTCAGGGCCGAGAACCGGAGGGAACGATAGCTGCGGGCGACTACGAAAGGGTTCGGGGAGAACTGAAGTCATCCCTTGAGTCGATGACTGACGACAAAGGCGACCTCTTGGGAACCCGTGTGTTTCTCCCCGAAGACGCCTACCGAGAGTGCCGGAACGTTCCTCCAGATCTCATCGTATACTTCGGCAATCTGGACTGGCGCTCCATTGGAACCGTTGGTGGAGGTTCGGTTCATGTGTTCGAAAACGATACAGGACCCGACGATGCAAACCATGCACGGGAAGGGATTTTCGTCATGTGCCCTGTTGAGGCGTACAGGAGTTTCCAGGAGGACGCCCAACCGCATTCGGACAGAGGATCATTTTCCATATATGACGTGGCGCCCACGATCTTGAATCGCATGGGAGTTCCGATTCCGGAACGCATGATCGGAGCGCCTCTGACGATTCGAGAAATAGAAGGCCGACGAAAGTGATCTGGCCTTCAGCGCGCCGATCGGAGCCCGTTTTGCCTGGACAAGATCCTGATATGGCGAACCACCCAGAGATTCTCATGGTTTCAAAACCTCTCTCCCCCCCCTGGAATGATGGGACAAAGGTCTTGGTTCGAGATATCGTCTCCCACCTTCCCAACTTTCAAGCCCGCATCTTTACACGCCCGGGCTCAGCCATCCAAGGGAACCACCTCGTTCAAGAACCCATCTTCAACGTCTCCCACCGCCACGAGCTCACGGCGATGGAACGGGTCAGGATCATGGCCCGCCTCTTGCGAATCGCTCCCCCTACCAGGCTCATACACTTCTTCTTCACGCCGAACTATTTCACCTCCGCATCGGTCCAGATGCTGAAGAGCCTGCGGAAACTGCCCGTCGTCCAAACTGTCACGAACGGCTTTTCGAGCGATTCAGCCATGTCTCTATTGAAAAATTTGGAAGCCATCGTTGTCGTCTCTGACGAGACGGCGGCCCGGTTCAATAACCTGGGCATCAACTCGGTGCACCGTATCTATCCGGGTGTGGAGATAAACCTTCCATCCTCGCCCCTTTTTCCGTGGAGAAAGGAGTTTGAACTTCAGGATCGGCTCATCCTGCTCTACGCGGGTGACTACGAGTATGAGCAAACAGTGAATCTCATCCTCGACTCCATCCTGCCTGTAGTGGATCGGTTCCAGGAGGCCGTCTGTGTCTTCGCCTGCCGCCTGAAATCCGAAAAGGCGCGGAGCGTCGAAGCTGCGCTCCGCAGACGCGTCGCTCGGGAAGGACTCGAAGGACACACGCTTTTCCTGAACGAGGTCCCCGACATGGGGTCGCTTATCGCCTCGTGCGACGTGTGTCTCATGCCTCTGGAAGGGCTCCGCGGTAAACTGGACATCCCCTTCGTGCTCCTCGAAGCCATGGCCCGCTCCCGGGCCGCCGTGGTGAGTGAACTGCCCAGTCTGAAGGAGGCGGTGGGACTGGACGGGGGGATCTGCATCCCCATCCTGGATCGTGACGCCTTGGTCGAGACCCTCTGCGATCTTTGCGAAGACGAGGGGAGACGGCATACATTGGGTGAAGCTGCCCGCGCCCGCGTACAGACGCACTTCAGTCTCGAGCGGCAGGGCGAGGCCTACGGCAACCTCTACCGAAGCTTAATCGGAAAACCATGAAGGCTCGCGACTACTACGACGTCTACGGCCCCCACTACGACGATCGGCGCGACCGCTCGCCCTATCACCGGCTCATCGACGAGCTGGAAGGGGAGCTGCTCAGGGAATACGTTCAGGACGCCGACGTCCTCGAAGTGGGCTGCGGGACGGGCCGCCTTCTGGACGTGGCCCGTGGTCCGGCCCAGAATGTGGCGGGCGTGGACATCTCCCGAAAGATGCTGGCCAGCGCTGTCCAGAGGGGCCACCGGGCGTTCCAGGCCTCGGCGGAGCACTTGCCCTTCCCCGATGAGACCTTTGACGTGGCCTTCTCCTTCAAGGTGCTGTCCCACGTCCCCGACCTGGGACGCGCCCTATCCGAGATGACCCGCGTGGTGCGGCCGGGCGGCTGGGTGATCTTCGACCTCTACAACCGGATGAGCTTCCGGGCTCTGGCGAAACGCCTGGGCAGGCCCGGCCGTATCGCGGGCTCCGTGGATGAGGGCCGCGTCTTCACGCGCATGTACGAGCCCACCCGGGAGATCCCCTCCCTCCTTCCGTCCTCGCTTGAGCCCGTCCGCGCGCGGGGGGTGCGCATCTGGACGCCGGCGGCCCTGTTTCTGAAAATTCCTGGGTTGGGCCTCTTGCTGGCCAGCCTCGAGCGCGCCTCATGCGACGGCCCCCTCTGCCGCTTCGGGGGCTTTTACATCACCGTCGCCCGCAAACGTGAGGGGCAATAACTTGTCAGTCGGCAGGATAAGATAAACGTAAAAATCCTCATCCACGTTACGGAAATTCCTCTCGCCAGGCGTGAACCCCCGGCCACTCGCGGAGCAAGCCGCGCTCGGTGCCCTCGAGGAACCGGCATTCCTTCCCGTTTGTTTTTTTGAACTGCTCCACCAGGCGCCTGCCGTCTTCAACCGTAATGAGGAGGATTTCCCGCGCCCGGCGGCGCACCTCCCGGCCCAGGACCTTCTGCATCAGTCCATTCAGAACCGGGGTATAGGGTCGCTTGGCGAGGTCCATCGCGGCGTACACCGTGATGTGCTGGCCCTTCCAGGCGGGACGGACCCCGGCGCGGGCGAGGCACGTCCGGAGCGCCGAGGGGTTCAGTCCCCCGGGGCCTGCGTCGAGGAAGCTCGAGCGGCTCAGCAGAACGAGGTAATCGCCTGGATAGTTCGGAATTCGGGCGGCCGTCAGGCCCCTCGCCCCGAGGCCGTAGACCGGAAGGTAGGACTTGGCCAAGCTGGAGCCATTCAGGATTCCCGCCTCTTTCGCTCCCCTTTCCTTCAGGAGCAGGCCGAGCCCGCGAAAGCCCGAGCGGACCGAATAGATGGGTGCGATGTGCCAGGCCGAAGCTACCAGTAAGACGACAAGGAATATCCCTGGCTTCCATCCGCCCTCGCCTCCGTGAAGGTACCTCGAAATCCCCATTCCGAAGGCCAAGGCGAGAAACGGGAGGGCGAGAATCGTGTTCCGGAGAAAGGGGAAAAATGGAAGTGCAAAGAAGATTACGTAAATCCCCATCGCCATCAGAACCACCAAAACAGCGGTAGGGGTCCTGCTCCGCCAAACCTGAACGGCGACCCAAACCATCCCAGCTGCTGCCAGAGTCAGGCGGACCGCCCCCTCAAAGAGATAAGGTGCGTAGACGTATTCTGAGAGCTTCTGGATGAACTTCGTACTGAAACCAGCCACGCCTGTGCCTGAAGCGGGGATCTTCTGAACGTTGAGGAAATTGAACGCGAGCTGCTCCAAATACGTCATGAAACCGTAAGGTGTGCTGCCGATCAGCGCGTGGCCCTCCGGTCCCATGAGAGTACGATAAATCTGAAGCCAGGCTTCCATAATGCCGATACAAGCCAAAATGGGAAGTACGAGCGCCGCGGTCCGGACGGCGGTTTCCGCGGCCGAGAGGTGGCGCCGCAGGGAAAGGGTCA
>CAZUHN010000035.1:0-4372 GCA_964620535.1 uncultured Nitrospinaceae bacterium | reverse complement strand
GATCCCGCAAGGAAGCCAGCGCCCCCGCCTGTGCCATCAAGCTCACCCCGAAGTGGAGGCGGATTTTGTTGAAGGCGCTGACCGTCTCGCGGTGGGCGAGGGCGTACCCGACCCGCGCGCCGGCCATGCCGTGCGCCTTCGAGAAAGTGCGAAGTCGGATCACCTGCGGATCTTCAGGGTCGAGGGGAAGGGTCGATTCGACCGGCGCAAAATCGCAATAAGCCTCGTCCAGAAGGAGGAGGCAATTCTGCGGAATCTTGTCGATAAACGCGCGGATATCATCCCTCGCATAGTACGTTCCGGTGGGATTGTCTGGGTTGGAGAGAAAGATCATGCGGGCGCCGGTTCGCTTTGTCCTTTCCGCCAGCGCCCCAAGGTCGTTGCGATCGTTTCGGTAGGGGGTCGTTTCAAGCCGGCCGCCGTATCCCAAAACGTGGTAGTTGAACGTCGGGTATCCCCCCAGCGAATTCACCGCAACCTCGCCCGGCTCGAGAAATGCACGGACGATTATCCCCAGCAGGTCGTCGATTCCGGCGCCGGTGATCACATTTTCCATGGTGACGCCGTGGCGGCGGGCCAACTCCTCGCGCAGGTCGTGATTGATGGGGTCGCAGTAGTTGTAGGTTCCCTCGGCCGCCGCGGCCATGGCGGCCCGGGCGCCGGGCGAGACGCCGAAATTGCTCTCGTTTGCCCCCAGGCGCAGCTTCAGGGGTCTGCCGGAGCGGCGTTCAAATATTTCCGGCGCGATGAAGGGAACCGTGTCGGGAAGCTTCTGGACGATGCGGGTGAGGGGGGGTCTGCTCATAGCGCGATTCTCTCCGCGAACTTTCCTTTCCAGCGGAAAAATGGGGTTTCGCCGGATTGCGGAATCCTTTGCGAATGCCGTTATCCTAAACGATAACACCACGCCAAATCGAGTGGGGTTTTCTTGTAAGTTTCCGCTGGAGTCCGGCTTCTGACTTTGCCCTACGGCTGGAGAGAGAGAATGCCCCCTCCCCCCGGCGCTGGGGTGGCCGACGCGGGCGTCTCCCCACGTTCCCGAAAATCACGATATTCATTTTCAAATCACCGCGCGGCCTGCGCCTTCGCCGGAAACCGTGTCTCATGACGGGGAGCGCTACCGCCTTGGGATCATAAGGCGGCCACCGGCCGTAGCCGCATCCTCTCGCCGGAGGAGGACATTCTTTCTTTCGGCGCATATTTTCCCCTATCCCCACGACCGAAGGAGATGTTCTGATAGCCGTAATCCTTCTTCAACCCACTTCCTTGCGCGTTCCACCCCATCCCTATGTGGCGGGCACCAAGCGCGGGCCCTTCGTCTACACCTCCGGGAAGGTGGCACGCGACCGCGAAGGCAACGCCGTGGGCGAGGGGGACATCCGCGCCCAGGTCCAGCAAGTGTTCCAAAACCTCGAGGCCGTGTTGGAGGAGGGGGGGCGGGCCTCAAGGATGTGATCAAGACGACCGTGTATTTGAAGAACATGGCCGGGATGAACGAGGTGTTCGCTGAACCCTTCGCGGATCGCAAACCCGCCCGCTCTACGGTGCAAGCCGAACCCGCTATCCCAACCTCCTGGTGGAGATCGAGGTCGTCGTCATCTCCGATTGACGCCGGAGGGAAGAAAAGATTTTAGGAGGAAATCCTATTTTGGACGAATGAAGCCTATTCGTACTCGATCAGATCCACGAAGGTCGCTTTTGCCTCGCCGGTGCTGAGATGGCCGACGCGGACCTCCTCGGTGCTTTTTCCGGCAGGTCCGCTCGTCGCGAAGTGGATGTGCACGTAGGGTTGGGGGCCGTCCCATTCCTGCCCTTCGCCCAGGGCTTCGGGGGAGGCATCGGGCCAGGTCAGGGTTCCGTGTCCGATGTACTCAGTATGGGTTCCGATGGGCGCGCGGTTCACGTCGAAGCCGTCGGCGCTGCGGAACCCGGTGATCATCCGTCCGCCCAAAAGGGCGCCGTAGAGGTGTAGACTGGCCTCGCGGATGCTTTTTTCCCGCGCGAGCCGGGTGAGTCCCTCGATGATTTCCTCTCCGCATTCGAACCGGATCCGGAAGATCCGGGCGATCCGTTTTTCCTCGACGATCATTTTAGGGCTCCTTGGGAATGGGGACGCGGCAAAGCGCACAGGGCCGGGGGTGGGGCGCCAACCGCCAGGGCGAGGCGGGGGAGTGTGCAGGGGTGGCGCGATCAGGTGAAGTTGTGCTGGAGTACGGAGTTGACCCTGCGGATCTTCGCACAGAGCTCTTCTGTTATGTGGACCAGGATCTTGATGGCGAGGTCTTTGGTAATCAGGTCCTCTTCCTCTTTGAGCATCAGGTTAAGATCGAGCTCGAGGACGGCGGTCGCGCCGCGCGCCCGGGCGGTGGCGGAACGCGGCAGCTTGTCGAACATGGACATTTCGCCAAAAATCCCGGAGGCTTTCATATTGGCCACGGTTCCGGTTCCGTCCTTGCCCTGAAAACCGCTGAGCTGAATGTCCACCTCGCCGTTGACGACGAAGTAGATTAAATCTCCGTGTGTGGCGCCTTCATCGAAGATAACATTATTGTCGTTGAAATTTCGGATCTGGCCGTGGGCCAGGAGGGAGTGGCGCTCGTCATCGGTAAGGCTCTGAAAGAAGCCGATGTGGGCGACGCGGCGGAAGAGTTCTGCGCGCTGGGCGGTGAAGCGGGAACCGAAGGCAGTTGGCATGCTGATTCCTTGTTAAAGATTAGGAGATTATACCGGACGCATTTAGCAAGAATATTTTAGCGCAATCAAGGGCAAGTTTGTAATATGGCGGAATTCGGGGTCGGCTCGAATTTTGCGCACGCTCGTCTTGGAAGGCGGGGATCTCGAATGGAAAAGGGGAAATGAAGGCGGCTTTTGGTGTAGCCTGCGGCCCAAGGGCCGGAGATGGCGGATACGGCAAGGATTGAGTAGACGAAAATGAAATATTATATAATAATTAAATTTCTGTTTTTGCCTATTTCTCTGCGCAAGGGAGGACGGGGAAATATACAACATATGTAATATACATATATTAGGGGAGAGCGCCCGGCCGGTGGACGCCGGGGGAGGAATGGGGAAAAAGAAAGTGAGAGAGGTTTTTTGATGTAAGCGGGGGGGAGAGGCTGGGCTGTTTGGAAACGGGCCAGGGGGTGTGTGTATCATAATTTAAATAATCCCGAATAAAAAGAGTTTCAATGAGGTGGGAGATTGGCATATAATCTTGATTGTTGAAAACTATATGAATTGTGCTTGTGTATCTTGTTGGGAATGAATGAATTTTCGATATATGGGATGGAACTCTTTTTTTCATGACGGTCATTTTTCAGAGAAGGTGAAGATTATCGAAAATTCGATGTGGCGCCAACAATAACGAATTGTTTGTATCTCGTGGCGGGAGATTCAATTTCGCGAGGCAGGGGAAGCGAATCGAGGAACTGATGAATTATTTTGATTTAAAAGGGGAAAAAACAGGTGATTTTGTGATTTTCATAACATTCTTTCTGTGAAATGGTTTAACCACCGATTGGCGAGGTGATGGTATTATTTACGTAGTGAATGGGACCTATTACCTGTCCAAGAAGGGTCAAAGAGATTTACAAGTGGCTCCCTGATTCAAGAAAGGAAATTGAAGTTGTCGCGATTTCAAAGGGGTGGACACATATTGGTAGTTATAATGTGGCACTTTTCGTGCCTAGTTTCAGCGCGTAAATCAAAATACGCGCCTCTTAATAAAGGAGAGAATAAATGCTGAAAATGATGAAGGGTATGTTCCATCTAGAAGAAGGGCAAACGCTTGTTGAGTACGCCCTGATTATTTCACTGGTCGCCATTGTTCTGATCGCGGGCTTGACCGCATTGAGCGGTGGAATCAACACTGCCTTCTCCACGATCGTAGCTGCACTGTAACCGGCTAGCCGTTTTATCAACGCCGCCGTTTCATACCGGCTAACCGGTATGAAACGGCGGCGTTTGAAAGTTTCAGGTCAGAACAAGCTAATTTTCAAGGGTGTGAGTATAAGTGGCCTACGGCAAGGATAATAGCCCATCGTGTCTAAACATTTTTTCAACGAAGGGTCTTCGTAAATAGGGCCAACCTTCTCCGCCAGCCTCTTAATAAAGGAGAGAATAAATGCTGAAAATGATGAAGGGTATGTTCCATCGAGAAGAAGGGCAAACGCTTGTTGAGTACGCCCTGATTATTTCACTGGTCGCCATTGTTCTGATCGCGGGCTTGACCGCATTGAGCGGTGGAATCCAGACTGCCTTCTCCACGATCGTAGCTGCACTGTAACCGGCTAGCCGTTTTACCAACGCCGCCGTGTGATAAAGGCGGACACCTATGTAAAACCGGCGGTTTTAATATTAATGTGAGAACAAC